>JBBRDR010000044.1:0-19827 GCA_038203745.1 Burkholderiales bacterium | reverse complement strand
GATGAGTGCTAGCACTTTGGGCGCCTCGCGAGGCCCGTCCAATTGCTCGCTTTTTGCAATGGTTTCAAAACAAAAAACCCTGTAGATACTAGCAAGCCAGTATTTTACAGGGTCTTAATGCTTGTTGGCGGAGTGGACGGGACTCGAACCCGCGACCCCCGGCGTGACAGGCCGGTATTCTAACCAACTGAACTACCACTCCCTAACAGCACACAACGTGTAAGTGTGCTAACTACGAAAACAAGCAACATTATTTTGCTCTTCTTGGTGGGTGCTGACGGGCTCGAACCGCCGACATCCAGCTTGTAAGGCTAGCGCTCTACCAACTGAGCTAAGCACCCATACCGCGCTTGAAGCACAAAGTGTTACTAGTTTACAGCATCCTTGAGGCCTTTGCCAGCGCGGAACTTCGGTACTTTAGCTGCCTTGATCTTAATCGCTGCGCCAGTGCGCGGATTACGACCGCTACGGGCAGCACGTTTGCCAACGTAAAACGTGCCAAAACCAACGAGTGTTACCATGCCGCCCTTTTTCAGGGACGTCTTCACAGCAGCGATTGTTGCATCAAGAGCGCGACCTGCAGCAGCCTTGGACAAATCAGCCGATTTGGCGATTTGATCAATCAGTTCAGATTTATTCACGTATGACCCCTTCGATGATGGTAGAAGAACACAGAAGAACAGGAAAGCCTGCAGATGACTTATAACAAGGCTGAAAACCTTATGTCAAGAGGGTTTGGGGAGTTCTACACTATTTCTCATACCCTGCAGCAGGGCATGCATGCCGGAAAAATTTTCCATCCCGGCATGCTTTTATAACGAATCAATGAGTAACGATGGTTTGTGCAGACGAATTCTCGGTTCCGGGAGCAGCAGCCGTTGTTGCTTCTTCGTCAGCGAGGGGTTGCGGCAGACGTTCCAACGCCAATTCAAGCACCTGATCAATCCACTTGACCGGAATGATTTCCAGCTTGTTTTTGATGTTGTCCGGAATCTCAGTCAAATCCCGAACATTCTCCTCCGGAATCAGCACACGTCCCAAACCGCCACGCACCGCGGCGAGAAGTTTTTCCTTGAGACCACCAATCGGCAAGACTTCGCCACGCAGGGTGATTTCCCCAGTCATGGCTACATCGCAGCACACTGGAATCCCCGTCAGCACTGACACCAACGCTGTGCATATACCAACACCGGCTGATGGCCCATCTTTGGGAATCGCACCCTCAGGCAGATGGATATGAATGTCGCTCTTCTGATAGAAATCTTCAGCGATGCCCAATGAACGCGAACGCTTTCTGACCACCGACAGTGCAGCCTGAATCGACTCCTGCATGACTTCACCGAGTTTGCCAGTAGTAATCGTCTTGCCTTTTCCTGGCAACACAACGGATTCGATGGTCAGCAACTCACCGCCCACTTCCGTCCACGCCAGACCAGTCACCTGACCGACCTGATTTTCACGTTCGGCCATGCCGAAGCTGTAACGACGAACGCCCAGGAATTTATCCAGATTACGCGCCGTCACCGCCATTTTTATTTGGCTCTTCTTGAGCAGAAGTGTTTTCACCACTTTGCGACAAATCTTGGAAATATCACGTTCCAGCGCACGCACACCGGCTTCACGCGTGTAGTAGCGGACGATATCGCGCAAAGCACTTTCAGCGACAGTCAACTCGGCTTTTTTGAGGCCATTGCTCTTCATCTGCTTGGGCAGAAGATAACGCCGTGCAATGTTAATCTTTTCGTCTTCGGTATAGCCGGAGAGACGAATCACTTCCATGCGGTCAAGCAACGGTGCTGGAATATTCATTGTATTGGCGGTCGCCACGAACATCACTTCCGAGAGGTCGTATTCGACTTCGCAATAGTGATCGACAAAAGTCGAATTCTGTTCCGGATCGAGCACTTCCAATAACGCCGAACTCGGATCACCACGAAAATCCTGCCCCATCTTGTCGACTTCGTCGAGCAGGAAGAGCGGGTTTTTTACCGCGACCTTGGTCATGTTCTGCAAAATCTTGCCCGGCATTGAACCAATGTAAGTGCGACGGTGACCGCGAATTTCAGCTTCGTCACGCACGCCACCCAGACTCATGCGTACAAACTTGCGTCCGGTTGCACTGGCAATCGACTGCCCCAACGATGTTTTACCAACGCCAGGCGGTCCAACCAAACAGAGAATCGGCGCTTTCAGTTTATCCACGCGCTGTTGCACGGCAAGATACTCGATAATGCGTTCCTTAACTCTCTCCAGTCCCCAGTGATCCTTATCAAGAATCTTTCCGGCCTCAGCCAGATCCTTGCTGATGCGCGTCTTCTTGCGCCACGGCAGATTGATCAGTGTCTCGATGAAATTGCGCACAACAGTCGCTTCGGCCGACATCGGTGACATCAGCTTGAGTTTCTTGAGTTCAGATTGCGCCTTGGCCAGACCTTCCTTGCTCATGCCGGCGGCTTTGATTTTTTTATCAAGTTCTTCGAGATCAGCGCCCTCTTCGCCCTCACCCAGTTCCTTCTGGATCGCCTTAACCTGTTCGTTGAGGTAATACTCGCGCTGGCTTTTCTCCATCTGACGCTTGACGCGGCCACGGATACGCTTTTCAACCTGAAGGATATCGATTTCGGTTTCCAGCTGTGAAAGCAGGCGTTCAATCCGCGGACGAATCTCGAACATCTCAAGCACGTCCTGCTTTTGCTCAAGTTTAAGCGGAAGGTGGGCCGCAATGGTATCGGCCAAACGGCCGGCTTCTTCAATGCTGGCAATCGAGGTCAGAATTTCCGGTGGGATCTTCTTGTTCAGTTTGACGTACTGATCAAACTGGGAGATCACCGCACGACGTAACCCCTCGACCTCGTGATCAACACCATCTTCGACATCAACGGGACGAGCGAAAGCAACGAACATTTCGTCCCGGGTTTCGATCAGGTCGACATGCGCCCGCTGTGTTCCTTCAACCAGAACCTTTACCGTACCGTCCGGCAATTTCAGCATCTGCAGAATATTGGCCACACAGCCGATACTGTACAGATCTTCGGCTTCCGGCTCATCTTTGACGGCTGATTTCTGGGCCACCAACAGGATACCCTTGCCAGCCTCCATCGCGACTTCAAGCGCCTTGATCGATTTGGGCCGACCGACAAACAGCGGAATCACCATGTGCGGGAAAACCACCACATCACGCAAGGGCAACAGGGGCAATTCAACGGACTCAGCAGAGAGGGGAAAATTAGTAGACATCAATTGTGCTCTCTAGGTATGGGTACAGTCACCGAGATGGGGACATGAAGACGTATTTCAAGCCGCAAGCCGCGACAACACGATCTGTTGAATCAGTTTGAATTTGAAACCATAGGCTGATCAGCGTAGATCAGAATCGGTTTTGCGTCACTGCTGATCATATTCTCGTCAATAACCACCTTTAATACATTCTCCATACCCGGCAGTTCGTACATGGTATCAAGCAGAACGGATTCCAGAATCGAACGTAGTCCACGCGCACCGGTCTTGCGATCGAGTGCACGTTTGGCAATAGCTGTCATGGCCGCCGGACGAATTTCAAGCTCAACACCTTCCATCGAGAATAGCTTTTGATACTGCTTGACCAAGGCATTCTTTGGTTCGATGAGGATTTTTACCAGCGCTTCAACGGAAAGCTCCTCAAGCGTGGCAACCACCGGCAAACGACCGATCAGTTCTGGAATCAAACCAAACTTGATTAGATCTTCAGGCTCGACTGTGCGCAACACTTCACCGATCGCTTTTTTGTCCGCCTTGCTCTTCACTTCGGCACCAAAACCCATACCACCGCTCTCGGAACGGTTACGGATGACTTTTTCCAGACCGTCAAATGCACCACCGCAGATGAAGAGGATATTGGTTGTATCAACCTGCACAAAATCCTGATTCGGATGTTTGCGCCCGCCTTGCGGCGGCACCGAAGCCACCGTGCCTTCGATCAGCTTGAGCAAGGCCTGTTGCACGCCTTCACCCGAGACGTCGCGGGTAATCGAGGGGTTGTCCGATTTACGTGAAATTTTGTCGATTTCATCGATATAGACAATGCCCTGCTGAGCCTTATCGGTATCGTAATCACACTTCTGCAGCAGCTTCTGGATGATATTCTCAACGTCCTCGCCCACATAACCGGCTTCGGTCAGCGTCGTTGCATCAGCCATCACGAAAGGTACGTTGAGCATGCGCGCCAACGTTTGGGCCAGCAGCGTCTTGCCGGAGCCAGTCGGCCCGATGAGCAGAATATTGCTCTTAGCCAGTTCAACCTCGTTGTTCATCTTGCCGTGATGACGCAAGCGCTTGTAGTGGTTATAAACCGCCACGGACAAAATCCGTTTGGCCGGTTCCTGACCAATCACGTATTGCTCAAGCAATGCGGAAATTTCTTTTGGCGTCGGCAAATCAGTCTTGGCGTCTTTACCAACCTGATCGGTAGATATTTCATCGCGAACGATATCGTTGCACAGCTCGATACACTCGTCGCAGATAAATACAGACGGCCCGGCAATGAGTTTCTTAACCTCATGCTGACTCTTGCCGCAGAACGAGCAGTAGAGCAATTTCTCAGTACCACTTTTCTTTTCTGTCATTCCGGCTTACCTCATTCCATGTGGTGCAGTTTATTCAAAAACGCACTCGAATCCACAAACACGTTTCAGGCTAGAGCGTTTCGCGACTGACCAACACTTTGTCAATCAAGCCATAGTCTGCCGCTTCCTGCGCCGAAAGGAAATTGTCGCGATCCGTATCCCGCTCAATGCGCTCAATCGGTTGCCCAGTATGGTGCGCCATTATTTCATTGAGCTTGGCACGCAAGGAAAGAATTTCCTTGGCATGAATGGCGATATCCGATGCTTGCCCCTGAAATCCGCCCATCGGCTGGTGAATCATCACGCGGGCATTGGGCAAGGCAAAGCGCTTGCCCTTGGTACCCGCCGTCAGCAGAAAGGCACCCATCGAACAGGCTTGACCCATGCACAGCGTCGACACATCGGGCTTGATGAACTGCATGGTGTCGTAAATCGACATTCCTGCCGAAACCGAGCCGCCCGGTGAGTTGATGTAGAAATGAATATCCTTGTCTGGATTTTCAGCTTCCAGAAACAAGAGTTGCGCCACCACCAGGTTGGCCGTCACATCATTGACCGGCCCGACAAGAAAAATGACGCGCTCTTTGAGCAGCCGAGAGTAGATGTCATACGCCCGTTCCCCACGGCCGCTCTGCTCGATGACCATCGGCACCATGCCGAGCGATTGGGGATTCCAGTGGTTTTCAGATTCAATGCGATCAATACTCATGCCTGCTCCTCTATACCCAATAATGCTGTCGATCAGGACTTCTGACCCATCAACTCGTCAAAGACAACAGCCTTATCGACAACCTTGGCGCTAGATAGTGCCCAAGCGACGACATTATCTTCAATTGCCACGCCTTCGATTTCGGCAAGACGCTGAGGCTGCGCGTAATACCAGCGAACCACTTCTTCCGGATGCTCGTAGCTTTGGGCCGACTCCTCAACAATGGCTTTGACCTGTTCCGACTTGGCATGCAATTCGTTAACCTTGACGATTTCCGAAAGTACCAGACCGAGACTGACGCGACGCTTGGCCTGATCTGTGAACCACTCAGTCTGCATCGGAAAATCCTTCATTTTGACACCGCCGCGCTGCTCCATATCCTGGCGCGCAGCCTGCATCAGGCGCTGAACTTCCAGTTCAACCAGAGCATTTGGAACCTCAATTGGATTTGCCTTGAGCAGTGCGTCCATAACTTGATCCTTGACCTTACCCTGCAGGCGCTTTTTAACTTCACGCTTGAGGTTGGTCTCGATCTCTGCGCGCATCTTGTCAGTATCACCGTCTTCGACACCAAGCGACTTGGCGAAATCAGCATCAATCTCAGGCAGAATCGATTCGCGAACTTCCTTAACCGTAATTTCAAATGTTACGGCCTGACCCGCCAGATCCTTGGCATGATACTCAGCTGGAAAGGTCATATCGAAGGCCTTGGCCTCGCCTGCCTTGAGTCCGGTCACGGCACTTTCGAAATCAGCCAGCATCGCGCCTTCGCCCAAAACAAAGGGGTAATCGTTGGCTTGACCGCCCGGGAAAGGCTCACCATCTTTTTTGCCGAGGAAATCAATGGTCACGCGATCCCCTAAGGCGGCGGCACGATCCACTGGTTCGAAACGCACGCGCTGCTTGCGCAACACAGCTAGCGTGCTGTCCATTTCAGTTGCGCCGACTTCCAGCACCGGACGCTCGATTTCCACATCCTTCAGATCGCCCAGCTTGATCTCGGGATACACTTCGAAAACTGCCAAGAACTCAGTGTGTGTCGTACTGTCACTACTCTTCGGCTCAATGCGCGGATAACCAGCCACGCGCAGCTTGCTGTCATTGACCGCCGCACTGAAAGCTTTTTCCAGCGCCTCATTCAGCGCCTCGTGGTGCGCCTGATCACCATACTGCTGCTTGATGATGTTGGCTGGCACCTTGCCCGGACGAAAACCCGGCATCTTGAAGTTCTTGCTCATGCGCTTGAGGCGCTGCTCTATGTCCTTGCTGAGATCGGCGATAGCCACCGCAAGATCCAGACGACGCTCAAGAGCGCTGGGCAGTTGCGCGGCTTCGACGTTAGTGTTTGTGGCTTTCGTTTCCATTGAAATTCCTTGAAGGCTGGTAAATACGGGCTGAAAAAATTGTAAGGCTCAGTACATCGGTCACATTATGGTGCGAGAGAAGGGAGTCGAACCCCCACGCCTTGCGGCGCTGGAACCTAAATCCAGTGCGTCTACCAATTCCGCCACTCTCGCGCTAATCAGCCATTTTACCTGAGATGTGCCTATACTGTAAGCTGCCGCGCTTGATCGCCAGCAGGCTTAAACACTAATAAACCCCGATTCGACTCCCCCAACCTCTGCAATGCCTGTAGATCATTACGAAAATTTCCCTGTTGCCTCGATTCTCATGCCGAGGCGCTTGCGTCGCCCGATTGAGGCGATTTATCGTTTTGCACGTGGCGCAGACGACATTGCCGACGAAGGTGATGCCAGTGATGAGCAGCGTCTGGAAGCACTGGCCGAGTATAACCACGAACTTTATCGTATTGAGCAGGGGCAAACACCAATAGATCCGGCCTTTCAGGAATTGGCACTCGTTATCGAGAAATGGCATTTGCCGCTGCAACTCTTTCGTGATCTGCTCGATGCTTTTGCTCAGGACGTTGTCCAGAAGCGTTACGCCGATTACCCGGAACTGCTTGACTACTGCCGGCGCTCAGCCAACCCGGTCGGCCGCCTGCTACTGTATCTTGTGGACCGCGCCAGTACTGAGAACCTATATCGCTCCGACTGTATCTGTTCGACGCTGCAACTGATCAACTTCTGGCAGGACATTGCCATTGACTGGAACAAAAACCGCGTTTACTTGCCACAAACCGATCTGGACAGCTTTGGTATCCGCGAAAACCAAATTGCTGACGGCCGCTGGAGCGCCGAATGGGCCGCACTGCTTGATTTTCAGACTGATCGCTCGCGCCAGTTGATGCTCGAGGGTGCTCCACTCGTACATCAGTTACCGGGGCGTATGGGCTGGGAAATTCGCCTGACGGTACAGGGGGGGCTGCGCATTCTCGAACAGATTCGTCGAGCACGCGGCGATGTTTTCCGCCGGCGCCCTGCACTACGTACCGCTGACTGGCTACTGATGGGCAGCCGCACTCTATTCATGTAAGAATTGAACCCTTGCAAACCATGGAATGACGCATGACGCCTGACGAATACTGCCAGAAAAAAGCGGTCGAAAGCGGCTCCAGCTTTTACTACAGCTTTCTGTTTCTTCCGCCCAACCGACGACGCGCCATTACAGCGCTCTATGCCTTCTGCCGTGAAGTCGACGACGTCGTCGACGAGTGCCTGGATCCACAAATCGCCGCTACCAAACTGTCCTGGTGGCGACAGGAGTTGGCTAAACTCTATGCCGGGCAACCCGAGCACCCCGTCACCAAAGCATTACTGCCCGTGCTTGCCGAATTCAATCTGCCGCAGGAACTACTGCTCGAAATTATCGATGGTATGGAAATGGATCTGCGGCAGACACGCTATCTGGATTTCAAGGCGCTCTCGCTGTATTGCTACCGTGTGGCCAGTGTTGTGGGCCTGCTTGCTGCCGAAATCTTCGGCTATCAGGACCGCAAGACACAGAAATACGCCCACGATCTGGGCATGGCCTTCCAACTCACCAACATCATCCGCGATGTCGGCGAAGACGCCCGCAGGGGGCGCGTTTACCTGCCCATCGATGAGCTGCAACGTTTCGACGTACCGATAGCGGACATCCTGAATGCGCGCCATACCGACAACTTCCGTCGTTTGATGGAGTTCCAGATCGAGCGCGCGGAACACTACTACACACAAGCCATGAGCGAACTACCGGACGGCGACCGCAAGTCGCAGCGGCCAGGGCTGGTCATGGCGGCCATCTACCGTACCGTACTGGACGAAATTAAACGAGACGGCTGCCTGGTATTGAGCCAACGCACCTCGCTGACACCGATCCGCAAACTCTGGATCGCCTGGCGTACGTGGATCAAGGGTTGATAAGGCGGATGAAGGTCGCGATCATCGGCGGTGGCTGGGCCGGGCTCACTGCGGCAGTTGAACTCGGTTCTGCTGGCGTAGAAGTCAGTGTTTTTGAGGCGGCCAGACAACTCGGCGGACGGGCGCGCAGCGTAGAAATTGACGGTCACGTAATCGACAACGGCCAGCACATTCTGGTCGGCGCCTATCACCAGACTTTGCGCATGATTCAGACTGTTGGTGCCAATCCGCAAGAACTGCTAAAACGTCTGCCTCTTAAACTAAACTACCCCGGTGTCGGATTTCACATGACACTGCCGCACCTTCCCGCACCACTGCATCTGGCCATAGGCCTGCTGATGGCCAAAGGCTGCTCATTTGGCGAGAAACTCGCATCCGTCCGCTTCATGCGCTTCCTGCAAGGCAATAACTATCGGCTGGCGGCCGACTGCTCCGTAGCAGATCTCCTCGATCGCCACGGCCAACACGGCATCCTACGTCGTTATCTGTGGGAACCGCTCTGCCTTGCTGCGCTCAACACAACACCACCCAATGCCTCGGCCCAGATTTTTGCCAATGTCCTGCGCGACAGCCTCGGCGGTGGTCGTGCCGAGACCGATGTGCTTCTGCCGGCGGCTGATCTAAACCGTTTATTTCCTGACAAGGCTGCTGATTTCATTCGGACGCACGGTGGCCAGATTCATTTATCCACCCGTATCGAGCAGATTGACCCGCGCCGGCCGATTCAGGGCGAAATGTTTGATCACGTCATCGTCGCCGTCGCCCCGCAACACGCTGTAGGCCTGCTTGTTGCATTGCCGGAAACTTTCGACGTCAGCACCTTGCTTTCGAGTTATACCTACGAGCCTATCGCCACGGCCTACATCGCTTATCCGCCCGATGTGCGGCTGCCCTGCCCCATGCTCGGGCTCGATGGTGATACCAAAAATGGATTAGGGCAATGGGTGTTTGATCGCGGCGCCCTGTGCGCTACACCCGGTGTCATGGGCTTCGTATTAAGCGCCAGTGGCCACTGGGGGGAACTCGAAAGCAGCGCATTGATTGAAGCGCTGCATAGGGAACTTGAAGCAACTTTGGGCAAATCACTTCCACAACCCTTGTGGCAACACGTCATCCGTGAGCGGCGCGCGACATTTTCATGCCGCCCCGACCTGCCCAGACCGTCAGTACGAACGCCTTTACCTAGCCTATGGCTGGCGGGCGACTATGTTTGTGCCGGATATCCGGCCACATTGGAAGGTGCCGTGCGCAGCGGAGTTGAAGCGGCAAAGAGTATTCTGTCTTTGGTGCGAGGCATATGAAGCTGAATTTCATTCAGTATTTTCTCAGATGAATTCCTCGATTCGTCCGGCATGCATGCGCAGGCGGCGCCCACAACGGGCGGCTATTTCTTCATCGTGCGTAACTAGAATCAGCGTTGTTGCACTTTCGGCGTTGATGGCAAACATAAGTTCGATAATTTGATGCCCGGTTGCCGCATCAAGATTACCAGTCGGCTCATCGGCCAGCACCAGTTTGGGTTTTGGGGCAAAAGCACGCGCCAAGGCAACGCGCTGTTGCTCGCCGCCGGAAAGGTGTTTTGGGTAGTGACGCAACCGATGCGACAGACCCACACGATCAAGCCAAAACTCGGCTTCCGCCTTGGCCTTGTCGGCACCGGCCAGCTCCAGGGGTAACATCACGTTTTCGATGGCCGTAAGCGAGGGCAGCAATTGAAACGACTGAAAAACGAATCCGAGCAAACGACCGCGCAAAACAGCGCGAGCATCCTCATCGAGATTTCCGAGCGGCTCGCCGGCCAACGTCACCGAGCCGCTGCTCGGCAAATCCAACCCGGCCAGCAAGCCCAGCAAAGTAGATTTCCCTGAGCCCGAGGCACCGATAATCGCCACGGTTTCGCCTGCCGCGACGACAAACGAATTCTCGTGCAGAATGGTCAAAGGATCACCACCGTTATCAACGCGCTTGGTAAGCTCTCTAACCTCAACCACATTTGAAATTTTATCAATCATGTTTCGCTTTTCATCAATTTGTCGCGCTCCTGTACTTTGTTCTCTACTGCTCATCGCACTAACTCTGCTTGCCCCCACGGCACAGGCGGCCAAAACCATCCTGGTCTTTGGCGACTCGCTCTCCGCCGGCTACGGCATCCGACAGGACACGGCATGGCCCGCTTTGCTAGCCAAACGCCTGCAGGAAAAGCAACTCGATTATAGCGTTGTCAACGCCAGCATTTCGGGAGAAACCACCAGCGGGGGACGTACTCGCCTGGAGGCCGCACTGGCGCGACATTCACCGAGCATCGTAATCATCGCCCTGGGAGCCAATGACGGCCTGCGCGGTTTGCCGCTAAGCACCATGCTCGAGAACCTGACAGCCATGACCAAGGCCGCACAAAACAAAAAAGCCCGGGTGCTCATTGTCGGCCAGCGTCTGCCTCCGAATTATGGTGAATACGCCGTGCAGTTCCAGAAGACATTCAGTGATGTTTCAAAGGCACAAAAGACGGCACAGGTTGATTTTTTACTCGAAGGCATGGCCACTCGGCCAGAGTTATTTCAGGCGGACAATCTGCATCCGGTCGCCGAGGCACAACCGCTTCTGCTCGACAATGTCTGGCGAGGGCTTGAGCCGCTGCTAAAATAGAGGCCATGAGACACGGCATCGTTACGGTTGGGCAAATAGCGGACTATCAACTCTTCGATGAAATTATCGATGTACGCACACCAGCAGAGTTTGCTGACGATCACATCCCCGGATCGATCAACTGCCCGGTGCTCGACAACGCGCAACGCATTGAAGTTGGCACCCTGTACAAACAGAACTCCCCTTTCGCGGCTAAGAAAGTTGGTGCGGCCTATGTTTCCGAAAACATCGCCCGCTACCTGCGTAATTCCTTCCAAGATCGGCCCAAAAACTGGCGGCCACTGATCGTCTGCTGGCGTGGCGGGCAACGCAGCGGCGCCATGACCTATATTTTCAGACGCATCGGCTGGGATGCCCAGCAACTCGAAGGCGGCTACAAAAACTATCGCAAGCAGGTGCTTGAGACACTCTCTGAACTTCCGCGCCGGATAGTATTTCGGGTTGTCTGCGGCGCAACCGGCAGCGGTAAAAGCCGCTTGCTTCAGGCGCTGGCGTTACGTGGCGAACAGGTTCTCGACCTTGAGGAACTGGCCAACCACAAAGGTTCGGTTCTTGGCGTACTGCCGGATTCGCCGCAGCCCTCACAAAAAATGTTCGAAACTCGGCTGCTCGTTGCATTGCAGACCCTGAATACGGAAAAACCGGTTTTCGCCGAAGCCGAGAGCCGAAAAATCGGCAGTATCCAACTACCGGATTCACTCCTTGAAACCCTGAGAGCAGGGACATGCATCAACATCGAAGCCAAGTTCGAGGCACGCGTCGATTTTCTTCTGCGCGACTATGCTTATTTTGTAAATGCCCCTGACTGGCTAAACACCCGGATCGACGTACTACGCAATCTACACAGCCGCGAAACCATCGAACGCTGGCAGAACTACGCAACCAGCGCCCAGTGGCACGCACTGGTCAGTGAGTTACTCGAGTTGCACTACGATCCGCTATATCGCCGTTCGCAGAAGAATAATTTTAACGGTTTGGAAAGCCCGCAAAATTTCACCACTGACGATCTGACTCCGGCAGCAGTTAATGCGCTGGCCGAGCAAATCGTCGTCGCCGAATTGACGGATAACGCAATCTAACCTGCTTGAATTAGAAGGCTTCCTCTACTGACACTCAAGGTTTTCTGTGCTAGCTTGCAGTGAGGTACTACCCCTTCACTTGAATATCACCCCTTAAGGTGAATCTCGATGCTCGAACAACACTATCTCACCAGCCTTTTTGAACCCAAATCAGTTGCCGTCATCGGTGCTTCTGACAGGGAGAACTCAGTTGGCAGCGTGCTCTTCAAAAACATTCTGGAGTCGGGCTACAAAGGGCGTCTCTACCCGATCAGCCTGAAGCATAAAACCATCCAGGGGGCCCAGGCCTTCAAGTCAATCGAAGAAATTGGTGCCCGCGTCGAATTAGCAATTATTGCTACCCGTCCGCAAACCGTTCCTGAAATCGTCGAACAATGTGGCCGCAGCGGCATCAAGAATGTCATTATCATCACTGCCGGTTTTTCCGAGGCAGGTCATTCAGGCGCAGCGATGGAGCGCAAAACGTTGGAAATCGCCCGCAGCTACAGTGTGCGTGTGCTGGGACCCAACTGCCTTGGAATCATCCGTCCCGAACTCGGCCTCAATGCGACCTTTGCTCGTGTTAGCGCCAGTGTCGGCAATCTGGCACTGGTTTCGCAGTCGGGCGCCATGTGTTCTGCCGTTCTGGACTGGGCAGCAGCCAACGGGGTCGGATTCTCCAGCGTTATCTCCCTCGGCAGCACTGCCGATGTCGATTTCGGCGAAATTCTCGACTACCTGGTTTACGACAACCGCACGCATTACATCCTGCTCTACATTGAAGGCATCCGGAACGCCCGTCGCTTCATGAGCGCTCTGCGTTCAGCCGCACGCATCAAACCCATCATCCTGCTCAAGGCCGGGCGTCATGCCGGCGGTTCGGCCGCGGTAAAAGTACACTCAGGCATGATTGCGGGATCTGACACTGTTTTTGATGCAGCCGTCCGACGTGCCGGTGTTGTACGGGTAAAAAATGTGGGTCAGTTGTTCTATGCCTCCAAAGCCCTGGCCTCCAAATTCCGACCACAGGGAAAACGACTGGCCATCATCACCAACGGTGGCGGCCCGGGTGCCATGGCCGCCGATCGTGCCGGCGACATGGATATACCGCTGGCCGAGCTTTCTGCCGAAACCATGAAAACACTTAACGCGACCATGCCCTCCAACTGGTCGCACAGCAATCCAATCGACATCGCTGGCGATGCCACGCCTGCCCGCTATCGTGACGCCATTTCTGCAGTAGCCCAGGATGAAGGGGTCGATGGCATTCTGATCATGCTCACGCCACAAGCCATGACCCAACCGCTGGAAGTAGCCCAAGGAATTATCGGAATCAGCGGACAAACCTCCAAGCCCATGCTGGCCTGCTGGATGGGTGAAGAACAAGTCCTTGAAGGGCGCACAGCACTTGAGAACGCGGGCATTCCGGCTTTCCGCATGCCCGAGACGGCGGTCGAACTCTACTATCACATCTCAACCTACTACCGGAACCAGAAATTGTTGTTGCAGACGCCTGTGGCCACCTGGCACCTGACTCGCCAAGAAACCGAAGGCGCAAAAATGTTGATCGAGGCTGTGTTGCAGGAGCGCCGTAAAGTATTGTCTGAAATGGAGTCAAAAGCTGTATTGCGCGCTTTCCGCATCCCTGTAGCACAGACGATGGTGGCACGTACGCCAACCGAGTCCTTGCTACTGGCTGAGCAGATCGGCTTCCCGGTAGCCATGAAGGTCGATTCACCGGATATTGTGCGCAAGAGCGACGCCGGTGGCGTACGTCTGAACATTACCAATGCACCTGCAGTGCGTAACGCTTATCACGATATCCTTGAAACAGTTCAGAAAAAGCACCCGGACGCCCGCATCAACGGAGTTTCAATTGAGCCCTATCTGGCCCGTCCGAATGGCCGCGAACTGATGATCGGCGTTTTGCGCGACCCCACATTCGGGCCGATCATTACTTTCGGCTCCGGAGGTACTGAAGTTGAAATTTTCAGTGATCGTGCTGTCGCGCTTCCTCCGCTGAACCGCTTTCTGGTGCAGGACCTGATCCGCTCGACGCGCGCCTCCAAGCTGCTGGGCGCCTTCCACAACATGCCGCCAATCAATATGGAAGCACTGGAAGACGTTTTGCTAAACATTTCCGAAATGGTTTGCGAACTCCCCTGGCTTCAGGAACTCGACCTCAATCCGCTAATTGTTGACGAGAACGGTGCTATTGCGGCCGATGCGCGAATCGTCATCGACTATGCCGCAACAACAGGCGATCGTTATTCCCACATGGCCATTCACCCTTACCCGGTGCACCTGATCCAGGAGTGGGAACTACCTGACGGACGCACCGTCACCATCCGGCCAATCCGGCCGGAGGATGCCGAGATGGAACAGGACTTCGTCAAGCGCATGTCCGATGAAAGCAAGTATTACCGCTTCATGGACACGCTGCGCGAATTGACCCCGGCCATGCTGGTGCGCTTCACACAGATCGACTATGACCGTGAAATGGCGCTAGTCGCCACCCTTCCCGGCGTGAAAGGCATTGATCTACAGATCGGCGTGGCTCGCTACGTAACCAACCCGGACGGAGAAACCGTAGAGTTTGCCCTAGCCGTTTCTGACGACTGGCAGAAGCACGGCGTTGGTCGAAAACTGATGACGGCCCTGATCGATAGCGCTCGCTTGAAGGGCTTCCGGGCTGTTGTTGGCGACGTACTGGCGATGAACACCAAGATGTTCCGTCTGATGAGCTCACTCGGATTTACCATCCACCCGCATCACGAAGATCCTGCCGTCAAACGGGTGGTCTGCCCATTGCATCCGCAATAGACAACGCGTTACCGCTAAACCAGCGGCAAATCTCAGAGCAGAAGAAAGCCGAGTACCAGTTCCGTCATGTGAGACAAGCGCTCTGTTTCCGCCTTGGGATGGCGAAGATCGCGCCCGAAGATTTCTGACAATGTATGTTGATTGGACAGATAGAAATAGGATAGTGCGGCGATTGAAATATAAAGTTGAACCGGGTCGATCCCGGAACGGAATAATCGCAGTGAGCGCCCATGTTCAAGAACAGTTTCAAGCATCTGGAGCAGCGGCGAATTCATCTCCAGAATGTTTCTCGACCTTTTCAGATGCGATGCTTTGTGCAAATTCTCGCTGTTCAGCAACGATAGGAACTCGGGATGGGCAATGTAGTAATTCCAGGTAAACGACACCAGTTTTCGTATCGCCTCGATAGGATCAATTTCGTCGAGATGTAGCGCGTGTTCTGCAGTACGAATTTCTTCATAAGCGCACTCCAATACTGCCTGGAACAAATCATCCTTGTTGCCAAAATAGTAGTACAGCAAGCGCTTGTTAAGCCCTGCACGTAGCGCAATCGCGTCGATACGCGCACCACCGATTCCAAATTCGGCAAACTCCGCCGTTGCTGCTTCAATGATCGCAAGGCGCGTTCGTACTGGATTGCGGCCGTTTGTCTCAACCACTTTTTTAACGAGAGGGGATTTTTGTGTATCAATTTTCGTTTCCATTTTCAGGCAGCTATTCCCATGGTGTGCTGTTGTTTTTTTGGTCTTCAGCTGCAGAAAAATCAGGAATCGTCAGCGCCCAAATAAGCCTTGCGTATGACAGGATTGCTCAGGAGCTCACTGCCACGTCCTTCCAGAACGATGGCCCCATTTTCCAGAACATAGGCGTAATCGCAAAGTGCCAGTGCTTTCTTGGCATTTTGCTCAACAAGGAGAATCGTTTTTCCCTGCGTGTCCCGAATTTCCCGAATCAGTGCAAAAACTGACTTCACCACTAACGGCGCCAAGCCCAAAGACGGTTCGTCGAGAAGCAGCAGACCAGGATCAGACATCAAACCCCGGGCAATGGCCAGCATCTGCTGTTCACCGCCAGACAGGGTTCCGGCCTGCTGATGAGTACGTTCAGCGAGAATCGGGAAGCGAGCATACATCGCATCACGGCGCTGTTCAACAAGTTGCTTGTCGTCGACGATGTAAGCGCCGGCCAGCAGATTTTCCTCAATGGTAAATCCCGGAAATATTTTTCGCCCCTCAGGCACATGCGCCAAGCCTTCTCGAATAATGTTGCAGGCCTTGTCCGGCAAATGATTACCGCGAAACAAAACAGAACCGGACTTTGGCTTGACAATACCCGACAGCGTATTGAGAAGTGTGGTTTTACCCGCGCCGTTGGCGCCGATGATGGAAACAATGGAACCTTCTTCCACCTTCAGATCTACACCACGCAGGGCCTGTACCGGGCCGTAGGAGACATGGAGATCCTGTACCGTCAGATAGGACACGATTTATTCCTCTTCACCGATATAAGCTTCGATGACCTCGGGATTACGGCGTACCTCCTCCGGTTCACCACTAGCCAGAAGCTTTCCAAAACTCATAACAAATAATTTATGACTGAGATTCATCACTACTTCCATACGATGTTCGATGAAAACAATGGTGAAATTGAAGCGCTCGTGCAGACGTTTAACCAGATCGATGAACTCACGCACTTCGCTGGGGTTTAATCCTGCCGCAGGTTCGTCAAGCAAAATAACCTTCGGACGGATAGCCAGCGCACGCGCCAATTCAAGCTTGCGCTGCAGACCGTAGGGTAGCGATTCTGGCCGGGCGTCTTCCATTCCGCTCAACCCAACGAGATTCAGATACTCGCGCGCTTTTTCTGCTGCCTGTCGATCGGCAGCACGCTTGCCCGGCATCGAAAGAATTGCCGAAAAAAAGTTATATGACGCATACGGATCAGATGCAGTCATGACATTCTCCAGCACACTCAGCCCCTTGAAGAGACGAATGTTCTGGAAGGTCCGTCCAATACCCTCGCGGGCAATTGAATCCTGCCGCCAACCGGCAAGCTCGACGCCGTCGAGAACGACACTCCCGCTATCCGGCGTGTAAACCCCGGTGACCAGATTGAAAGCCGTGGTTTTACCCGCACCGTTCGGACCGATGATGCCAACGATCTCGCCGGGCTTTGCCTCGAAGGAGAAATCCTCAACCGCCTTGACTCCACCAAAAGCTTTGCAAAGACCAGCGGCTTGCAACAACCCAAGAGAAGAGGAAGCGTTCATGCCTTTTCTCCTTTGACAGGCTTGCTTTTTTTCCAGAGTCGATTGATTTCCCAGTCACCGAAAATGCCGTTAGGTCGGAAATTGATAATGAGCAGCACGATGATGCAATAGATGAGAATACGCCAGGCCGAAGCAAACCTTAACAACTCGGGCAAACTGGTCAGAATAACTGCCGAAACCATTGCGCCGGTGAGGCTGTTAATACCGCCGACAAAAACGATGATCAGCCATTCGGCCGACACCGTCCAATTGAAATAGCCTGGTTCCAGATATTGCGCATAAAAGGCGTAAAGCGCGCCGGCATAACCCGTAATGGCGCTAGCGAAAAGAAAAGTGACCAGCTTCAGACGATTAACATCAATTCCCATCGAACGTGCCGCCAATTCGTCGGTTCTGAGCGCAAGGCACTGACGTCCGTATTTTGAATTTTTGTAACAGGCCACGAGGAAAAGGCAGCAGGCAACGCTTGCCGCTACGAGGGCCAGATCAACCCGCTTGGGTATGCCTACCAGGCCTTCAGCCCCCCCAGTCAGTTGGGCTGAATTGTTGAGAACGGAAATGATGGCTTCACCGAAGCCGAAGGTCACCAGGGAAATGTAGTCGCGCCGTAAGCGCACCGTCGGCAAACCAACCAGCAGACCGGTCAGCATCGCCGCTGCCGACCCAACCAGAGCGACCACGGGAAAGGGAAGGTTGAATTTAAGTGTCAGCATCGCCGACACATAACCACCCACAGCCATAAAAGCCGCCTGGCCAAATGAAAACTGGCCGGTCAGCCCGGTCACCATAAAGGTGCCCATGACTCCAATCATGGTGATGCCGGTCAGGGTCAGTATTGAATAAATGTAATCCATGGCGCTTTCTCGTATTTATTTCGCATTGGGGATCATGAGCGCTCTCAGGCTTTTTCCTGAACGATCTTGCCGGCAATGCCTTGGGGGCGAACCAGCAGGAAGACCAGCATGATTACGAAAACAAAGGCTGGCATCAGTCCGGAACCGACCATGCCGATCAGCCCAACTTCTACAATACCCAGCAGCAAGGCACCGATCACCGCACCGGTGATATTTCCAAGACCGCCGATAACCGAGGCGACAAACCCCTTGACGACGAGTTGTCCAAGTTGCGGATAAAGCGAATAGTTCATGCCAAGAAACACGCCACTGATGCCTCCCAGCGCGCCGGACATGGCGAAGGTAGCCATCACAACACGGTTAGCATCGATACCCATCAGGCTGGCAGTATTAACGTCGAATGACACCGTACGTATGCCCAGCCCTAGCTTTGTTCTATACAGCACAAACAATAAAGCAGCCAAAGCAACGGCTGAGAAAATTAATGTCACGAAATCAGCCACCGAAAAAGACGTTCCAAAAAGTTCGATGTTTTTGGAAGAAAAGAAAACCGGATAGGAATAGAAGTTGCTCGAAGCAAAGATGGTGATGATGTTTTCTAGCAGGATGCCCAGCGTGATGGATGAAATAAAATAGTAGATCACAGGCGACTGGTTACGGCGCAAGCGGCGAAAGCCGACACGCTCGATAGCAACAGCAGTAATCGCACCCACAACGGCAGCAGTGAACACAACGGCAACGAACATCAAAATGCCTTCAATCCTGCCATTGAATAGCCAGATATAGGCGAAGTAACCGGCATAGGCTGTAAATGACATAACCCCGCCGTGTGAAAAATTCGAGAATTTCAGAATATTGAAAACCAGAGCAAAACCAACCGCAATCAGCGAATAAACCGCTCCCAGCGACAACCCGAAGAAAATATTTTGCAGCATGGCTTCCCTCTGTATAAAAAGGGCGCGGTCACTGAATCAGGCCGCGCCCATTTTTCCAACTGATGATATTTCAGGCGTCTTAACCGGAAAAACTATTTGTGGGATTCCGGCACGTATCGACCGATTTCCAAATATTTCCCATTTTCAATCTTGTACATGACCATCGACAGCCCGAGAGGTTGGTGTGTCTTCGGAGAGAGTGAGATAACGCCGGTTGTCCCTTGTACATCCTTAATTTTGGATAGCCCGGCGATAATTTGCGGGCCAGTGGCTCCGCCACCAAGTTCAATCGCCTTCAGAAGCACGGTGACCTTGTCGTAACCAAGGTAGGCCTTGTTAATTGGATCCTCGTTGAACTTAGCCTTGTACGCATTGCGAACTTCGGTGAGTTGAGGTTCCTTGTCCGAGAAGTTATTGGCGAAATAAATGTTGTTAGCCGCTTCCGGGTCGCCCACGAGCGTAGCAAAAGGAGGTGCCGCATCAAGACCGCTGACCATCGGCAGATTGAGTCCGATCTGTTTGGCCTGCTTGACGGTAATCACCAGATCCTGCGTGTAGTTGGGGATGTAAAGCACGTCTGCACCTGCACTCTTGATCTTGTTCAGCTGAGCCCGGTAATCCTTGTCGCTC
>JBBRDR010000043.1:0-20187 GCA_038203745.1 Burkholderiales bacterium | reverse complement strand
AGCGCTGGACACCGAGTCCGAACGACACATCCAAAACGCGCTGGATAACGTCATGAAGGACAGGACGACAATCGTCATCGCGCACCGCCTATCGACCATCGAAAAGGCAGACCTTATCCTGGTCATGGATCAGGGGCGTATTGTCGAACAGGGCACTCACGCGGACCTGCTCTCGCTTAATGGCCACTATGCCCGGCTGCACGCCATGCAATTCAGAACAGACGGCATATCCGCAGAGCATGACGCCCTGCTTCCCGATATGGCCTAAACTATCTTCGGCAAATCGTAGCCTTGCGCACAAGAACAACAGGAATTCAGCGATGAGAATTACAGTTATTGGAACCGGATACGTTGGGCTAGTCACTGGCGCCTGCCTTGCCGAAGTCGGCAATGAAGTACTCTGCGTCGATGTTGATGCGCACAAGATCAATACGCTCAAGTCCGGCGGTATTCCTATCTACGAGCCGGGCCTCGAAGACATGGTCAAGCGGAATGCCGACGCCGGCCGTCTGATTTTTACTACCGACATCGAAACCTCGGTACACTTTGGCGACATCCAGTTTATCGCCGTTGGCACACCGCCCGATGAAGACGGTTCGGCCGACCTGCAATACGTTTTGGCCGCGGCTCACAATATTGGCCGGCACATGACCACCTTCAAACTGGTGGTGGACAAATCCAC
Source organism: Burkholderiales bacterium (assembly GCA_038203745.1). GTDB lineage: Bacteria > Pseudomonadota > Gammaproteobacteria > Burkholderiales > Rhodocyclaceae > Propionivibrio. Next base: position 19,505 of record JBBRDR010000043.1, on the reverse strand, counting down.
GGTTCCGGTCGGCACGGCTGACCGCGTCAAAATAGCCATACAGAAAGAGCTTCAGGGACGCGGCTCAAACATTGAATTCTGTGTTGCCTCCAATCCCGAATTTTTGAAGGAAGGCGCAGCTGTCGAAGACTTCATGAAGCCCGACCGCATTGTCATCGGCACCGATGAGGACAAGGCCACGCAGCTCTTACGCAACCTCTATGCCCCTTTTCAGCGCAACCGTGACAGACTGATTGCCATGGATGTACGTTCAGCCGAGCTCACCAAATATGCGGCCAACGCCATGCTGGCCACGCGTATTTCCTTCATGAACGAACTGGCACTGCTGGCTGAAAAACTGGACGCCGATATCGAACAGGTCCGTCAGGGTATGGGTTCCGATCCACGCATTGGCTATCACTTCCTGTACGCCGGCTGTGGCTACGGCGGCTCGTGCTTTCCCAAGGATGTTCAAGCCTTGCGCCATACTGCACAGGAACACGGCGTTGAATTGCGCGTTCTGGATGCCGTCGAGCAAGCCAATGAAGCGCAAAAGAGTGTGCTCATCCACAAAATTCAGGCGCGCTTCGGCACGGATCTCAGCCAAAAGCATTTCGCGATGTGGGGACTGGCCTTTAAACCAAATACCGATGACATGCGAGCCGCACCCAGTCGCACCATGATGGAAGCCTTGTGGGACATGGGTGCAACGATCACCGCCTTTGACCCGGCCGCCATGGAAGAAGCGCAGCGCATCTATGATTCACGTGAGGATCTTAAGCTGGCGGGCACGCCAATGGAGGCACTGGAGGGTGCCGATGCACTGCTCATCGTTACTGAATGGAAAGCTTTCCGCAGTCCCAATTTTTCCACAATGAAATCGCTGCTCAAGCAACCCATCGTTTTTGACGGGCGCAATCTCTACGATCCCGAGAATATCCGCGCACAGGGCTTTGAGTACTATCCCATCGGCCGGAAGGCATGAAAATTCTGGTCACTGGCGCTGCCGGGTTCATTGGCATGCACGTTGCCCGGCGGTTGCTGGATCGCGGCGATAACGTTATCGGCATCGACAACCTCAATGACTATTACGATCCGAAGCTAAAGCAGTCGCGGCTTGACGGCCTGACACCCTACGCCAATTTTCGCTTTTTAAAGATAGACATTGCTGATTCTGTGGCGCTGAACAAACTTTTCGCCGCAGAAAAAATTCAGCGCGTCATTCATCTGGCCGCCCAGGCCGGCGTACGTTACTCGCTGACGCATCCGCAGGCCTATATCCAGAGCAATCTGGTCGGTTTTGGCAATATGCTCGAGTCGTGCCGGCTGAATGACATTGAGCACCTGGTCTACGCCAGCAGTTCCAGCGTTTATGGCGCCAATACCCAAATGCCGTTCTCGGTACATGATGACGTCAGCCACCCGGTCAGTCTTTACGCCGCAACCAAAAAATCCAACGAACTGATGGCGCACAGCTACAGCCATCTGTTTGGGCTGCCGACCACTGGCCTACGCTATTTCACTGTTTATGGTCCGTGGGGCCGCCCGGACATGTCGCCCTGGCTTTTTTCCAGCGCAATTCTCGAAGGACGCCCTATTGATGTTTTCAATCACGGCAAGATGCAGCGCGACTTCACCTATATTGACGATATTGCCGAAGGAACGGTTCGAGCTCTAGACCACCTCGCCACACCCGATCCAAAATTTGATAGCAAACAGCCTGACCCGGCCATCAGCTTTGCCCCGTACCGGGTTTACAACATCGGCAACCACCAGCCCGTCGAATTGATGACCTTTATCGAAACCATCGAAAAAGCACTTGGGCAGAAAGCCAAAATGAATTTTCTGCCGATGCAGGCGGGCGACGTACTGGCAACCTATGCCGACGTTGACGATTTGCGGCGTGAGGTGGGCTTTGAACCCAAAACACCGCTGTCCGATGGCATTGCGCAGTGGGCGCACTGGTTCCGTGAATACACTGCACGCCCACTGTAAAAACACGCCCTTGCGGTACAATCTCCGCGCTTAACCTGCCCAAATCCTGACTATGACTTCTCAAACCAACCCGACTCAAGCGCCGCGCCTATCCGTTGTAATTCCTGCCTACAACGAAGAGGGAAACATCATTCCTCTGGCAGAGGAAATCATTGCCGCGCTTGGCAGCCTACCCGGCGGTTTCGAGCTGATTCTAGTCGACGATGCCAGCACCGATTCGACGGCTCGCATCATTGAGCAATTCAAGCACCCCCATGTACGCGGCGTTTTTCACCGCATCAATTGCGGACAAAGCGCCGCCGTGGGTAGCGGATTCCATGTTGCGTGCGGCGAATGGGTCGGCACGCTCGACGGCGATGGGCAAAACGACCCGGCCGACTTACCGGCCATGTTGGAAAAAGCCATCAAGGACAACGTCGACTGCGTTACTGGCGTGCGCCGAAAGCGGCAAGATACCTTCATTCGCCGCTTTTCATCCAAAGCAGCCAATGGCTTTCGCAACTGGATTACCGGCGACCAGGTCAGTGATAGCGGCTGCGGCATTCGGGTTGTGCGCCGTTCTGCACTACGTGAAATTCCGGTTTTCAACGGCATGCATCGTTTCCTGCCGACACTGCTGCGCGGGCAGGGTTTTACTGTCGCGGAGACAACAGTCAATCATCGTGAAAGGCTCCGTGGCACCTCAAAGTACGGGGTACATAACCGCCTCTGGCGCGGCATCCGTGATTGTTTCGGCATACGCTGGTATCTGAAACGTGCGGTTCGCGCTGATCGGCTGGGTGAGCTCCCGAAATGAATATGGAGCCCAGCCTACCGGAGGACGATGAATTCGAACCTGATATTGAGCAGGTTGCAAATAATACTTCTCGCAAGTTGCTTTCACTCCTTGCCATCGGCGCGGTTCTACTGCTCCTGATTCACACCACCCCTTTTGGCCAGCATGTTCGCAACTGGGATACTCTGGTCGACCTTTTTGTTGCTGATAACACACAGGCTCATGTCTATTTTGTTCTGATCAGTTCACTGTTGATAATGGCTGGCACGCCTCGCCTTCTCTTTTACACTCTTGGCGGTTTTGTTTTCGGCTTCTGGGAAGGGCTTCTCTTGTCGCTTATCAGCAGCCTAATTGGCTCTTTTATTGCATTCAAAGCTGCTCGTTGGGGTGGCAGAGCCTGGCTGACCCAACGCTTCGGAAAACAGCGGCTTTTCAGGCGCATCGTCAACGCAAAACCAACGGTCACCTCAGTCCTCCTGATGCGCATGTTGCCAGTAAGTAACGCCATCATCAATGCCGGACTGTCGCTCAGTCATGTCAGCAATCGTGTCTTTCTTCTGGGTTCACTTATCGGTTTCCTGCCGCAAGGTGTCGTTGCCGTCATGATCGGTAGCGGACTCGATGAAGACATTGCTTGGTCAGGCATGGCACCGATCAGTATTACCTGTGGCATCGTACTCGTCATTTTTTTCTGGACATCCCGACAGCGCCGCAAGCAGCGCTGAACGTGTCCTCATCATTCATGGATAGATATTCACCTTCCTCCCGACTCTGGTTAATCACGATTTTCATGCTCTGCAGCATGATCTACCTGATTCGTATCGTCGGCCCGACCGATCTGGAAAGCTACGCTCAGGTACTAAATGTCGGGTACATCCTCGATCTGATGACGCAAGGCCACTGGCTCGTACAATACGACTTGGAAAGCGCCATCATGTCCAAGCCACCGGTACACACCTGGCTGATGGCGCCGTTTACCGCCACGCTTGGGCTCAACCGGCTGGCGTTGACCCTGCCCTCTTTTTTGTCGGTACTGGCGCTCGCCTTGCTCCTGTTCGAACTCGGCCGGCGGCGTTTCGGCGAACTGGCCGGCGGGCTTGCCGCACTGGCCATCGTTCTGGCCCCGACCATGGCTAAACAAATTGCGCTGGTGCGTACCGACCCCGTGTTTACGCTTACAGTTGCCGGCGCAGCGTTCGCCGCTTTTTATGCCTGGGAAACTAACCAAAATGTAGGCAAAGAAAGCAAAAGAGGCTGGCTGCTGTTCTGGTTCATGGCCGCGATCACCACGCTGATCAAAGGCCCACTCGGCGTTGCACTGGCCGGCGGCGGATTGCTCAGTTATTTCTGGGAGAAACGCAGCAACCCGGGACAACTTGCGCCGCGAGGACCTCATCACGCCGGGCTTGCCCTTTTCCTGACGCTGACGCTCGGCTGGTTTGCGGCCGCCTGGATCAGCGAAGGCCAAGCACTGATCAACAAGATGCTGTATGGCGAACTGATCTACCATGCCGTCGTCGAACACAGGGGCGGCTGGCAGGCTACCGATCTGCTTAAGCCAACGTTTTTCCTGCTGTTACGCTACCTGCCATTCAGCGTGCCCTTCTTGTTTGCACTGTGGCGGGTCTTCCGCCATCCAGCGACCGACCCTGGTGAGCGCCGTTTCGAACGTTTCCTGACCTGCTGGATTCTGTTTGGCCTGCTGATCTTTTCTCTGGCCAAACATCAACGTGTCGACCATCTCTTACCACTGTGGCCGGCCTGCGCTCTGCTCGCCGGGCGGGAAATGGCATTTCTTGCAACACGCATGGGCAAAACCCGGTTTGCCGGGATCAGCGTTGTCATCGGCACCATCCTCATTGGTTCGATCTACGCGGCGGTTCATTCCACGGTCGGCAAACATGAAGGCGGCTCCGACTACAGCAGGGAAATCAAACTCGCCGCTAATGCAGAGCGAGCGGCAGAGGCTTTCATCACCAGCGGACTCGATGCCAAACGGCTGTACCACGTGGACACACCCATCACCCTGCAACTCTACCTCGGGACTTTCCGGCAATTTATCAGTCGCGTACAACTGGAAAAGATTCTGGTCGACGCCAGCGAACCGGTCGACGTTGCTCTCGGGAAAACCAGTGCTGAAGAACTAGGCCTCATGGAGCGCTATCCGGCCACAAAACGCATTTTCCGCTGGCCTGAGGACGAAGCGCTCAAGCCGGTGCTTCAGGTTTACCGGGTCAGCCGGTAAGAACAACAAGGCTGCAAAGCCCATCTATCGGCATTCTATGTAACGCAACTGCGCAAGACCCGCATGCCTGTTGGATTGCAGGGAAGATGCTTTTATACGCCTTTTATTATTGGCCCATCAAGCCGCCGGCAAATTCATATCAAGCCATTGATGCAATACCGAAGTCGACGGCCAATTCCGCAGAAACCGAGCACGGTCGACTTGCCAGGCTCGCGCATAACTACTCGCTGACAAGTGTTGCTCAAGGGCATCAAGATCAATAAGAAATACGTGCCCACCGTGCCAGAGCAGGTTCGTCGCTTTGAGATCGCCGTGGCTGATACACAGGCCATGCAGCGAGCGGAACAAGGAGAGGATTTCTGACCCCAACTCGTCGTCGGGTTCACGATCCGGAGAAAGCACCTTCAATAGATTGGGGCCGGGACAAAATTCGTTAATCAGAAAAGCGCGCCGGCGCAGTGGCCCGATTCGTTCCTCGATTAGCGCGAGCGGCTCAGGCGTGGCAATACCAAGGAAGCGCAGCAGATGCCCTTCACGCCAGGCGTGCCAGGCCCGTGTCGGCCGCCAGAACCGTTCAAGCGCATGCTGAAAATTTTTCAGGTTGTAGCGCTTGATGACCAGCGAGCGGCCGTCCTGCTCAACCCGCGCCACGGTACACGTCCGTCCGTCTTTCAACACAATGCCATGATGAATCGCTGTATCCGGCGAATCCAGCAAGGGCGTCAAAAGTTTTGCCTGGCCCCGCTGCACGGCAACAAAGCGGAAAGCGCTGCGGCGCACTGCGAAAAGGGTGCAATCACGAATCGTCTTACCCAGAAAATCATTCAGCCGCCAGGTTCGAACGCGCGACAGGCTTCTCTCCAGCAACGCCGTGTCTGTAATGGGGCAGCCGCCACCCGCGTAATACGCTTCAAGCAGGCGGCTCCGCTGCACATCCCAGCCCATGGGCAATTGCGCCAGCAATAGTGCGAGATTGTTGATCGCCCGCAGCGCATCAAGCGGCGTGCCGGGAGTTATGGCATGCACCGCATCCCCGTCGATGAGGAATATTCGTTGCTCCGAGTACAAAAAATTCCCGAGGTGAACATCGTCATGCACCAGACCGGCAGCGTGCACAGCACCCAACATGCGAAATGCCGGGCATAGCACCTCAAGTGCTTGGGCATCGCCTGCGGGCAATATGGAGGCCGTCGCCCAGCGCTCGGCCAGACTCTGAGCACCGTCAAGATAAGCCGTCAGCAAAACGTGCCCGCCCCTCGGGAGCGGTTCAGCCAACAGCATATCAGGCGTCAACACGCCGTTCTGGCGCAGCGCATCCAGCCCGGTTTTTTCTTGCGCCCAATGTCGCTCACTTCCGCTGGCTACAAAAAACTTGGCCAGCACGTGTTGTCCCCGCCAATCGCCTACACCAACAATCCGCTTGCCGGGCAGAACCCGCAAGAGCAACCGCACCAGCACTTCATCACCATTAGCCAGCTCGACACTGAAAGGCGTTACGGGCTGACGTCCTGCATCGCGCAAAACCGCCGCGTCAACACACCGGGTGGAGTCGTTTCTCATTTTTGGACTCCCGGCGCAAACTTTCTCAGGTAACGCGCCTGCAGGCGATCCGCTTCAGTGGCCAGATAGATCAGCAAGCTAGATTCTTCGCGCAGGATTTGGCGCAAGGGTTGCTCGAAATAGCCGCACAGGAAGCGCAAAAAATCACGCTGCGTCAGTCCGATGTTCAGTGCCGAAAAATACAGGCTGGCCAGATCCTTGTCGCGCCAGCGGCGCGGTGTTTTATCACGCACTTGCGCACGATGCAGATCAATCAACGACAGTTTGAGTGAACCATTAGTCGGCGTCGGGTCAAGATGCAGCAGAAAGTGGCAGATGTAAAAATCGCGATGATTGACCCCGCCACGATGCATGCGCCCAGCCATATCGGCCACACGCTTAACTAACGCGCGCTTGAGCAGGACCGGCGGCGGCGACGTTGCCCAATCGCGGCAGTAATCTTCGAGGCTGATCGTTGGTGTCAGATCCTCGGTCACAATGAAGGAATGGCGTGTCGCCGGATTGCTTCCGCGCTGCCCGAAAGCTACCGCGTGCATGGTATCCACGTTCAGAGCAGCGAGGCGGCGAATCGCTTGCCACTCGTTGTCCGCCCCCAGCACCGGCAGGCGCAGGGAGATCAGGTTCTTCAGAATTTCTGCCCAACCTACGCCGCGATGGATCTTCACAAAATAGCCACAACCGGCCACTTCGGTACGCAAGGTACGGCGTGCTTCAAGCTCACGGAATACTTCACCTTGCAGCGCCTCGACAGCAACGAATGGATCACACCCGACCCAAAGCGAGCGGAAAGGCTCTTCGAAAAACAGGACGGGTTCGTTCATAGCCGCTCGCGCAAAATTAGATCAGCCGCGCGTTCCGCATTGCTGTAGATGTCTGCCGTCTGCGCAAAGGCCAGAGCATTGGCCTGCCAGCGCAAACGGGATTCCTTGTTGCTTAGCATTAAGACAAGCTTCTCGTTCAACACCGTTTGCTCGAAGGGCTCGGGCACCACCAGCCCGCCACCGGAGTCTTCAATGTAGTGCGCGTAACCACAAACCGCCGTGGTCAACACCGGCAATCCGGCCACCAGCGCTTCAAGCAATACCGTTCCGGTATTCTCGTTGTAGGCCGGATGGATCAGCGCATCGGCACCGAGCAGAAAACGGGGAATATCGCTGCGTCCGGGAAGGATGCTGACACGGTCAGCCAGCCCCAGGGCAGCCGCCTGACGTTCAAAGAAAGTCGGCTCGTCATCGCCAATGGCAATCAGCCGAGTTCTGCCCCGCAAGTTTTCTGGCAGACTCGACAGGGCATTCAAGATGCGATCCAGCCCTTTTGTTTTGAAGCCCGACCCGACCTGCAACAAGAGTAGATCGTTCTCCTTCAGCCCGAATTCGCGCCGAAAACCCGCGCGTATTTCGGCCGCATTGGGCGGCGCGCGCCGGTCAGGCGAGATGCCCGGCGGCAGCAAATGGAATCGTTCTGGCGGCGTCCCATAATGCTTAACAAAAAAGGGCTGCTGAAGCAGCGAAATCATCAGTATCTCGGTAGGGCTCGCCGGAGCAAACACGGCTCGTTCATAAGCGGAGAAATGCCGGTAGCGTCCCAAAAGGCGGTAAAGCGGGTTGCGCAAGGTACGCGCCTTCTCTTCATAACAGGGATCAGCAGCAAAATAGACATCCAGCCCCGGCATCTTGTTAAAACCAATCACGCGATCCGCGGCTCGTTTGCTCAGATCCTGCTGTACCCAGCCCGTAAATTTTTCATAGCGACGCGCATTGGAGAACGCCTTTACCGGTACGCGTACCACGTCGAACCCGGACGGCACGTCACCGCGCCACTCCAGCGTATAAACCCGGATCGCGTGCCCCCGCGCCTGACAGGCCAGTGCGATGCGAATGAAATCGCGCTGCAAGCCGCCGAAGGGGAAATACTTGTAGAGGCAGAAGGCCAGTTGCATCAGATTTTTTCCGGTGGCGCGTCAACACCACGCGGTCGCTTGTAACGGTTGTAGCCCCACAGATACTGCGCCGGGCACTGGCGGATCAGATGTTCAATTTCGTGACTGATTTGCACTGCACGCTCCACCGTGTTGCCGCTAAAAGCCTGCCTCGGCGCTTGCAGGTGGAAGTGGTAACCCGCCCCACCCGGCAGGCGCTCAGCCCACACCATGATGGCGGCCGCACCACTCTCGGTAAGCCGTGCGGCCAGCGTCATCGTATAAGCCGGCTTGCCAAAGAAATCAACCCAACGCCCTTCTCCACTTCTTGGCGCCTGATCGGGCAGCATGCCGACCGCTTCGCCCCGCTTCAATGCTTTGAGCAACGCGCGCACCCCGGTCAAGTCGGCGGCCGCAATATGTAGCTGCACACGCGCACGCCCGGTTTCGATCATGGTTTGCAGCCAGGCCTGTTTGGGCGGCCGGTAGAGCACGGTGATCGGGGCATGGGTCGAGAGATATTGCGCCGTCACCTCAAAACAGCCCAGATGCGGCGTCAGGTAGACAATTCCCTTCCCTTCACGCGTTGCCGCTTCAACCAAATCCCAACCGGAAATTTTCACTACGCGAGCCGCCGCCTCTGTCAGAGGGCGCAACCAGATCTTAGGCAACTCCAGAGATTGCCGCCCAGCATGGGCAATGGCTGAGGGTTGAACCCTGCGCGCCTCTTCTTCGCCCAGTGCCAGTACCATGTTCTCGCGCATGTGGCGACGATAGGTCGGCGAAGCGAGCCAGACCATCCAGCCCAGCAGGGCACCCAGCGCATGAAGCCAAGCCAGTGGCAGATAACTGAGAAAACGAAATAGACAAATCACGAAATAACCCTGCTCACAATGAGTTTGACCCGCAGCCCACGAAAAACTACAATTATCACATCCGCCGAGTTAATCAGGACAACTTGCAGGGCGGGAGAAGCTAAAAATGGCTTCCAAAATACTGCTAAAGCGTCGTTTGCTCAAACCCCGGAGCCGGCCACGCCGCTGTAACGGGGGTTTTTTATTGGAGCAGAACAGATGTCCAACACCTATCTCTTTTCTTCGGAATCCGTTTCCGAAGGCCATCCGGACAAAGTCGCCGACCAGATTTCGGATTCCATTCTCGACGCCATTCTGGCTGCCGACCCCAAGGGTCGTGTCGCCTGCGAAACACTGGTTTCGACCGGCCTCGTCGTTATTTCCGGCGAAATCACCACCACAGCACATATCAACTACCGCGAAATTGCTCAGGAAACGGTTCGCCGCATCGGCTACACCGACTCCGATATCGGTTTCGACTACAAGAGCTGCGCCATTTTAACGGCAATCAATCGCCAGTCGCCGGATATTGCCCAAGGTGTCAACGAAGGACAGGGGCTCGATCTTGATCAAGGCGCGGGCGACCAGGGCCTGATGTTCGGCTATGCCTGTAACGAAACCCCGACCTTGATGCCGCTGCCGATCTACTATGCGCATCGTCTCATGCAGCGTCAGGCAGAAGTGCGCAAAGACGGCCGCCTGCCCTGGCTACGCCCGGACGCCAAGAGCCAACTGTCAGTCAATTACGTCGATGGCAAACCGGTGCACATTGACACTGTCGTTGTCTCGACCCAGCACGGCCCCGACGTCTCACACGCTCAGCTTTCTGAAGCGGTGATTGCAGAAATCATCATGCCGGTACTGCCGAAAGACCTGCTGTCGGACAAGACGCGCTTTCTGGTCAATCCGACCGGTCGCTTTGTTGTCGGCGGCCCGCACGGCGACTGCGGCCAGACCGGTCGCAAGATCATCGTCGACAGCTACGGCGGTACCGCGCGCCACGGTGGCGGCGCTTTCTCCGGCAAGGATCCGTCCAAAGTTGATCGCTCGGCTGCCTACGCCGCGCGCTACGTTGCCAAAAACATCGTTGCCGCCGGCCTCGCCGATCGCTGCGAAGTTCAGATTGCCTACGCCATCGGCGTCGCCAAGCCAGTTTCGTTGATGGTTGAAACCTTCGGCACGGGCAAGATCAGCGAAGATAAAATTGTCGCGTTGATCGAAAAACATTTTGACCTGCGCCCGAAAGGCATCATCCAGACACTCAATCTGCTCCGCCCGATCTACACCAAGACGGCCGCCTATGGCCACTTTGGCCGTGAGGAGCCGGAATTTACGTGGGAAGCGATTGACAAGGCGGCAGCACTGAAGGCTGACGCCGGATTTTGAGAAAACCTCAAGTTTTCTGTCTTAACAAAAAGGGCCGCAAGGCCCTTTTGCCATTATTACCAAGACAAAAGTAGTAAGATAATTTCCTCGAACACTTGGTGCACTTCCAGCCGCAAGCCCATGCTCAAAAAAATCAGCGTCAAGCAACTTACCGTCGGGATGTACCTCAAGGAATTTTGCGGCTCCTGGATGGAGCACCCCTTCTGGCGCAACGCTTTTGTCATTACTGACCCCAAGGATATCGAGCGCGTTCGCGCCAGCAGCATCAAGGAAGTCTGGATTGACTGTTCTAAAGGCATCGATGTCGCTTCAGGTGAAACGGCCGTCTCGGAAGCCGAATCTGAAGCGCAGGTTGACGCTGAATTAAACTTGGCCGCTGCAGCCGTTCGTGAAATCGCTCCCGTTCAAGCGTCTGCCGAATTCGCCCGTGCCGCAAAAATATGCTCCCAATCCAAACGTGCTGTCACCTCGATGTTCAATGAAGCGCGCATGGGCAAAGCGGTCGATACCGCTGGAGCACAAAAACTGGTTGAAGAGATTTCCGACTCGGTCATGCGCAACCCTGGCGCCCTGATCAGTTTAGCTCGCTTGAAAACCGCCGATGACTACACCTACATGCATTCGGTTGCCGTATGTGCGCTGATGATCGCCCTCTCCAAACAGCTTGGTCTTGATGAAAAACAGACTCGCTCGGCGGGCATTGCCGGCCTGCTGCACGATCTCGGCAAGGCGCTGATGCCCATGGAGGTTCTCAACAAACCGGGCAAGCTCACCGACAAGGAATTCACCATTATCAAAAGCCACCCGGCAGAAGGACACAAGTTGCTGCTCGCCAGCACCGGGGCCAATGAAATGGCGCTTGATGTTGTATTGCACCATCACGAAAAAACGGATGGCTCGGGCTACCCCAAGGGGCTAAAGGGCAGTGAAATCAGCCTTTTCTCAAAAATGGGGGCTGTATGCGATGTCTATGACGCCATTACCTCCAACCGTCCCTACAAAGCCGGATGGGACCCCGCTGAATCGTTACGCAAAATGGCCGAATGGGCGAACGGGCATTTTGATCAGGCCGTCTTTCAGGCCTTCGTGAAAAGTGTTGGCATTTACCCGATTGGTTCGCTGGTTAAGCTCGATTCCGGCCGGCTGGGTCTGGTGATTGACCAGGCAGAGAAATCCCTGCTCACACCGCGGGTCAAAGTTTTCTATTCGACTCGCGCAAATGCACGCATCAGGCCCGAAATTATTGATCTGTCGCGCCCGAACTGTCCGGAAAAAATCGTCAGTCGCGAAGATCCGATTAAGTGGAACTTTGCTGACCTCAACGAGCTCTGGACGGGGCTGCCCGGCTCACCGTGGTAGACCCTTTCTAGCGCAAAAAAAGAGGGTATAATCAATATCTCATCCGAGGAGCGCTGCAAAACTGTATTCTTCAGTTTCAGGCTCGGACCGTTTCAACCGCGCTCATCCCACCAATCCGTGCCCGGCACGGGAAGCTGGGTGAGCCTGATCTGCAGGATCTCAGTTCACCATTCTTTCCCTTCTGGACACTATTCTTGAGGCGCTTGTTGTGACTGAAAAATTTACTGACTACGTTATTGCCGATCTTGGACTCGCTGACTGGGGCCGCAAAGAAATCCGCATTGCCGAGACCGAAATGCCGGGCTTGATGGCCATCCGCGAAGAATTCGCTGCGGTCCAATCGCTCAAGGGCGCACGCATCACTGGCTCGTTGCACATGACCATCCAAACGGCCGTGCTGATCGAGACGCTGACTGCGCTCGGCGCCCAAGTGCGCTGGGCCTCGTGCAACATTTTCTCGACGCAGGATCACGCTGCCGCCGCCATTGCCGCGCAGAACATCCCGGTATTTGCCGTCAAGGGTGAATCGCTGGTCGATTACTGGGATTACACCCACCGCATCTTCGAATGGGCTGATGGTGGCTATACCAACATGATCCTCGACGACGGCGGCGATGCGACCCTGCTGCTGCACCTTGGCGCTCGCGCTGAAAAAGACATTTCGGTAATCGCCAAGCCCAGTTCAGAAGAAGAAACCATTCTTTTTGCTGCGATCAAGGCCAAGCTGGCGATTGATCCAACGTGGTACTCGGTACGTCTGGCCGCGATCAAGGGCGTCACTGAAGAAACCACCACTGGCGTGCATCGCCTGTATCAGATGCATCAACGTGACGAACTCAAGTTCCCGGCGATCAACGTGAATGACTCGGTCACCAAGTCCAAGTTCGACAATCTCTACGGTTGCCGTGAATCGTTGGTTGATGGCATCAAGCGCGCAACTGACGTGATGATTGCCGGCAAAGTCGCACTCATCGCCGGTTACGGTGATGTGGGCAAGGGATCGGCACAAGCCATGCGCGCACTGTCAGCGCAAGTGTGGGTGACGGAAATTGACCCGATCTGCGCGTTGCAAGCCGCGATGGAAGGCTATCGCGTCGTAACCATGGAATACGCGGCGGACAAGGCCGATATTTTCGTCACGACCACCGGCAATTTCCACGTGATTACGCACGAGCATATGGCGGCGATGAAAGATCAAGCCATCGTCTGCAACATCGGTCACTTTGATAACGAGATTGATGTTGCCTCGATTGAAAAGTACGAGTGGGAAGAAATCAAGCCACAGGTCGACCACGTTATTTTCCCGGACGGCAAGCGTATTATCCTGCTCGCCAAGGGCCGCCTGGTTAATCTGGGCTGCGGCACCGGCCACCCGTCCTACGTGATGAGCTCGTCGTTCGCCAACCAGACGATTGCCCAAATCGAGCTGTTTACCAAGAATAGCGATTACCCGGTCGGCGTATATGTATTACCGAAGCACCTTGACGAGAAAGTCGCTCGTTTGCAGCTGAAGAAGCTGAACTCGCAACTGTCCGTATTACGCCCCGATCAGGCCGCTTACATTGGCGTTCCAATTGAGGGCCCGTACAAGGCCGACCACTACCGCTACTGAGCCTTTTTCCATGAGCACTCCCGTCACCATTCGTCACACCCGGAACGCCGATATCGGTGAGATCATCGCCCTGCAAAAACGTGTGTATGCCGATATCCCGGCCTGGGATCGTTCAAGCCTGCTCATGCAACTATCGGTCTTTCCGCAAGGGCAGATCCTGGCCGAGCACGAAGGCCGCATCGTCGGCTGCGCCAGCTCGCTGATTGTGCTGTGGGATGAATGGTGCGACGAGCACAACTGGAAGGAAATCACCGGCAGCGGCAGCTTCTTCACCCACACGCCAGAGGGACGCACCCTCTACGGCGCCGAGGTTTGCGTCGACCCAACCCAGCAAGGGCTGGGCATCGGCCACGCTCTCTACGAGGGACGGCGCGCCCTGTGCCGGGCAATGAACCTCAAGCGCATCATTGCCAGCGGCCGCCTCCCCGGCTACCACAAACATGCCTCGACCATGAGCGTCGAGGAATACGCCAAACGCGTCATTTGGGGCGACATCAGGGACCCGGTGCTGGGCTTCCAGTTGCACGAAGGCTTCGACTTCTGTGGCGTGATCCCGGACTACATCCCGGAAGACAGCCGCTCCTGTGGCCATGCCTCGCTGATCGTCTGGATCAATACGGCCTATGACACAACACGCCCGACCATCATTCCCGAGGAGATCAAATTATGATTGCCCGTATCGCTGCCGTGCAGTATCTGCTACGCCCGATTCATGACTGGTCGGGTTTCGAAAATCAGATCCGATTCACCCTCAAGGCCGCCGGCGACTACCACCCGCACTTCGTGGTTCTACCTGAAATCCTCACCACGCAGCTGCTGTCCTTCATGGACACCAAAGACCTCCGTGCTGCCGTGCGCAACATGCACGACTACACCCAGCGCTACTGTGATTTGATGCTCGAACTGGCCACCTACTGGCGCATGTACATCATCGGCGGAACCCACCCTACCCTGCGCGAGGACGGCTCACTGGTGAATACGGCCTACCTGTTCACGCCGAACGGCGAGGTATTCACTCAGGACAAGATCCACAGCACCCGCTGGGAACGCGAAAAATGGGACACCACTGCAGGCGACCAGTTGCACTTGTTCGAGACGCCCTACGGCAACATCGCCATTCTCATCTGCTACGACATCGAGTTCCCGGAGCTTTCACGCATGGTCTGCGAGGCGGGCGCCGACATCCTTTTCGTCCCCTCCTGCACCGACGACCGGCAGGGCTTTTTCCGAGTTCGCTACTGCTGCCATGCGCGAGCCATCGAAAATCAGGTTTTCGTCGCCATGACCAGCACGGTCGGCAACCTGCCGGTAGAAGGGCTAGGCATGCACTACGGACAGGCTAGCATCATCACGCCTTCCGATTTTCCTTTCGCACGCGACGGCATTGCCGCTGAAGGCACCCCGAATCTGGAACAAATCATCGTTGCCGATGTTGACCTCAATGACCTCAAAGCCAACCGCATCAGCGGCACCACCATTCCACTCTACGACAAACGGCACGACGTGTATGAACACGCTGTCGAAATCGTCAAAGTCCAGTAATCCATACCGCCATGAACCTATCACTTCCGCAGGGACTCTCCGTCGAGTTCTTTCCGCCGCAAACGCCGGAAGGCATAGACAAACTGCGCGTCGTGCGTGGCAAGCTGGCGATTCTAAAGCCCGAGTTTTTCTCCGTCACCTTTGGCGCGGGCGGCTCGACGCGCGAACGCACCTTTGCCGTAGTCAAGGAAATCGCCGCTGAAGGTTTTTCGGCAGCGCCCCACCTTTCCTGCGTCGGCTCGACACGCGAAAACATCCTTGAAATTCTCAACGAATACAAAGCAGCCGGCATTAAACGCATTGTTGCCTTGCGCGGCGACCTGCCTTCCGGCATGGCCGAAGTCGGTGAATTTCGCTATGCCAACGAACTCGTCGAATTCATTCGTAAGGAAACTGGCGAGCACTTTCATCTTGAAGTCGGTGCCTATCCCGAATGGCACCCGCAGGCCCGCTATCCGCAGGATGATCTGGCCGCTTACGTTCGCAAGGTCAAAGCCGGTGCCAACTCGGCGATCACGCAGTATTTTTACAACGCTGACGCCTACTTTCACTTCGTCGATGAAGTGCGTACGCTCGGCGCAGATATCCCTGTCACCCCCGGCATCATGCCGATTGTCAGCTTCTCGAAACTCGCGCGGTTTTCAGATTCCTGCGGAGCCGAACTGCCACGCTGGATGCGCCGTAAATTTGAAGGCTATGGTGACGATACCGACTCAATCCGGGCTTTTGGTCTCGACGTTGTTACTGCACTCTGCGAACGTTTGCTGAAAGGCGGGGCGCCGGGCTTACATTTTTATTCCATGAACCAGTCGGCATTGACACTGGAAATCTGTAAACGGCTTGCGCTGTAAGCACTTTCAACACAGCTGGACGACCAAAACCTAATACTTTAACGGCACAGGAGACGTGTGCGATGGCTAACTGGGATCATCGTTTTTTGGCTATGGCACAGCTGGTCGCCACATGGAGCAAAGACCCGTCGAGCAAAGTCGGTTCGGTCATTACCGACGGCAAACGAATCGTGTCGTTAGGTTTTAACGGTTTTCCGGCGGGGACGGACGACGATCCGTCCATTTATGATGACCGCGAACGGAAGTACCGGCGCGTCCTGCACGCCGAACAGAACGCCTTGTCCTTTGCCAAACGGGACTTGACCGGATGCACCATCTACATCACCCACCCGCCCTGCGCACGCTGCGCTGCACAAATTGTTCAGGAGGGCATCAAACGCGTGGTGTTTCCGCCACCGAGTGCAGATTTTCTCACTCGCTGGAAGGACGACATGACAGAGGCGCTGGCTATGTTCAAGGAATCAGACGTGCACTTTGTGGAAGTGGAACCGGCATGAAGAACACCTTTGTTCCGCACCCCCCGCCTGCTTGGCACTCAGACGTCACGTGACACATTTGATGTTTTTATTGCATAAAAGAGGGTAGCGAGCCATTCTTAATCGACTTTGAGACATGCTGCCAAAGACGCAACCTTCTGTTTCTTTACTCCAGATTCAACGACCACGTGAGGCTGCACTGGTTATGACAATCGCGTTTTGTGCAGTCCAATCCGGAACGGGTGCGAGCCAAATTTCCACGACACGTAGCGCTGGCGATGCTGCTCATTACGCCAATCAGCAAGCTTGGCGTAATCGTTAGAACCTTCAAAAAGAAACTGAAAAGATCTTTCAAGGCATCTGCGGGGTAAAAAGACGTGCCGTTGAAACTAACGGCGACGCGATCCACCCAGAATCGAACCCAGTACGCCACGAATGATTTCCCGGCCGACTTGAGAACCGATGGCGCGCGCCGCCGACTTGGCCAACGCCTCGGCCACGCCTTCACGCCCAACGCCACCGCGTGGCCCGCGCGCGCCACCGAACAGATCACCCAAGCCACCAAAAAACCCGCCGCCGGAAGATGGCGCCGGTGCCGGAGCCTGTGCGGGAACAGCGGCGGGCGCACTGGCTTTCAACTTTTCGTACGCCGATTCACGATCCTCAGTTTTTTCGTAAACGCCATAGACCAGCGAGCCCTTAATTACCGTCTGCCGCTCATCGGCATTGAGCGGACCGATGCGCGAAGCAGGTGGCAGGATGAAGGCGCGCTCGACAATCGTCGGCCGCCCTTTCTCGTCAAGGAAGGACACCAGCGCCTCGCCAACGCCGAGTTCGGTGATCACGGTTGCCGCATCAAAGGCCGGATTGGCACGTAGCGTATCGGCCGCAGTTTTTACTGCCTTCTGGTCGCGCGGGGTGAACGCACGTAGCGCATGCTGCACGCGGTTACCCAACTGGCCAAGCACCGTATCCGGAATATCGAGCGGATTTTGCGTCACGAAATAGACACCGACACCCTTGGAGCGAATCAGCCTCACCACTTGCTCGATCTTTTCCAGCAATGCAGGCGGCGCTTCGTTGAAGAGCAGATGCGCTTCGTCGAAGAAGAACACCAACTTGGGCTTCTCCAAATCACCTACCTCCGGCAACTGTTCGAACAACTCCGAGAGCAACCAAAGCAGGAAGGTCGAATACAGGCGTGGTGAAGACATCAGTGCATCGGCCGCCAGCACGTTGATCACGCCCTTGCCGTCTTCGGTCTGCATCAAATCGTTGATGTCGAGCATCGGCTCGCCGAAAAATAGATCGCCACCCTGTTCGCCAAGCGTCAGCAATCCGCGTTGAATGGCGCCGATAGAGGCCGCCGAAACATTGCCGTATTCGGTGGTAAATGCCTTGGCATGCTCGCCAACGTGCTGCACCATGGCACGTAAATCTTTCAGGTCAAGCAGCAGCAAACCCTGGTCGTCAGCGATCTTGAATACCAGTTGCAGCACGCCGGCCTGGGTGTCGTTGAGATTGAGCAAACGCGCGAGCAGGATCGGCCCCATGTCCGAAATCGTTGCACGCACCGGATGCCCCTGCTTGCCCGCCACATCCCAGAACACTGCCGGAAACTTTGCCGGCACCCATTCACTGACAGCCAGCAACTCCAGCCGCTGCTTGAATTTCGGACTTTCGCTTCCCGGCGCAGACATGCCGGAGAGATCGCCCTTCACGTCGGCCATGAACACGGGCACGCCGATACTGGAGAAGCGTTCCGCCAGCACTTGTAGGGTGATCGTTTTGCCGGTACCGGTGGCGCCGGTAATCAGCCCATGACGGTTAGCCAGCGCTGGCAGCAAAGCCAGCTCGGTTTGTTGGTGTTTAGCGATTACAAGCGGTGCGCTCATCAGTAGCTCCGGAATGAGGAACAAAAAAGAGGAAGGGATTGAAAGTGGTAAAATGCCGACCTTCATTCTCAGCTCTCATTATCGAACAATTGCAACGCGCTTTGTTGCTTCGGCACCCCGCCGACAACAGCCACGGAGTTGCAGCACACATACGAGGTTAGCATGGCAGGTCATTCCAAATGGGCCAACATCCAGCACCGCAAGGGGCGTCAGGATGAGAAGCGGGGCGCGGCTTTTTCCAAAATCGCCAAGGAAATCACCGTCGCCGCCAAGATGGGCGGCGGCGATGCGAGCTTCAACCCGCGCTTGCGCTTGGCCATCGATAAAGGCAAGGGCATCAACATGCCCAAGGACAAGATCGACAACGCCATCAAGAAGGGCACGGGCGAACTCGAAGGCGTCGACTACATTGAGATTCGCTACGAGGGTTACGGTATCAGTGGCGCGGCCGTGATGGTCGATTGCCTGACCGACAACCGCACACGTACCGTAGCTGAAGTCCGCCATGCCTTCAACAAGTACGGCGGCAACATGGGCACCGACGGCTGTGTTGCCTTTCAGTTCAAGCATTGTGGCCAACTGCTTTTTGCCCCCGGCACTGACGAAGCGGCCATCATGGATGCCGCCATCGAAGCCGGCGCCGAGGACGTGCTGACCAATGACGATGGCTCGATCGAAGTCATTACCCCACCGAATGACTACATGAGCGTCAAGGAAGCACTGGAAGCCGCCGGCTTCACTGCCGAGTTCGGCCAGGTCACGATGAAAGCTGAAAACGAAACTGAACTGACCGGTGATGAGGCCGAGCGCATGCAAAAGTTGATCGACGTGCTCGAAAGCCTGGACGATGTGCAAGAGGTTTATACCAGTGTGGTGCTGGACGAGTAAGCGCTAACCCCTCCGAAAACGGCGCTGCGGCGCTAATGCCGTTCAGTTAAGCCTGAACGGCATTTTATTTTTCGGCAAGCTATTGTAAACATTATAAATAGCTGTTAACTTCTGGCTCGATGCTATCGAGCCAACTTCACGCGACAACGGATGTTCTGCCACTGGCCGGT
>JBBRDR010000042.1:0-20392 GCA_038203745.1 Burkholderiales bacterium | reverse complement strand
GCACTGCAAAAGCGTGCACAGGAACTCGGCCTGGTGCTCTCCCCTCAGCCTGTTCCCGCTCCCGCATGATGCCGACAATCTCCCAATATGCATTTCTAACCCACTGAATTTAAATGAACAAATTACTGTTTCTTGAGAGCCTTTCGATGGATGGGCCGCTTTTCGTAATTCAACCGAGTTTTTTGGGCTTAACACGGTCATCGATTTCTTTTGTGGCTTAATCCTTGTCGTTTAGGGCCTTGGAAGCGAATCCCACGCAAATGCCATCTGGCCTTTCGGTCAGCGAAGACTGACCTCTACTGAGCTCCTTTGCATTAGCAGAAGCTTGAATTCGGAGAGTCATAAACAGCGCCAACTCTGAAATGCATCAGCGCTTTTTACCCGTTTTCAGTGCTGTTAATTGCCTGCACCGCCGATGCAGAAAGACCCCAAAAAATATTTGTCAGAACGTCTTGTATAGACAGATTGTATTACCTATACTCTGGCTCACTTGTCTATACAGGAACAAACCCCATGACCTCCGTGACGCTCACCCCCGGCCGTATTTCCCTCGTCCAATTGCGCCAGATCGCCCGCACTGCCTGCTCACTGAAGCTCGACCCGGCCTGCCATGCCGCCATTGACAAGGCGGCGGATACCGTCAACGCCATCGCCGCCAGCGGCAAGCCGGCGTACGGCATCAACACCGGTTTCGGGCGTCTGGCACAGACGCACATTCCACACGAACAGCTCGAACTGCTGCAACGCAACCTGGTGCTCTCGCACGCTGTCGGTGTCGGCGAGCCGATGTCGGCGCCCGTTGTGCGCCTGATCATTGCGCTCAAGCTGTCTAGCCTCGGGCGCGGCCATTCCGGTGTGCGGCGTTCGGTGATCGACGCGCTGCTGGCTCTGTTTAACGCCGACGTGTTGCCGTTCATTCCGTGCAAGGGCTCGGTCGGCGCATCCGACGATCTGGCCCCGCTGGCGCACATGTCGCTGGCCCTGCTCGGTGTTGGCGACGTTTTCATCGAAGGACGCCGCGCCCTGGCGATCAAAGGCCTGCAACGTGCCGGTCTGCAGCCGCTGGCCTTGGCCGCCAAGGAAGGACTGGCCCTGCTCAACGGCACCCAGGCGTCGACCGCGCTGGCCCTCAAGCATCTATTTGACATCGAGGACCTGTTCCAGAGCGCGCTGGTTTCCGGCTCGCTGTCGGTCGATGCCGCGGCCGGTTCAACCAAGCCTTTTGATGCACGCATTCACGAACTGCGGGGTCAACGCGGCCAGATCGATAGCGCCGTCGCGTATCGGGAACTGCTCGACGGTTCGGAAATCAACCTCGCACACCGTGACTGCGGCAAGGTACAGGACCCCTACAGCCTGCGTTGCCAGCCTCAGGTGATGGGCGCCTGCCTTGACCAGATTCATCATTCAGCAAATATCCTGCTGATCGAAGCCAATGGGGTTTCCGACAACCCGCTGATCTTCCCGGATACCGGCGAAGTGCTCTCGGGTGGCAATTTCCACGCTGAGCCAGTCGCGTTCGCCGCCGACAACCTGGCGCTGGCCGTTGCCGAAATCGGCGCACTGGCCGAACGCCGCATCGCGCTATTGATCGACAACACGCTGTCCGGCCTGCCGCCTTTCCTTGTGCGCGATGGCGGCGTTAACTCCGGTTTCATGATTGCTCACGTTACCGCTGCCGCGCTGGCCTCCGAGAACAAAACGCTGGCGCATCCGGCCTCGGTCGATTCGCTGCCGACCTCGGCCAATCAGGAGGATCACGTCTCAATGGCCACCTTTGCCGCACGCAAGTTGGGCGACATGGCCGAGAACACGGCAACCATCCTGGCCATCGAACTGCTCGCTGCCGCGCAGGGCGTCGATCTGCGCGCCCCGCACATTACCAGCCCGAAATTGCTGGCGGTAATGGAGCGCATCCGCGCCGCCGTACCGCACTACGACATCGACCGCTATTTCGCACCCGATATCGAGGCCATCAAGCAGATGGTGCAACAGGCTAGCATCGCCGCCCACAGCCCGCTGCACTTCGCTTCGCAGGACGCGTAATGAGCGTTTCGAACAAGCTCCCGGCCTTTCAGGCCATCAAGGAGCACATCCTCGCCCGTATTGATGCGGGCGAGTGGATCGAAGGCGCGCTGATCCCGTCCGAGAACGAGCTGGCACGCCAGTTCAACGTCGCGCGCATGACCGTCAACCGCGCCCTGCGCGAACTGACCGATGCGCAGGTGCTGACGCGAACCAAGGGCGCCGGCACCTACGTGGCACCGCCCAAGTACCAGTCGACGCTGATTGAAATTCGCAGCATCGCCAATGAAATCGCCGCACGCGGACACAATCACCGCGCCGAGATTCTGACACTTGAAGCCATCAATGCCTCCCCCGGACTGGCGCAGGAGATGCAGATGACCACCGGCTGCCACCTCTATCACTCGCGCCTGTTGCACTACGAGAACGACGAACCGGTGCAACTGGAAGAACGTTGGGTCAATGCAGCACTGGTGCCCGACTACCTGACGCAGGATTTTTCGCAGATCACGCCCAACGAATATCTGGTGAAAGTAGCTCCCCTGCAACGCGTCGAGTATCGCATCGAGGCGCGGCTGACCGACGCGCCAACCCGCGAACACCTGCGCATGACGACAACCGAACCCGCCCTGCTGCTGCATCGCCGCACCTGGTCACGCGGCACGGTAGCGATGGTGGCCAATCTCTGGCACCCCGGCAAACGCTATCAATTTACCGGCCATTTTTAAACCGGTCGCCCCATGAACACTCTGGAGAACTCAATGAAAAAGCAAACAACCGATCCCCGTCTTGACCCCAGCCGCGTCATCCGCGCCCCGCGTGGCACCACCCTGAACTGCAAGAGCTGGCTCGCCGAAGCCGCCTTCCGCATGTTGCAGAACAATCTCGATCCGGAAGTCGCCGAGCACCCCGAAGCGCTCGTCGTCTACGGCGGCATCGGCCGTGCGGCACGCAACTGGGCGTGTTTTGACCAGATACTGGCTTCGCTCAAGACTTTGAATGACGACGAAACGCTGCTCATCCAGAGCGGCAAGCCAGTCGGCGTTTTCCGCACACACGCCGACGCGCCACGCGTGCTGCTCGCCAACTCGAATCTGGTGCCGCATTGGGCGACCTGGGAGCATTTCAACGAACTCGACCGCCTGGGCCTGATGATGTACGGGCAGATGACCGCCGGCAGCTGGATCTACATCGGCAGCCAAGGCATCGTGCAGGGCACCTACGAAACCTTCTTCGCCATCGCCAACCAGCACTTCGACGGCCAACCCGCCGGGCGCTGGATTCTCACCGGCGGCCTCGGCGGCATGGGCGGCGCGCAACCGCTGGCGGCGACGATGGCCGGCTTCTCGATGCTGGCGGTCGAATGCGACGAATCGCGCATCGACTTCCGCCTGAAAACCCGCTACATCGACCACAAAGCCACCTCGCTCGACGACGCCTTGAGCATCATCGAAACCGCCAAACGTGACGGCCAGCCGCTCTCGGTCGGTCTGCTCGGCAACGCCGCCGACGTGTTCGTCGAACTCGTGGCGCGCGGTATCACGCCGGACGTGGTCACCGACCAGACCAGCGCACACGATCCGATCAACGGCTACCTGCCGCAAGGCTGGAGCATGGAGCAATGGCGTGAACGCCGACAATCCGACCCGGAAAGCATTGTGCAGCCGGCCAAGGCGTCGATGGCGCTGCAGGTGCGTGCCATGCTCACGCTGCAATCGCGCGGCGCAGCAACGCTCGACTACGGCAACAACATCCGCCAGATGGCCTTGGATATGGGCGTTGAAAACGCCTTCGATTTCCCCGGCTTCGTGCCCGCCTACGTGCGGCCGCTGTTCTGCCAGGGCAAGGGGCCGTTCCGCTGGGTGGCGCTGTCGGGCGACCCGGAAGATATCTATCGCACCGACGCCAAGGTGCGCGAGCTGATCCCCGACGATCCGCACCTGCATCACTGGCTCGACATGGCGCGCGAGCGCATCGCCTTCCAGGGTTTGCCGGCGCGCATTTGCTGGGTCGGCGTCAAGGATCGCTATCGCCTCGGCCTCGCTTTCAACGAAATGGTGCGCAAGGGTGAGTTGCAAGCGCCAGTCGTCATTGGCCGCGACCACCTCGACACCGGTTCGGTGGCCAGCCCCAACCGCGAAACCGAAGCCATGATGGACGGCTCCGATGCCGTTTCCGACTGGCCGCTGCTCAACGCCCTGCTCAACACGGCGGGCGGCGCGACCTGGGTTTCGCTGCACCACGGCGGCGGCGTCGGCATGGGCTACTCGCAGCATTCCGGCGTAGTCATCGTTGCCGATGGCAGCGAAGCGGCCGACCGCCGACTGGAGCGCGTACTGTTCAACGACCCGGCGACGGGCGTCATGCGCCATGCCGACGCCGGCTATCCGCTGGCCATCGAGACGGCGCATGAAGCCGGGCTCAATCTGCCGATGATTGGCTAAGCATGCACGCCGATTTGCTGCTGCGCCATGTGCACCTGGCGACGATGATGGGCAACGCGACCGATCCTTACGGCAGCGTTCATGAGGGCGCGCTGGCCGTTTCGGACGGACGCATTGCCTGGTTCGGCAAGGAAGCGGCGCTACCGGCCGGACTTGTCGCCGAGCAAGAAGTCGACGGCGACGGCGGCTGGCTCACCCCCGGCCTGATCGACTGCCACACCCACCTCGTCTACGCTGGCAATCGTGCCAACGAATTCGAGCGCCGGCTGAACGGCGAATCCTACGAATCGATTGCCCGCTCGGGCGGCGGCATCCGCGCCACCGTCGCCGCGACGCGCGCAGCCGACGAAACCACGCTCCACGCGCACAGCCGTAAACGCCTGCAGACCATGCTTGGCGAGGGCGTCACCACCGTCGAAATCAAATCCGGCTACGGGCTTGATCTTGCCAGTGAGCGCAAGATGCTGCGCGTGGCTCGGCAACTCGCCACCGAAGGCGTTAGCGTACGCACCAGCTTTCTTGGCGCACACGCCGTCCCACCCGAATACGCGGGCCGCGCCGACGACTACCTCGACCGGGTCATCAACGAAATGCTGCCGACACTACATGCCGAAGGCCTGATCGACGCCGTCGATGGCTTCTGCGAAGACATCGCCTTTTCACCCGCGCAGATCAAGCGCCTGTTCGACGCCGCAACGCGCCTTGGCCTGCCCGTCAAGCTGCACGCCGAACAGCGCACCGACCAAGGCGGCGCGGCACTCGTCGCCAGCTATCGCGGGCTGTCCGCCGACCACGTTGAATACCTCTCGCCCGAAGGCATTGCCGCCATGGCCGCCAGCGGAACCACCGCCGTCCTCCTGCCCGGCGCCTTCTACAGCCTGCGCGAAACCCGCCAGCCCCCCGTCGCCGCTCTGCGCGCCGCCGGCGTACCGATGGCCGTCGCCACCGACTGCAACCCCGGCACCGCGCCGCTCGATTCGCCGCTCCTTGCCATGAACATGGCTTGCACCCTGTTCGGCCTCACCCCGGCCGAAGCGCTGGCCGGAATGACCCGCGAAGCTGCACGAGCACTTGGGCTGTTGTCTGATCGCGGGACGTTGGAAGTTGGCAAACGCGCGGACCTGGGACTGTGGGCGATTGATCGGCCGGCGGAGTTGGCCTACCGAATGGGCGCGCGGCCTTTGGTGAGACGGTTCGTTGCGGGGAACTGAAGGAAATGTGAAGGTCGCTTACTCAGAGAGGGATGATGGCTGGCGCAATTCGGCCCGCCACTCGGAGTTTTTCTCCAAAGCGGCCGTTTACGCCGTTACTGGCACTCGCTGAAAGCCAAAGGGGGTCAAAGCTTGTTAAGAGTGGGCTACCCCATTGGACAATGCTCGCCTATTTTTTGCGCAGTGCTGTTCCAGTGTTAGGATGGAAGAGTAGCTCAAAGACGCTGAGCAGTGATTGTCCAACTCCCGAAAACCATTAGGCCGCCAGTCCTTCATGGAAATACAACGACCAGTACGTTACCCGATACGCGGGCGAGCCCAGGTGGTGCTACCTAACGAGGAGGTGCGGTCGGGACATACGCAGGATATTTCCTTTGGGGGCGTTTGTATCTTGCTTGGTGACCAGATTGGACTAAATGTTTCGTACCCCATCCGGTTCGAGATGACGGTCAATGGAAAAGTCCAAGTCATTACCACCCAGGCCAAATCGGTCTATGGCGTTTTTGCCAGCCAAGGGGGGTTCCGTGTCGGCTTTCAATTTGATGATGCCGATCCGAAACGAACCGCCTTGATTGATGCGCTGGCTAGAAAGAAGCCGATGGTCACTCCGAGAAAGAAAGAGTCTGCACCAAGCGTAGCCACAAACATTAATGCGGAGGGCCCTAACCCGGCGGTTACAGATAGTCCTGAAACACCTTCAGGTACTGCTCTTCCCGATTTTTGAATTCGGCGCCGCTGGTCCGATGCCGCAGCCCTTAGCCATTTCCCAAGGAAACCGCTCTGTGATGCCATCGATTCAAGCGACGATGTTATTCAACGAATTGCCCAATTAAACAATACGTTTTGCGATCGCCGACCACGGCGCGTGGTGGAAAACAAAGATAAGCCTGCGCTAATCCGCCGACCTTCAACATGCTCCGCTTATCCACGCGGCGAACCTCCGCTCCGGGTCGGACGCACTCGCCCCTCTGTGATTAGCGTCGAATTCTTGCCAACACGAACGGATGGAACCAGAAGTTTTTTTGACTTGAACATATAAAGGACAAGCATGTGGAAAGCCGCTGACCAAGCACTCTGGCAAGGCCGAATCGACTCGGAGGAAGGCGATCTGGCGTTACGCTGGCATCAGAAGGTGCAAGCCCTGCGGATCGAGGATGCTGGGCAGGCACCGGGTAGTGTGCTTCTTGGCTTTGCCTGCGATGCGGGCGTGGTGCGCAATCACGGGCGGATGGGAGCGGCTGGCGGACCGGCGGAGGTGCGCAAGCTACTGGTCAATTGCGCGTGGCATCAGACACGCCCGGTGTACGACGGCGGCGATGTGTTGTGCAAGGGCGATGCGCTCGAAGCGGCGCAGTTGGAACTCGGAACGCACGTGGTGGCCGCGCTGACGGCGGGGCATCGTCCGCTGGTTATCGGTGGTGGTCATGAAGTGGCCTGGGGAAGCTGGCAAGGGCTTGCCGCCTGGGCGGCGACGCAGGCGCCGAAACGCATCGGCGTACTCAATTTCGATGCGCATTTTGATTTGCGAGCAGGAGAATTCGGTACGTCCGGGACGCCGTTCCGGCAGATCGCCGAGGATTGTGCGACGCGCGGCTGGCCCTTCCGTTACGCCTGCTTCGGTGTCGCCCGCCCGGCCAATACCGCCGCTCTTTTTGCGCGGGCGCAGGCGCTTGGTGTGTTCTGGGTGGAGGATGATCAACTGGCGCCGTGGATGCTCGATTCGGCACAGGCGACTCTGGCCGGTTTTCTTGAGCAGGTCGACGTGTTGCACCTGAGTATCGATCTGGATGTATTGCCTGCCGCCAATGCGCCCGGGGTTTCGGCCCCGGCAGCGCGTGGCGTCGAGTTGTGTGTGCTGGAAGCGCTGATCGATCAGGCGCTGGCGAGCGGCAAGCTGCGCCTCGCCGAATTGGCCGAGCTCAACCCGAGTTTTGATATCGATGGCCATACGGCGCGGGTTGCGGCGCGTCTGCTGGAGCGGATTGCGCGCGGCTGAGTTAGTTGATCGGGCAGGAAGCCAATGAATACGGGCATCTTCGACGCATTAGCCATGAGGCCTAGTATCCATGCGCTTCTTCAGGCATGCCATCTGAAGATGCCCTTATCTATTCCGTTGCAGGCGGGTCGTTGTTCTGTTCGCTACTGCGACTTTGAGCGATATTATGAAGAGGCTGTGTGCGCCAGCAAATTTCGTACAACTCCGTCTTCAAAGAGAATTTCTCTTATACTGCGGCATTGAAATTTTCCTGCATATTCTGGCCGTAGCACGGGCCCGACCCAGAGGCGTAAGGCATGAGTATTTTCAAACAGATCAAGTCAATTCTTGGCAAAGCCGACGTTGCGACGCCACCCGTCAGCGCGCCGGAAATACCGTCCGGACCGGTTGAACGGCGCAGCCGCAAGCGCCTTGATTCGCACACGGGGCGACGCGTACTGATCGTTGACGATTCTCCAACGATTGTCGCCGCACTGCGCAAGATGCTGCGCTCGGCCGGATGCATTACGCTGGAAGCGCTGACCGCCGAGAAAGGGCTGGAAGTGGTGAATGAGGAAAAGCCCGACCTGGTCTTCCTCGACATCGTCCTGCCCGGCATGAACGGTTTTGCCGCCCTGCGGCTGATGCGCCGCGACCCGCTGACGCACCACATTCCGGTAATCATGATCAGCGGCAACGAGCAGGCGACAGAACAGTTCTACGCCAAACGCATCGGCGCCGACGATTTCATGAAGAAGCCGTTTTCCCGCCATGAGGTTTTCGCGCGCATGGATGCGCTGGTTGAACTCAATAAACTGGCGCGGCTCAAGGCGAGCGTTCCGGAAGTGCGTCCCGTTGCGCCGATTATTGCATCGCCCGCTGTACCGCCTTCTGTGCCGCCCTCTGTAGCGCCTGTTGTACCACCCGCAACTCCGCCAACAGCACCTATCGTTGTCGAGCAGCCCGCACAACCACAGGAACCCGTTGCCAGCCTGCCTGCCGCTGGGGCATCGATGACGACCATTCTGGAAGCACGCACGCAGCTGACCGCGATGGGGCTGCAGTATTTCAATCAGGATCAATTCATCTCCGCTATTGATCGCGGGGACGAACTGGCGGTGAAGCTTTTTATCGCCGGTGCTGGGGTGAATCTCCCCTCCCCCGCAAACGTCGATTCCCGGTAATCGACCTCGTCGATTACCGGGCGATCCTGGCTTACTCCGCCAGACGCAGGATTTTGCCCACCGCTTCGCGATTGAGTTTCACGAAATTGCCGACGGTCCGGGTGTCGCCATCGGTGCATTTCTCGGCCATCTCGTCGATGCGATCATCCTTGATCCCGAGGCTTCCCAGCGTGGTACCGATGCCCAATGAGTGGATGAAAGCTTCCATCCGCGCAATCCCTTCACGCGCCACGGCTTCGGGGTTGTAGACGTCCATTTCGACGTTCCACACGCGTACCGCCCACTGCACAAAACGATTCAGATCCTGATGCAGCACGTGCTTCATCCAGGCCGGGAAGACGACGGCCAGACCAGCGCCGTGCGCGACGTCGTAGATACCGCTGATTTCATGCTCAATGTCATGGGAGGCCCAATCGCCAACACGCCCGGTATTGAGCAGATTATTGTGCGCAATGGTGCCCGCCCACATGAACTCGGCCCACGCATCGTAGTCTTTCGGGTTTTTCAGGATCAGCGGAGCCTGGTGAATGACGGTCTTGAGCGTTGCCTCGATCAGACGGTCGGTGAAGGCGACGTTCTTCACATTGGTGAAGTAGCGCTCCATCAGGTGCGCCGAAATATCCATCGCGCCGCAGGCAATCTGGAAACTTGGCAGCGTGAAGGCCAGTTCGGGATTGAGAATCGAGAAGCGCGGGTAAAGCAGCTCGGAATTCACCGCGCGCTTGAGCCAGCCTTCCTCCTTGGTGATAACCGTGCCGGTGCTCGCCTCGCTGCCGGCCGCCACCAGCGTAAGCACGGTGCCGATGGGCAGCGCGTCAACCGGCGCGCCCTTGCCCAGATAAAAGTCCCACACATCGCCGTCGATGACTGCACCCATGGCGATGGCCTTGGCCGAATCGATGACGCTGCCGCCGCCGACGGCCAGGATCATGCCCAGCTTGTGTTCCTTGCACAGCCTGACGCCTTCATGAACCAGGCTCAGACGCGGATTAGGCATGACGCCGCCCAGTTCGACCCACTCAACGCCGGCGGCTTTGAGCGAGGCCGTTACCCGGTCGTACAAACCGCTGCTTTTGATGCTGCCGCCACCGAAATGCAGCAGAACTTTCTTGCTGTAGGCCGCGGTTTCTACGCCGACCTTGTCTTCAGTCCCGCGACCGAAAACGATCTTGGTCGGGTTGCGGAATTCAAAATTTTCCATCCTTCATTACTCCTTGAGTCGTTAATGATGCCCCGTTGATGCAGGGCACGTTAGGCAACCATTGCCCGTTGCAGAATTCTGATGGCTATTTGGCGGCGAATTCTGCCGCCAGCGCCTGTTTCATAACCTCAACCGGCGCGTCCTTTCCTGTCCACAGATTGAAGGCGATAGCGCCTTGGTAAACCAGCATTCCCAGGCCATCCAGCGGAATCGCCCCGTGCGCCTCAACCGCTGCAAGAAAGCGCGTGCGCGGCGGATTGGGGATCACATCGCACACCACTAGGCCGGATCGGATGGTCGCGTAGTTCAGCGGCGGCATCTCGTCAATCTGCGGATACAGGCCAATCGACGTGGCGTTTACCAATACGTCGATATCCTCCGGGATTGCCAGGTCCGAATTCCACGCCTGATAGACCGCCTGGACACTGGTGTGTTCGAGGAGCAGTGCCACCAGTTCCCGCCCTCGTGCCTCATCCCGATTGACAATCACGATCTCGGCGGCACCGGCCAGCGCCAGTTCAACGGTAATTGCCCGTGCTGCGCCGCCGGCCCCGAGAATCATGAACTTCTTACCACCCGGATTCACTTGGGCGTCGTCGTTAAGCGCACGCAGGAATCCCTTGCCATCGGTATTGGCACCGATCAGGCGACCCTGTTCGACGTAAACCGTGTTCACGGCCCCCATGATCCGCGCGTCGTCGGCGACCTGATCCAGGTACTTGAGCGCTTCACACTTGTGCGGGATGGTCAGGTTGATTCCCCTGAATCCCATGGCCCGCATGCCCTGAAAGGCCGTTGCCAGATCCTCGGGCGGCACTTTGAGATTGAGATAACGCCAGGGCAGATCGAGCGCTCTGTATGCCGCTTCGATCATGACGACCGTAGGATTCTCGTCGACCGGGAAACCGAAAACCCCGGTCAGTTCCATTCGATAACTGGTTTGCTCGCTCATGGTTTTAGCTCCAATGGTACTCGTGTCGTTCCGCGCAAAACCAGGGTGGGCATCATGACCAGGGTTTTCGGGCGCGGCGTTTTTCCGTCGATCAGTTTCAGCAGCATTTCGGCACTGCGTGCGCCCATCTCCAGAGCCGGCTGCGATACGGTAGACAGCGGCGGTTCGACCAGGTGCGCCAGTTCGATATCGTCAAAGCCAATCACTTCGACTTGTGCGGGAACGGAAATTCCCTTCTCCTTGAGCGCCCGCATGGCACCGACCGCCATCAGGTCGTTGCAGGCAAAAAGGGCACTGAAGGGCGGGCTTCCCGGTTCCACCTGATCCAGAATCTCCCGGGTCAGGCGGTAGCCGCTTTCAACCGAATAATCACCGCTCAGGACACGCAGAGAATCGGCCGCCAGTCCCTTCTCGCGCCACACGTCCTCGACGCCCGCACGGCGCAGCATTGATTGCGAAAGATCCGCCGGCCCATTGAGGAAGAACAGGGAACAGCCCGCCCGCGAAGAAAGGTGCTCGGCGGCCAGGCGCGCACCGTGCCGGTTGTCCACGACCACGCCGAACCGCTTGACGTTCCCTTCGACGAGGCGATCAAGCGAAACGAAGGGAACGCCATTTTTTTCCAGCAACTCAACCTGGCAATCGCAGTCAGGCTCCGAGGAATCCAGGATCACGCCATCAACGCCCTTCTCCATCAGCACCCGGACATAGTTTTTCTCTTTCACGATGTCGCCGTTGGAATTGCACAAAAGCAAGCTGTAACCCGACTGGTTCAGAGCGTCTTCAACGCCGCGCACCAGCATTGGGAAATACGGATTGGTGATATTGGGGATGATCAAGCCCACCGTCCGGGATTTTCCGGTGGCCAGACCGCGTGCCAGACCCGACGGCTGGAATCCGGTTTCTCTCAGTATTTTCTGGATGCGAAGCCGCGTCTCCGCGCCGACGCCCTCGGGCCGATTGTTGAGCACCCGGGAGACGGTCGCCTTGGAAACGCCAGCTTTCTCGGCTATATCGGCTATGGTTATTTTCATTGATCTGATTTGAGAAACCGATTTACTAAACCGGTTTCTCAAATCATATGAGAATCTCGCCTTCAAGGCAAGATACTTTTACGAGAGAGACTTCAGGTGTGCAAATCAAGCGCCGGACCGGCGACCCACCAACCCGGTGGCGTTACTTGACCCAATTCGCGCTGCGGCAGCGTTTTAATTGTTTTTCGCGCCCTGCTCGACCCACTTCTTCAACACGTCGATCTTATCCTTGGGCAAGGCTTCCTTGCCGTGGGGCATCTTGATCGACGCATCGGCACGCCCTTCGATCAACATGATCATGGCGCTGGTCAGCGTATCGCCCGGCTTGACTATGGCGCCAAAGCGGGTGCCTTTCATCAGATTTTCGTAGCTATCCAGGACCAAACCACTCTTTTCCTGCCCTTGCCCACCGGGAAGATGGCACTCGGCGCAGTACTGCTTGAGGATAGGCTGAACATCGGCCTTGAAACTGATTTCCTTCTGGCCGCAAGCTGCAAGAAGAAATGTGGCACCGATCACGGCACCGCCCCGCAACATTCTGTTTTTCATATTGCCGTCCCTTTCCAAGTCTTGTTTCGCAGCAATCTGCATCGCGTACGACAACCATGAGGATGCACTTGGTATCCAGAACGTACTATAAACCCACCGTGTTCAGAAGTCAGGCCCATACGGTTATTTGTTTATTGCCTGCATGCGCTTGCCTGCGGCTCGTTCAATTTGCACGCCAAATTTCGTCCATTTAATCGCCTGGAGAATTCGCTAATAGAAAACCTCGATTGATGGATGCGCCATGCAACTTATGGCACAACAACGAGGATTAATGAATTTCTTCCAGTTTTGACACTGTGTTGAGTACAGCAACCAGTTCGGCAACATGAGCTAGATCGCTGACGTCGCCAGCATTCTCGGTACGCAGGTGTACATTGCGCGCTAGATTGCGCAAGCGCCAGGTGACCTCGCCAAGCACGAGGCAGACTTCGCCCATGATGCCCGGGTCACTTTCCAGAACTTCGAGTTGGGAGAGTTCATAAACGCCGGTGGCGCGCAAGCTTTTGTCGATCCTACGCAGCGCTTCGAGGGCAAATTGACCTACATTGGTCACCCGTTGATTCAAACGTGCATTTGTCATGACTTCCGCCAAGAGCCGCGACGACCTGAGTTGCTGCAAGGTCGGCAGAATCCGCTCGGCAAAGCCACCGGACGCCGCCAATGCGCCTTCTTCGTCGAGTTCGTCGAGTTGTCCGAGCGTTTTGCTAACAAAAGATACGGCGGGACGCGGAAACTCTTCCGGCATAATACGCAGCGCCACATTGATGCGTTCGATCATGCCCAGCCCTCCGCGCATGATGATCGCTGACACTGAATCGGCGACGCTGATCAATTGGCTCAGCGGGCTCATCGTGTTCCCCGAAATTTGGAAGGGGTAACCACTACCGTCGAGCCGTTCGTGGTGGTGCAAAACGCAGTCGGCCACTGCCGGCGGAAAGTTCGAAAATTCCTTGAGGAAAGCTTGTCCGACGCAAGGGTGCGAGGCCACGTGTTTCCATTCGGCGGGCTGAAGCGAGCGACTGCCGTCCAGATATTCCGGATTAATGTACATTTCGCCAATGTCGTGTGCCAGGGCAGAAAGGATCAGCATGCCCGAGTCTCGGTCGTTCAGACCCACACTGTGCGCCAAGCCCGAACAGACAATCATCGTTGATAAACCAGCGTCGTAACTTCGTTTCTTATGCGCCCGGACAGAAGTCAGCAAAAGCTTCAGCGGCGAGGGCAGCTGCGTACTCCGAACGTTCCGCAAGGCGGCCTTGGCGCCACTGGAGTCGCCCAGCACGGCGAGCGCCGGATTTTCTTTCATGAGCGCAAAACAGTCGCTGACAATGCTTTCGATGGACACCCCGCCTTCAACATCCAGGCTGACTTCAAGCGGTTTTTGTAGGCGGCGCAGCAACATTTTTTCCTGCAACGCTCGGGAGACAGGCTTGCCTTTCGCCCATAGTTTTACGCCGCGATCATCTAGAATGTCGCTGGAGGCAAGTACTTCCATATCGTCCGACAACCGAACAATGTTTTCGAGGCAGTGCGCGTTAACCGTACAAAACGCTTGCGTGTTTCCCATGACGATTGGGGTTTTACTCATGGCACTCGACATTCATTTGTTCGAACTCTTAAGGGATATCCAGAGGCGTAGTTCACCGATTTTTCAAAACAAATCAGGCAAACATCTAAAAACTTCAGCGATGTTCTCAAACCTCAGCGCCCAAGTACATCCGTAATTCCCGCCGATTTGGAAAAAACTCGATTTATCGACTTTGACGCCAGAATAACGAGTTGATTTTTCTACTTTTTCCCTGATTAGCAATGAACGTCAAAGAAGCTTTAAGATAGAGCCGGGCAGGTTGCGCAAAGTCTTCTGTTTGCACACGCAGTTCCTGCTCTCGCGTTCGCAGACTTGGCTGTTTGCAAACCCTACGGGGCTATCCACTGAAAGGCGCGTATTCAGTGGCTTCCATGGCATAGCACGTCGAGATGCCCGTATTTACTGCCTTGCAGACCGATTGCCGAACACCTGTCGCTAAATGCCGGAGCCGCCCTCTTCCAGCACCGCCTCAGGCACGGTGAACACTTTGACTTGCCGGGGCTTGAGCCAGACGAGTTGGCCCTTGGTCAGATTCAGCGTGGCGGCCCGTTCACGGGTCAGTTCGACTTCGATCAACTCTGATGCGTGCGCCAGTTCGACCCGCACCAGCGGGCCGATGGCATGAACGTCCTGCACCGTCGCCTCCAGGCCGCCGGCCACCGGGCCATGCTCGATGTCGATGTCGTGTGGGCGAACGAAAGCCATGGCCTGGCCTTCGTCCGGCGTGGCTGAATCATCCCCGCCGACGTCGGCCCAGTTGCCGTGCACCCGGCTATGGAAAACATTGACGTTGCCAAGAAACTGATAGACGAAGGGCGACGCCGGGTTGGAATAGACTTCGTCGGGCGTACCGATCTGTTCGACGCGGCCATGGTTCATGACCACGACGCGGTCGGCCACTTCCAGCGCTTCTTCCTGATCGTGCGTAACGAAGACGCTGGAGATGTGCATCTCGTCATGCAAACGGCGCAACCAGCGGCGCAGTTCCTTGCGTACCTTGGTATCGAGCGCGCCGAAGGGTTCGTCAAGCAGCAGCACCTTCGGCTCGACCGCCAGTGCCCGCGCCAACGCGATGCGCTGGCGCTGTCCGCCGGAAAGCTGCGAAGGGTAGCGTTCGGCCAGCCAGTCGAGCTGAACTAGCTTGAGCAGATCCATCACCCGGCGACGAATATCCGCCTCGGACGGGCGTTCATTTCTGGGCTTGACGCGCAGGCCAAAAGCAACGTTTTCGAACACTGACATGTGGCGGAATAATGCGTAGTGCTGGAAGACGAAGCCGACCTTGCGCTCACGGGCATGGAGGTGCGTCGCCTCTTCGCCGGCAAACTTCACGTGGCCAGCATCCGCCGTCTCCATACCGGCAATGATGCGCAGCAGCGTCGTCTTGCCGCAACCTGAAGGACCAAGCAGCGCGACGAGTTCGCCGGTCGGGATGTGAAGGTCGATGTTGTCGAGCGCGACAAAATTGCCAAAGCGTTTGCCGACACCATTGATTTCTATGCTCATGATTGTTCGCTCGTCTTTTCCGGCGGTAGCGCCGTATCCAGCATGTCGGTTTCCCTGCGCATTTGCCACTCGACCAGCGTCTTGGCGACCAGCGTGACCAGTGCCAGCAAAGCCAGCACCGACGCCGCCGCGAAGGCACCGACCGCGTTGTATTCGTTGTAAAGGATTTCCACATGCAGCGGCAGCGTGTTCGTCTCGCCGCGAATATGGCCGGAAACCACCGACACCGCACCGAACTCGCCCATGGCGCGGGCGTTGGCGAGGATCACGCCGTAGAGCAGACCCCACTTGATGTTGGGCAAGGTGACGCGGAAAAACATCTGCCAGCCCGTTGCCCCGAGCGAAATCGCCGCTTCTTCCTCATCCTTGCCTTGCGCCTGCATGAGCGGAATCAGTTCGCGGGCGACGAAGGGGAAGGTAATGAACAGCGTGACGATAATCATCCCCGGCAAGGCGAAGACGACTTTGATGTCGTGCGCCGAAAGCCACGGTCCGAACAGTCCCTGCGCACCGAATATCAAAAGGAAGACCATACCGACGACGACCGGCGACACGGCGAAGGGCAGGTCGATCAGCGTGATCAACAAGCTCTTGCCGCGAAACTCGAATTTGGCAATAGCCCACGCTGCCGCGATACCGACCAGGATATTGAACGGCAGAACGAAGACGGCAATGAAGAGCGTCAGCCAGATGGCCGAAAGGGCCTCAGGATGTCTGAGCGCCTCGATGTACGCCGACCATCCGCCCTTAAAGGCCTCGGCAAAAACCGCCACCAGAGGCAAGGCAAGAAAGAAGAAGAGAAAGCTCAGGCCGACGCTGATCAGCGTCCAGCGTAACCAGCGCGGTTCGGCATTGGCCATGCGTGAGGGCCCACTCATACGCTAACTCTCACTCGGCCGTGATGCCGGTTGGCGGCCCACCATTGCAATGCATTGACGCCGAGCAGCAAAACAAAGGAAAGCACAAGCATGACGCAGGCCAGCGCGGTGGCACCGACCACGTCGTATTGTTCGAGTTTGGAAATGATCAGCAGCGGCGTGATTTCCGAAATCAGCGGCATATTGCCGGCGATGAAGATGACCGACCCGTACTCGCCGACAGCGCGCGAAAACGCCAGCGTGAAGCCGGTCAACAGCGCGGGGAAAATCCCCGGTAGCAGTACGCGGGTAAAGGTCTGCAGACGCGACGCGCCGAGTGTGGCCGCCGCTTCTTCTATTTCCGGTTCGATATCCTCGATGACCGGCTGCAAGGTGCGCACCACGAATGGCAGGCTGATGAAGGTCAGCGCGACGACGATGCCAAGCGGCGTAAACGCCACCTTGATGCCGAGCGGTTCGAGATGGCGGCCGATCCAGCCGTTGCCGGCGTAGAGCGTCGCCAGCGTGATGCCGGCCACCGCCGTCGGCAAGGCAAAAGGCAGATCGACCAGCGAATCGACCAAGCGCTTTCCGGGGAAGGAATAGCGCACCAGTATCCACGCCACGATCAGGCCGAACACGGCGTTGATCGATGCCGCAATCAGCGAGGCGCCAAAGGTTACGCGATACGATGCGAGCGCTCGCTCACCGCTGGCGATGTCCCAGAACTGGGCCAGGCTGAGTGAACTGGCCTTGAACGCCAGCCCGGAGAGCGGCAGCAGGATGAGCAGCGAGAGGTAGACCAGCGTGCAGCCAAGTGACAGTCCAAAGCCGGGGAGGACGCGTTTGTTCATGTTATGGGATCGCGTAAAATACAGCTCTTCAAAAAATTGATGCTCTGAGACCCGCACCAAATGGCGATCTACAAGCAGTTGTCGTGTAGGTCAGCCATCCATGCGGATCTTCAAGGTATTGGCCTGAAGATCATTTATTCACGGCCTTTTCGGCAATACTGGCTGAAATACCATTCACTTGCTCTGATAAATCTGATCAAACGTTCCGCCGTCCTTGAAGTGCGTCGGCGACGCCTTGGCCCAGCCACCAAAGACCTCATCGACGGTAAACGTTTTGATCGCCGGGAACTGCCCAGCGTACTTTTTGAGCAATTCCGCATCGCGCGGGCGCAAGTAGTTCTGCGCGGCGTTTTCCTGGCCTTCCTTCGACCACAGATAGTCAAGATAGGCCTGCGCCAGTTTGCGCGTCCCCCGCTTGTCGACCACCTTGTCGACGATGGCGACCGGAAACTCGGTGAGAATCGACAGCGAGGGATAGACCACATCAAACTCGCCCTTGCCGAATTCCTTGGCGATTAGTTCTGCTTCGCTTTCGAAGGAAACCAGCACGTCACCGATCTTGCGCTGCATGAAAGTCGTCGTCGCGTCGCGGCCACCCGAGGCGAAGAGCGGCGCATTCTTCAACAGCTTGCCGACGAACTCCTGCGCTGCTTTCTCGCTTCCGCCCGGCTGCTTGAGCGCATAACCCCAGGCGGCGAGGTAGGAATAGCGGCCGTTTCCGGTGTTCTTCGGGTGCGGCAGAATAACCTGGACGCCGGCTTTCACTAGATCCGACCAGTCCAACAAAGCCTTGGGATTCCCCTTGCGCACGATGAAAACCATCGTCGAGGTATAAGGCGAAGCGCCATTGGGAAACTTCTTGGCGTAATCGCTGGCGACCAGCCCTTTTTCGGCCAGAAAATCAACATCGGAGGCTTGGTTCATCGTTACCACGTCACCTTCCAGACCATCAGCGACGGCACGAACCTGCTTGCTCGAACCGGCGTGCGACTGCTTGAATTCGACCGATTCGCCCGACTTGTCTTTCCAGTACTTCTGGAACATCGGGTTGTAGTCCTTGTAAAAGTCGCGTGAAACGTCGTAGGAAACATTGAGCAAACTGCTCTCTGCAAGAACGGGCAACGCCCAGGCAGCAACAACGACAAGCAATAGATTTCGGATCAGACGGGTCATGGCGCACTCCAGTGAATTCTGCGAAGACCCGACTATAGCCAACATTCATAGACCATCAAAGTCTGTTTATTTATTTGTTTATTTCCAAATAGAATAAGCACCTGAGTCCTACGCAAATACGACACAAGCGACTACTATCCAATGCCCAACGCTTTGCACAACTATCGATGACCGATCTTTCCACAAGCTTGATCCTCTTCAGCGGCCACCGTTACCACGCCTACAACGACTGGGCCAAACGCGAACTCGGCGGCCGGCTGCAAAAAGTCTCCATCGACGCCGGATTCACCTGCCCCAACCGCGACGGCTCGCTCGGTGTAGGCGGTTGTACGTTCTGCAATAACGAAGGGTTTTCACCCAGTTACCTGCGCGAACAGCGCGACATCAGCGCCCAGATCGACACCGGTATCGAATTCATGCGCCGGCGCTACCCAAGAACCAAGGCGTTCCTCGCCTACTTCCAGAGCTATTCCAACACCTACGACGATCTCGAAAGCCTGAAAAAAACCTACGAAATCGCGCTCAGACACCCGGACATTTCCGGCCTCGTGATCGGCACGCGCCCGGACTGCCTGCCCGATGAAACTCTCGACTACCTCGCCGATCTGTCCACGCGCATGCTGGTCGAACTGGAAATCGGCATCGAATCCTGCAACGACGACGTGTTGCGCGAATGCCTGCGCGGACACGATTTTGCCTGTACTCAGGACGCCATCCAGCGCGCTGCCAGTCGCGGCCTGTTCATTACCGGCCATCTGCTGCTTGGCCTGCCGCTGGAAACACCCGCGAGCCTCATCGAAGGGGCCAAAAAACTTGCCCAGCTTCCGCTCGACGCTCTCAAGTTTCATCAGCTTCAGATCGTGCGCGGGACACGGCTCGCCAATCAATATCGCGCCGCGCCCGAGAGCCTTTCGCTGCTGTCTCCGGAAAAATACCTGGATGCGGTAATCGACATGCTCGAACACCTTCCGCCACACATCAAGGTCCAGCGACTGGGCAGCGAAGTGCCGCCAGACGTGCTCGTCTCGCCCGACTGGGGTATGCGCCTGTACAAATTCCCGGCAATGCTTGAAGCCCGCCTGCAGGCCCGCGAAACCTGGCAAGGGAAGCTTTTTCAGCACGACCCAGACAAGCACCGACAGACGACACCAAACAACATGAAAACAGGTGTTTAACGTTAATTTTTTCACGTGCCGATGTTACGAACACCATTAGCATGTAAACTCGCGTAATCGCTTTACCGACAATGAGTGCCACAGGTTATCGCCATGAACAATACTCGCAGCAAGTATCAAGTACATGCCGTGATTCAGGGCGTTAACTACTCCACGGCGCACTTCGATGATGCAGAAGCCGGATTCCCGCTGGAGCGGCGCCTCAACCGGATTGAGCGGGTCGTTACCAGCTACCGGGGCAAGATTGACCGTCGCTTCAAAAATGGCCTGCTCACGACGTTTGATACGGCCGACGCCGCGCTGCTTGGGGCCTGCGAAATGCAACTTCGTTGTGCCGTGCTGCCACAAGTATCCAAACACCGACTGGCCTTGCGCATCGGTATTCACCAGGGCGTTGTCCGACAACGAGCGATTGACGACACCGACAACACTCAGGACATTGCTGAACGATTGGCGGTTGTCGATAACGGCATTCTCGTCTCGGGCCTGGTCATCGACGCACTCAACCCGGTACTGCGAAAAATATCACGCCCGGTGGAGTTTTCCAGCGCCGAATTAGCCACCCACAAGATTGACTGGCGGAGCGAGATTCCTTCAGCGGCGTATGGCGGAGAATCCTTCTGGCCGACCAACATGGGCAGCCTTCCGATCGGCCCCTACCTGC
>JBBRDR010000041.1:0-20432 GCA_038203745.1 Burkholderiales bacterium | reverse complement strand
TTGCTCGGTAACCACCGAAGGCCCTGGCTGGATACCCTGAATGATCATGGCACCGATCATCAGCGCCATCACCGGGTTCGAGGGAATGCCCAGCGTCAGCATGGGAATGAACGACGTCTGGGCGGCCGCATTGTTGGCCGACTCCGGCGCGGCGACGCCTTCGATCGCGCCCTCGCCAAATTCGGCGCGGTGTTTCGACACCTTCTTCTCGACGGCATACGCGGCGAACGAGCCGAGTATCGCACCGCTACCGGGCAAAATACCGAGAATCGAGCCAATGGCGGTGCCGCGCAGAATCGGTGCGGCCATGCGCTTCCAGTCCTCGCGCGTCGGCATCAGCGTGCTGATTTTGCTGACCAGCAGCGAACGGTCGTCCTCGTCCTCGAGATTGCGGACGATTTCAGCCAGACCGAACATGCCCATCGCCACCACGACAAACCCGATACCGTCGGCGAGTTGCGGGATATCAAATGTAAAGCGTTGCAGACCGGTGTTCACGTCCGCGCCGACCAGACCCAGAAGCAAGCCCAGCACGACCATGCCGGAGGCGTGCAGCAGCGACCCTCTGGCCAGGACCAGGGAAGCCAGAAGGCCCAGAACCATCAGCGAAAAAAACTCGGCCGGGCCAAAACTGAGCGCAACCTCGGCCAGCGGCGGCGCAAACAGCGCCAGAATCACGGTGGCAACCGTACCGGCGAAAAAAGAGCCAATGGCCGCCGTAGCCAGCGCCACACCGGCACGCCCCTTGCGCGCCATCTGGTAACCATCGAGCGCGGTGACCACCGAGGACGCCTCCCCCGGCACGTTGACCAGAATCGAGGTTGTTGAGCCGCCGTACTGTGAGCCGTAGTAGATCCCTGCCAGCATGATCAGCGAGGAGACCGGCGGCAGCGTAAAGGTGACCGGCAGAAGCATGGCAATGGTTGCTGTCGGGCCGAGGCCGGGCAGGACACCTATTAATGTGCCGAGGAAAACACCGGCCAGGCAGTAAAGCAGATTCATCCCTGTTAATGCGACCGAAAAACCAAGACCAATGTTATTGAGCAGTTCCATTTACAACCTCTTAGTCAAACCAGCTGCCGAGAATCGGCAATGGCACGCCCAAAGCCACTTGAAAGATCAGTACGCAGAACACGGTGACGCCGGCGGCCAGCGCCAGCGCAAATTTCCAGCTAAAACGGGTACTGGCGAATGCACTAATAATGATGAGCAGCGGCAACGCAATGACCATCCCGGCACCACGCACGATCGCTCCGAAAAGAACGGTCGAAGCAATAACCATAAACAGCCCCTTCCATGCCACCGTACCGATCGGTGTACCTGGTTTTATAAAGGAGCGGGCAAGGGACAGGCTTCCGATCACGATCAGCAGGATACTGAGGAGAACCGGAAAATAGGCCGGCCCCATCTTTACCGCTGTACCCATGCCATAGCCCCGGCTCAAAAAAATGGCGGCGCCACCAATGGCGATGAAGATGATGCCGGTCCAGAAGTCTTTCGGATTACCGGCAACGGGGTTAACAATCGGACTCAAAACAATCTCCTGTAGAAAACGGCATTCCCGAAAAACTGGTCGGCAAAAACGCATGCATTCTTAATAACCCGGCTCCATTTGTCAATTTAAGACCTGAGTTGCTCGCGTAACGCCACCGACCGTCAATGCCAGTCACAACCGTTTTCAGCGATTTTTTTAATGCCGACACACTTAAGCCAATGTCGTATCCAGAACCATCATCAAGGCAAAACCGGCCATCAGGCCCAAGGTTGCTGCCGTTTGATGACCATTACGATGGGTTTCAGGAATGACTTCGTGCGAGACCACAAAGATCATCGCACCTGCTGCCAGCCCAAGACCAACCGGGTAAGCCACCGCCAGCCCGCTC
Organism: Burkholderiales bacterium; assembly: GCA_038203745.1. Classification (GTDB taxonomy): domain Bacteria; phylum Pseudomonadota; class Gammaproteobacteria; order Burkholderiales; family Rhodocyclaceae; genus Propionivibrio. The sequence goes on along the minus strand of JBBRDR010000041.1, from coordinate 18,549 downwards.
GACAGGCCAACGCCAAGCAGCGCGCCTACCGGTTCCAGCAGGCCGGTGGCGATGGCGACCAGCACAGCGAAGCCTGGTTTGAAACCTGCCCCGCGCAAGGCCAGCGCAACGGCCAGTCCTTCCGGAATATCCTGCAGCGCGATGGCGGTAGTCAGCGGCAACCCTACTGTCATGTCCGCTTGCGAAAAACTGACACCGATGGCCATACCCTCAGGCAAATTGTGTACCGCGATGGCAAAAACAAAAAGCCAGATACGCCGGCACCGGTCCGTGCCGGGGCCGCAAGGTCCGGCACTCTCGTGTTCATGCGGCAGGAAGGCATCAAGCCCGAGCATCAACAGCACGCCCAGTGCCATACCGAGCACCACCACGCCAGCGCCTAGGGACTTGCTGCCCAGCAGGGCCGCACCCGCGTCCAAACCCGGCAAAAGCAGTGAGAATGCGCTGGCGGCAAGCATCATCCCTGCGGCCATACCCAACAGACTGTCTTCCACACGCTGAGGCAATCCACGCAGCACCAGTGCCGGAATCGCGCCCAAGGCCGTTGTTGCAAAAGCAGCGGCACCACCGATCATGGCCAGACGCAATCCCGGCGGTGCACTTCCGCCAATTATTTGTGCGAGCCCCTGCAACAACAACGCCAGCACACCGAGCAGCGCAATGCCCAAACCGAACGCAGAAAGCTTATTCTCACGCGCATGGCTCCACAACAGCATTCCCCAGTTGGGCCTGGGGGTAGTGGTTACAGCAAACTCTATCGCCATGACGCGGCTTCCTCGCTTATGCGTTGATCGTCCAACGCTTTAAGGATAACACCGCCAGAAGGCGCATGGATAAACAGTCTCGGCGTTGTATTACCCAAGAAGCTCGTGAACATTACCTCTCATCGCAGGCGCGCCGCAGATCGCCATTTGATGCGCCTTCCAGCCTTGCTCCGACAAGATCGGCCGGCGTCTATTCCTCAAGCAAACTACGCAACATCCAGGCGGTTTTTTCATGCACCTCCAGTCGCTGCGTCAGCAGATCGGCCGTCGGCTGATCATTGGCCGCTTCCACAACCGGGAACAACTTGCGGGCGGTACGTGCCGTGGCCTCCTGCGCTGCGACCAGATGCCGGATCATGTCGTTCGCTTTCGGCGTGCCATCCACTTCCTTGATCGACGCCTGCTTGAGGAATTCCTTGAAGGTCCCTGGTGTCGGGTGGCCGAGAGCACGGATGCGCTCGGCGATGATGTCGAGGGCGTTCCACTGTTCGGTGTATTGCGCCATGAACATCAGGTGCAGGCTGTTGAACTGCGGGCCGGTGACGTTCCAGTGAAAGTTGTGCGTCATCAGGTACAACGTGAAGCTGTCAGCCAACAGGCTGGAAAGCCCATCGACAATTTTCCCGCGCTCACCGGCACTGATACCGATGTTGATTGAAACGGGTTTTGTTTTCTTGGCACTCATTATTTATATCTCCATTAAATGGCTGTTACTGAATAAGGGCTGACACCCGACGATTGCCTCGCAAGCGATCCGGGCGGCAACGGCGACCATCAGCGAACCGATTCATTGGGCGGCGGGACAGATCATCTCTGCCACCGCCTAACGAAACAAACCGGATCACACATTTGGTGCGGCCCTTATCTTCAGGCATTACTTCAGGTCGAAGCGATCCAGATTCATCACCTTGTTCCAAGCCGATACGAAATCGCACACAAAGGCTTCTTTCATGTCATCCTGCGCATAAACCTCGGCATAGGCACGCAGAATCGAGTTTGAGCCAAAAACGAGATCAACCCGGGTCGCCGTCCATTTCACAGCACCGCTCTTGCGCTCACAAATTTCGTAGAGGTTTTTGCCCGTAGGCTTCCACGTATAGGCCATATCCGTCAGGTTGACGAAAAAGTCGTTGCTCAACACGCCTTCGCGGTCGGTGAATACGCCGTGCTTTGTACCACCGTGATTAGTGCCTAAAACGCGCATTCCGCCGACCAATACCGTCATCTCATGGGCCGTCAGGCCCATTAACTGGGTGCGGTCGAGCAACAACTCCTCGGCACTCACCACATAGTCGCGCTTTAACCAATTGCGGTAACCGTCGGCCACGGGCTCCAGAACATCGAATGACTCGACATCGGTCTGTTCCTGTGTGGCATCGCCACGCCCCGGCGCAAAAGGCACATTAACGCTCACGCCGGCCGCCTTGGCCGCCTGCTCGATGCCCAGATTACCCGCCAGCACAATCACGTCGGCCACACTGGCACCGGCCTTCGCTGCAATGCCTTCCAGCACAGCCAGCACCTTAGCCAGACGGGCCGGCTCGTTGCCTTCCCAGTCCTTTTGCGGTGCCAGGCGAATACGCGCGCCGTTGGCACCACCGCGTTTGTCCGAACCACGGAAGGTACGGGCGCTGTCCCAGGCCGTAGACACCATTTCAGCAATGCTCAGGCCACTGGCGGCAATCTTCGCCTTGACGTCTGCCACGTCGAAATCCTTGCGGCCTGCGGGCACCGGGTCTTGCCAAATCAGATCTTGCTGCGGAACATCCGCGCCGATGTAGCGTGCTTTCGGGCCCATGTCGCGGTGGGTCAGTTTGAACCAGGCACGCGCAAAAATATCCGAGAAGTAATCCGGATCCTTGTAGAAACGCTCGGAAATTTTCCGATACGCCGGATCCATCTTCATCGCCATGTCGGCGTCGGTCATGATCGGGTTGTGGCGGATCGAGGGGTCTTCAACATCAACCGGCTTGTCTTCTTCCTTGATGTTGATGGGCTCCCACTGCCAGGCACCGGCGGGACTCTTCTTCAGTTCCCACTCGTAATTAAGCAACAAAGTGAAGTACCCGTTATCCCACTGGGTTGGATGCGTTGTCCACGCCCCTTCAATACCACTGGACATAGCGTTGCGGCCAATACCACGGCTGGACTTGTTGAGCCAGCCGAAACCCTGATCCTCGACCTCAGCCCCTTCAGGAGCAGGCCCGAGCTTGTCCGCACTGCCATTACCGTGACACTTGCCAACGGTGTGGCCACCCGCGGTCAAAGCCACGGTTTCCTCGTCGTTCATCGCCATGCGTTCAAAGGTTACACGCACATCGTGGGCTGTCTTGAGCGGGTCGGGTTTGCCGTCAACGCCTTCCGGGTTAACGTAGATCAAGCCCATCATCACCGCCGCCAGCGGGTTTTCCAGATCGCGCTCACCGGAATAACGGCTATTGGCACTGCCGCTGGGAGCCAGCCATTCTTTCTCAGAACCCCAGTAGACGTCCTTTTCCGGATGCCAGATGTCTTCACGACCAAAACCGAAACCGAAGGTCTTCAGACCCATCGACTCGTAAGCCATGTTGCCGGCAAGGATAATCAGGTCGGCCCAACTCAGCTTGTTGCCGTACTTTTTCTTGATCGGCCAGAGCAGACGACGTGCCTTGTCGAGGTTTACGTTGTCCGGCCAGGAGTTCAGCGGGGCAAAGCGTTGGTTGCCCTTGCCGCCACCGCCACGGCCATCCGCCGTGCGATACGTGCCGGCAGAGTGCCAGGCCATGCGAATCATCAACCCGCCGTAGTGCCCCCAGTCGGCAGGCCACCAATCCTGGCTATTGGTCATTAAGGCTTTGAGGTCTTTTTTCAACGCCGCAACGTCAAGTTTTTTGACTTCTTCACGATAGTTAAAAGACGTGCCCAGCGGATTGGTCTTGGTGTCGTGCTGGTGCAGGATGTCAAGATTCAGAGCCTTCGGCCACCACTCCATGCTCGACATGCTAGCCGACGTGGCACCGCCATGCATTACCGGACACTGCCCGCCAGTTTTTGTTTGCTTGCCATCTGTAGTCATTTATTCTCTCCTGATGCGCGACGTTAAAAGATACTTCAAGGCTACCTTTCTCCTTATACGATTGAAAAAGTTCAAGGATAAAAGTTACAAACCGAATAAAAGGAAAGTGTCTGCCAATAACACTGCAGCACCAATGACACTGATGCCACCCCCTACAATCAAGCGAATTTTTCAGCCTCAAGACTGGAAAATAGAACACTTTTAATAGTCCATCTTTTTACAGGGCTTTTCAAGTGGCTCATGGTGACCTCCATCGGTTTGCTGGTACAAACCCACTATAGTCGAGGCGCCGGAAATTTATAAATGAATAATATTTGCATTTATAATCGTTAATATCGATAACTAAGCCATACCGCCATGACCGCCTTGCCATCGCTCAAACAACTGCAGTATCTGGTTGCTCTTGCCGAGCAGCTCAACTTCACACGGGCGGCGGAATCCTGCTTTGTCACCCAGTCGACCCTGAGCGCCGGCCTGAAGGAACTGGAAAGCGTACTCGGCGCACAGCTGGTTGAGCGAGACCGGCAAACGGTGTTGATGACGCCCATCGGTCTGGAAATCGCTCAGCGGGCGCGAGCGATCCTCGCGGCAACTCAAGACATGATCGAACTGGCCGCCGAAACCACGCACCCGATGACCGGACGGCTCCGTCTCGGCATCATCCCGACCATCGCGCCGTTTCTTCTGCCACGTGTCCTGCCACTGTTTCGGGAACGTTACCCGAATTTACGCCTGGCGCTGCGTGAAGACCTCACGGCCAATTTGCTGTTGCGTCTGGAAGACGGGCAACTCGATTTTGCGCTGATCGCCCTGCCTTACGAAACGGGAAACCTGATCTTCGAGACCCTCTTCGATGACGAACTGTGGGTTGTCGGACGCAGGGACGATCCTGAATTGCAGGCAATAACCGTCGATGCCACGCCAGCGCTGACCGATCGCCTGCTGCTTCTCGAAGAAGGGCACTGCCTGCGCAATCACGCGCTCATTGCGTGTGGCAAATCGATCCAGCACGCGCCAGGCGAAATTGAAGCGACCAGCCTGTTGACCCTGGTCCAGATGGTCGAATCAGGACTCGGCATCGGACTGGTGCCGGAAATGGCCGTAAAGAGCGGGCTGACGGACAGCCTCGGCCTTGCTGCACGACCGATGACCAAGCCAAGCCCGTGCCGCACGATCACCCTGGTGGCCCGCCGCTCCACATCACGACTGACCGAGATGAAGGCGCTGGCTGAAGCCATACAGCAGGCCATGGGGCTTTTCGAGGAGCCACCGCTCTAAGGTCGCTGCCGCGCAAGCCACGTGCTTAGGCGGTCTTCAAGCCACATGCTCTGTGTGCCTCACGGATACTTGCCCTTGCGCCACGAACCGCCAAAGTCCGCATTCCTATTGGCTCCCAGCCATGCCTACTTTTGACAAATACCACGGCACAAAGAACGCAGCGTTCCTTCTTTTCGTTCAGCTTGGGTTAATCTTGCAATGTCATAATCATCCTTTCGCCAAAATCAGAAGAAGCCGAACATGAGCAACGATTCCATCCGAATCAGAGAAACGGCACAGATAGGTCGTTACGGATCACTGTCAATCGGCCTGCACTGGCTGATGTTGCTCCTGCTCATCGCGGTTTACGCCTGCATGGAACTGCGCGGCATCTTCCCCAGAGGCAGTGACGCGCGCGAGTTGATGAAAACCTGGCACTTCATGCTCGGCCTGTCCGTTCTTGCGCTGGCCTTGCTGCGGCTTCTGGTCAGTATCGCGAGTTCAGCACCTGAAATCACCCCAGACCCGCCGGCGTGGCAAAAACCGTTGGCAAAATCGACGCATCTGGCGCTCTACGCCCTGATGCTGGGACTGCCGCTGGCTGGCTGGCTGATTCTGAGCGCCGCAGGAAAGCCGATTCCCTTCTTCGGCCTGCATCTACCGGCGCTCATCGGCGAGAGCAAGAATACGGCAGAGTTCATCAAGGATATCCACGAGACCGTGGCCACGGCGGGTTACTTCCTGATCGGATTGCATGCGGCAGCGGCGCTGTATCACCACTACATCGTGCGGGACAACACCCTGCAACGGATGCTGCCGGGAAGAGACTGAGCTCCGCGAATGCCAGCACATCAAATGACGGATAACGCAGGTGCCCTGCCGCCATCGCTGACGCGCTACGCCTGGCTATCGATCGCAGCCGCCATCGCCACCATCCTGCTCAAGGGTGTGGCGTGGAAAATGACCGGCTCGGTCGGCCTGCTCTCTGACGCCATCGAGTCCTTCGTCAACCTCGCCGGCGCGCTGATGGCGCTGTGGATGCTGACACTGGCGGCGCTTCCAGCCGACGACGATCACGCCCACGGACACAGCAAGGCTGAATATTTCTCCAGTGCCTTCGAGGGCTTCCTGATCCTGTTGGCGGCGGCCAGTATTGCCTACACCGCCATTGATCGGCTAATGAATCCGCAAGCACTCGAAACCGTGTGGGTCGGCCTGGCGGTTTCCGTGGTGGCTTCGGTGATCAATTACGCCACGTCCCGCACCCTGATGGCAGCAGGCAAGCAACACAATTCGATCACGCTGGAAGCCGACGCGCATCACTTGATGACGGATGTATGGACATCGGCAGGCGTCATTGCCGGCGTCGCCCTGGTATCCCTGACCGGCTGGCTCTGGCTTGATCCGGTGATCGCCCTGCTGGTCGCAGCCAATATCGTATGGACCGGCTACCAGCTCATGAGCCGCTCGGCGGCCGGCCTGATGGACATCTCGCTGCCTGCAGACAAACTGGCCAAAATCGAGGCGCTGCTGGCCGGCTATCGCGAGCAGGAGCTGGAATTCCATGCCCTACGCACCCGCCAGGCCGGTGGGCGCGCCTTCGTGACGCTGCACGTTCTGGTGCCAGGGCAGTGGACGGTGCAGCACGGGCACGACTGGGCTGAGCGTATCGAAGAGGATATCCGCAAGGCCTTACCCTATACCCACATCACAACTCACCTGGAACCCCTGGAAGATCCCGCGTCGATGAATGATCAGGAGCTCGACCGAGCAGCATAGCGGCTTATCAAGCGGCCAGGGGCAACGCGATCACCACACGCAGGCCGCCCAGCGGCGAATCGGCCAGCTCGACCCGCCCGCCGTAAAGGCGTGCCAGATCATCGACAATGGCCAGACCAAGGCCGGAACCGGGAACCCGCTCATCGGCCCGCTCTCCCCGGTTCAGCACGCGCTCACGCTCTTTATCGGCAATACCGCAGCCATCATCATCAAGCGTAATGAGGAGTTCATCGCCGACCACAGCCAGCGCCACTTCAATGCGCTTCTCGGCCCATTTGCAGGCGTTGTCGAGCAGGTTGCCCAACATCTCCTGCAGATCCTGTTCTTCCCCGCGAAAAGCAAGCAACCCGCTATGCGGATGAACGATCAGCTCGAGATCCCGCTCCGCATGGATGCGCCGCATCACCCGCACCAACCCGTCAAGCACTGGGGAAACCGGCGTCCGTGCGCCGGGAACACGCACCGAGGCCGCTACTCGTGATCGGCTCAAGTGATAGTCGATCTGTTTCCTCGCCACCTCTACCTGGCGGTGAACCAGCTGCGCGAGTTCGCCATCCTTTCCGCGCACCGCATTGGCAATAACACTCAACGGCGTCTTCAAGGCGTGCGCCAGATTACCGGCTTGCGTACGCGCTCGTTCGACCACCTCGGCATTCTGCGCCAGCACGGTATTGAACTCCTCAACCAGCGGCTGGACTTCACCCGGAAAATGTCCTTCCAGCCGCTCGGTTCCTCCACTATGCACCGCCGCCAGGGCGCCATGCAGACGTCTCAGCGGCACCAGTGCGATCAATACCTGAATGACCGCCACCAGCCCCAGCCCTCCGCCGAGCAAGCCCAGGGCCAACCAGAGCATGCCGTTGAAGCGTTCAACGGACTCCGTCATCTGCTTCTCGTCGGCGGCAACGTTCAGCCGGAATACGTTAGCTGCCTGGTCCGGAGCATCCTCAAGAATGACCACCCGCTCGACCACGCCCAGCATCGTCTTGTTGGGTCCGGCAATGCGATGCTGATGAATCTCGCCATTGCTCGGCGTATCCGCCGGCACCTTGAGAACATCATCCCAGAGTGAACGTGAGCGCAACAGGCCGAGCGCATCTCCATTCTGTCGCTTGAGACGATCGAGGTGATCAATTTGCCAGTAAAGCCCCGAATAAGGTTTGCTGAAGCGCGGATCGCTCTGCGCGGCGGAGAGCGATGGCCGCCCGGTTTGGTCAAGCACCAGATGAGCCGCCAGCTGGTCGAGATGGGTATTCAGCTCAGTATGGAATTGCTTTTCTACGTGTTGTTTGAACAGCCCGCCCAACGCCCAGCCGGCAATGATGATCGAGGCCGCAATCCAGACCAGCGTACCAAGCAGAAGACGCAGGCGCAGTGAGCCGTGCAGGGCAATCGAGGAGTTGTTTCTGTCCACGCCCATCACGGAGCAACAAGACGATAACCCAGACCGCGCACCGTCTCGATCACGCCTTCCGGCAACTTTTTGCGCAGCCGGGCGATGAACACCTCGACGGTATTGGAATCGCGGTCAAAGTCCTGAGCATAGATGTGCTCGATTAAAGCGCTACGCGAGACGAGCTGCTGCGGATGATGCATCAGATAATCCAATACGCGATATTCATGGCTGGTCAAGGTCAAAGCCTGCCCGCCCACGGTGACGCGGCTGTGCCGGGTGTCGAGCACCACGTCGCCGCACACCAGCTCGGCGCTGGCATGGCCGCCGGCTCGCCGAATCAGGGCACGTACGCGGGCCAGCAGTTCCTCCATGTGAAATGGCTTGGTCAGGTAATCGTCGGCACCGGCATCGATCCCGGCCACCTTCTCGTGCCAGTTATCACGCGCCGTCAGGATCAGCACCGGCATGCTTCGACCGGCAGCGCGCCACTTCTTCAGGACGGTGAGCCCGTCCATCTGCGGCAAGCCCAGATCGAGCACCACCGCATCAAAGGGCTGGTTCTCGTCGCTGCCCTGAAAGTAAGCATCGACGCCGTTTCCCGCCATATCGACGGCGTAACCGGCGGCACCCAGCGCCTCGGCGAGTTGCACAGCGATGGTCGGCTCATCCTCTACAACTAGAACACGCATTTAAACCCCTTCCCCATTCAGCGCTCAGGCCTTGCGCCACGCCCCCGGCGATCAAGAATCCTCCCGTCACTGGCATCCACCCGCAGCTTCACCAGTGAACCGCCCGGACGCAACAGCTTGATCTCATACACCCAGCGCTCATGTTTTCGTTCCAGTTCAACTTCCATGACCTGTCCAGGCGTGTCGCGGCCAACTTTCTCCAGCACCAATTTCAGCGGCAGGATCTCGCCGGCCTCAAGCGCCTGGCGCGCTCGATCATGGTCGTTCAGATCGTCCGCTTGAACGGGCATGGCCCATGCTATGGAGAGAAGCAGGCCGGCAACCAGCACGCCCATTCTTTGTCGTCTCATTTTCATTGCGTCTCCACGCAGTTGCGGTTCATGCTCATTTGTAATCCAGCGATCCTGAACGACAGATTAACAGCAGATTCAGCCTGCGTTCAGCGAAACCACGGCAAAGTACACCCAACACCTTGATTGGAGATGGCCTTGAAAACAAATATCAGCGCATGCTTGCTTGCCGCACTCGTCCTGCCTATGGCCAGTTTCGCGGCTCCCCGTGATGATCTGCTGGCACAGTATGCCGCTGCCGCCAAGGCCGCCACCCCGGCTTTTTCGAGCTTTTCTGCCGCTCGCGGCGAAAAGCTGCATTTCACCAAGTTCGCCGGCCGCAAGCAGGAGACGCCAGCGTGCACCTCCTGTCATGCGGACAACCCGCGTAGCGCCGGGCGCACGCCGGCCGGCAAGGTGGTCGAAGCGGTCGCCGTTTCCGTCACTCCCGCCCGCTACACCGATCCGTCGAAGGTCGAGAAATGGTTCAAGCGCAATTGCAACGATGTACTGGGACGTGAATGCACACCGCTGGAAAAAGGCGACTGGCTTACCTATGTGATCAGTCAATAACGTTGAAAGGAAGTACTCCATGAACATTCCCTATCGTCCCGTCGCGCTTGGCCTCACGGCGCTGCTCTTTTCTGGCATTCTTCTGCAGCGGGCGCAGGCCGGAGGCGGTCATTTCTTTGCCCCGGTTTCCGATCCCCTGGTGCGCGAGGAGTGCGGAAGTTGCCACCTTGCCTTTGCCCCATCGATGCTGCCGGCGAATTCCTGGAAGCGGATGATGGGCGACCTCAACAACCACTTTGGCGCCGACGCCAGCGTCGCCCCGCCTGCGGCCGAGCAGATCACCCGGTATCTCGTCGAAAATGCCGCCGATACCGGCGGCCAGCGCTATGGCGGCAGACTGATGCGCGGCGTGTCGATAGAAAACCCGCCCTTGCGTATTACCGAGTTGCCCAAGTGGGTACGCGAACACCGCGAGCTTTCCGCCAATGACTGGAAGAGCAGAGATGTCAAGACCAAAGCCAATTGCGCGGCCTGCCACACTGATGCAGAACGCGGCTACTACGATGAGTAACAGTTTAAAAGCAAGTTCAACACGATGAAAACCTTTCTCTTTGGCCTCCTGGCGATTTCTTCTTCTGCCTGGTATCTGGCGCTGTCCTCTACTGTCTTTCCGGAACAAAGCGCATTGCTGTGGATCGCGCGCCAGCAAGGACTTTATCTATCAGGATTGTTGTCGATCGCGCTGATGTCGCTCTCTATGCTGCTGGCCACGCGCCCGGTCTGGCTGGAAAAACCGCTCGGTGGCATGGATCGCATTTACCGCCTGCACAAATGGTCGGGAATCCTAGCCATCAGTTTTGGCGCCAGCCACTGGCTGCTCAAGCAATCAAGCGGGGTGATCAAGACGCTGATTGGGCTGGAAGGCCGCCTGCCGAAAATCAAATACGACGGGTTTCTCGAAGTATTGCGTAAACTCGGCGACGACATGGGCGAATGGGCGCTCTACGCGGCGCTGGCCATGCTCGCCATTACCCTGTGGCGGCGTTTTCCCTACCATCTCTGGCGCCATCTGCATCGCATCATGCCCGTGTTGTACCTGATGCTGGCCCTCCATGCGGCCATGCTGGCCCCGCCCGACTACTGGACGCAGCCGGTCGGAGCACTACTCGCGGCATTCCTTGCGGTTGGCGTGGCCTGCAGCATCATTTCACTCGGCGGGCTAATCGGTCGCCGCCGCCAGGTGAGTGGATCGATCGTCACTGTCAAAAGTGCGGGCGACGTGACTGAAATCACCTGTCGCCTTGAGGCGCAATGGGCAAGCCACCGTGCCGGGCAATTCTCCTTCATCACCTTCGACCACGTGGAAGGTGCGCACCCGTTCACCATCGCCAGTGCCGATCACGGCGACCGGACAATCACCTTCTTCATCAAAGCGCTTGGTAATTTCACAAAGAATATCGCGCGACGTGCCAGAGTCGGCCAGACCGTCACAATCGAGGGACCTTACGGCCGGTTCCAGCTTGACCGCAGCAACCCGGGGCGCCGACAGATCTGGGTAGCAGGAGGAATTGGCGTGACGCCCTTCCTGGCCTGGCTGGAGTCGCTAAGCTCAGGCCCGACGAAAACGCAGGCCGCCGACCTCCACTACTGCACGCGAAACCGCGAGACGGATCCTTTTGTTGAGCGCTTGCACAAACTATGCGCTGCGCTACCGCGCATTCGTCTGTCAATCCACAGCGCACAACATGGTGAAGTGCTAACAGCAGACTCGCTCAAACTCGCGGATGGCCAGAAGAAGAAAGCCGAAATCTGGTTCTGCGGGCCAAGCGGCCTCGCCGAGGCCTTGAAGAAAGGCTTGAAGGCATCCCGGAACGGCGGCTTGCGCTTCCATCAGGAAGCCTTCGAGATGCGCTAGTCAGCCTCGACGCGATACTCGGCGGAGCGGGCATGCGCCGGCAGGCCTTCGCCGTGCGCCAGCGTTGACGCAATTCGCCCCAGCGTCTTCGATGCTGCCTGTGAAACGCGGATCAGGCTGCTGCGCTTCTGAAAGTCATACACGCCGAGTGGTGACGAAAAGCGCGCACTACCGGAGGTCGGCAGCACGTGGTTCGGCCCGGCACAGTAGTCGCCGAGTGATTCGGAGGTGTAAGGGCCGATGAAGATGGCGCCGGCGTGCTGGATCTTGTCCACCCACGGTTCGGCGTCAGCAATAGAAAGCTCAAGGTGTTCCGGCGCGATGCGGTTGGCGATGGTGCAGGCTTCGTCGAGATCGCGCACGGCGATCAGCGCGCCACGATTTTTCAGCGAGGCGCGAATTACCTCCTGGCGCGGCATGGCCGGCAGCAGCTTTTCGATAGATGCGGCGACGCGGTCAATGTAAGTGGCATCCGGGCACAGCAGAATCGACTGCGCGAGTTCGTCGTGCTCGGCCTGCGAAAACAAATCCATGGCCACCCAGTCCGGATTGGTTTTACCGTCACAGATGATCAAAATTTCTGACGGTCCGGCAACCATGTCGATACCCACAACACCAAACACACGGCGCTTGGCAGCGGCCACGTAGGCATTGCCGGGGCCAACAATTTTATCTACCGAGGGTACCGTTTGCGTGCCGTAAGCCAGTGCACCGACAGCCTGTGCGCCACCGATGCAGAATACGCGGTCGACACCGGCCAGCGCGGCGGCAGCCAGCACCAGCGGGTTGCGCTCGCCGCCCGGCGTCGGCACAACCATGATGAGTTCCTTGACGCCTGCCACTTTGGCCGGAATCGCGTTCATCAGCACCGACGAGGGATACGACGCTTTGCCACCCGGCACATACAAACCGACGCGATCAAGCGGCGTGACCTTCTGCCCGAGCAGCGTTCCATCGGCATCTTCATACTGCCAGCTTTGCAGCGGTTGGCGCTCGTGATAGCTGCGCACGCGCGCGGCAGCCGCTTCCAGCGCTTCACGCTGAACCGGCGGCAGGCCCGCGAGCGCTTGATGGAGCTCATCAGGCGAGAGTTCAAGTTCGGCTATCGAGGCCGCACTCAGCCGGTCAAAACGGTTGGTGTATTCAACTACGGCGGCGTCGCCGCGCGTCTTCACATCGGCCAGGATGGCGGCGACGGTGAGGTCAACCGATTCGTCCTGAGCGCTTTCAAACGCCAGCAGGGCATCAAGCCGTAGCTTGAAATCCGCATCACGGCTTGAAAAGCGCTTAATTGCGATCATCAGCCCACCACTCTCGCGATGGCATCGAGGATCGGCACGATCTTCTCACGCTTGAGTTTCAAAGCGGCCTGATTAACGATGAGCCGCGAAGAAATGTCGATGATGTGCTCGACTGCCACCAGATTATTCGCCTTCAGCGTACTACCGGTCGACACCAGATCGACAATCGCATCGGCCAGCCCGGCCAGCGGCGCGAGCTCCATCGAACCATAAAGTTTAATCAGATCAACATGCACGCCTTTCGCGGCAAAGTGCTCGCGGGCAATGTTGATGTACTTGGTCGCTACCTTGAGGCGTGCTCCTTGACGCACGGCGTGCTCGTAGTCAAAACCGGCGGGGATGGCCACCATCATGCGGCACTTGGCGATCTTCAGGTCGAGCGGCTGATACAGGCCTTCACCGCCATGCTCAATCAGCACGTCCTTGCCGACCACGCCGAGGTCGGCCGCACCGTATTGCACGTAGGTCGGCGCATCGGTCGCACGCACGATCACTACGCGCACATCCTCGCGGTTGGTCGGGATGATCAACTTGCGCGAAGTTTCCGGGTTTTCCAGCGGCTCAATACCGGCGGCGGCCAGCAGCGGCAGCGTTTCTTCAAAAATGCGACCCTTCGAAAGGGCGATGGTAATGCCGTCCACGGCGTTTATCCTTGTATGCAGCGTGATAAAGGGGTGATTTTACCGCAAGCCAGCCCCGGCCAACTCTCTTGCCTGCCCTATGCCGGCCGAAACCTCACGGATAGGCGATCTAGCAATGAAAAATACTGAGAGGGCCGTGCTTATTGCTTTGCAGACCGGCCTACTTAACGCGCTTGACCGAGGCTCCCAGCGCAGAAAGCTTCTCGTCAATATTCTCGTAGCCGCGATCGAGGTGATAGATACGCTCGATCAGCGTTTCACCCTGCGCAACGAGTCCGGCAATCACCAGACTGGCGGAGGCACGCAGGTCGGTGGCCATGACTGTCGCACCGTTCAGATGCGGCACGCCGGTGACCAGTGCATTGCTACCGTCGATCTTGATGTCAGCACCCAAACGGATGAGTTCGACGGCGTGCATAAAGCGGTTCTCGAAAATCGTTTCGCGAATCACCGCGGCACCGTCGGCCACGCAGTTGATGGCCATGAACTGTGCCTGCATGTCGGTCGGGAAAGCCGGATAAGGCTCGGTACGTACGCCCACCGCTTTGAGTCGCGGCGGCGCTTTGAGCGAAATCACATCACGCTCGGCCGAGACCTCACAACCAGTTTCGAGCAGTTTGTGAATCACTGCATCCAGATAGCCCGCCGAGGTGTTGGTCAGGCGCACGTCACCCCCCGTAGCCGCAGCGGCACACAGGTACGTGCCGGTTTCGATGCGATCCGGCATGATGGCATACGTCGCACCGTGCAGACGGTCAACGCCACGAACAACGATATGGTCAGTTCCCGCGCCCGAAATCTGCGCACCCATGGCGATCAGGCAGTTGGCCAGATCAACCACCTCCGGCTCGCGCGCGGCGTTTTCAATAATGGTTTCGCCATCGGCCAGCGCCGCCGCCATCATCAGGTTTTCGGTACCGGTTACCGTCACCATGTCGGTAACCAAGCGTGCACCTTTGAGACGCGAGGCCTTGGCAAGCATATAGCCCTGCTCGACGTGAATCTCAGCACCCATGGCCTGCAGGCCCTTGATGTGCTGGTCGACCGGACGCGCGCCGATGGCGCAACCTCCGGGCAGTGATACCTTGGCCTCGCCGCAGCGCGTGACTAGCGGGCCGAGTACCAGAATAGAGGCGCGCATGGTCTTGACCAGATCATACGGTGCGGTCGGGTTGTTCAGGCCGCGGCTACACAGGGTAACGGTGTTATCGTTGCCCCGCGTGACTTCGACGCCCATCTGGGCGATCAGACGCAGCATGGTTGAAATGTCGTTGAGCCGCGGGACGTTGCTCAGGTGCAACGGCTCGTCGGTGAGTAGACAGGCGCAGATTATGGGCAGGGCAGCGTTCTTGGCGCCGGACATGGCGACTTCGCCGGCAAGCGGTACGCCGCCAGTAATCAACAACTTATCCACGGGCGGCTTTCAACGCCTGGACTTCATCAGGAGTGAGCGTCTTCATCGACAGAGCATGCAGTTCGCCGCTGTCGAAGTGTGATTTCAGCAGGGCATTGACCATCTGTTGGCGCTGTACGCGATTCTTGCCGGCAAAAGCCGTGCTGACCAGAATGGCCTCAAAATGCTGGCCGTCGCCTTCCACGTGAATTCCTTCGCAGTCGAGACCTTGCGCGATGATTTCCTTGATTTTTTCTGTATCCATACCGATCAATACCTTAATTTGTAGCCGCTACGCAGCAGCGCCAACGTGGCCAGCGCAACCACACAAAAACTCGCTGTCACCACGCCCAGGGTGACTACCGGGTTGACATCGGAAACGCCGAAAAATCCGAATCGAAAGCCATCAATAATATAGAACACGGGGTTGAAATGCGACACCTGCTGCCAGAACGGGGGCAGTGAATGAATCGAGTAAAACACCCCAGAGAGCATAGTCAGCGGCATGATCAGGAAATTCTGGAAACCCGCCAACTGGTCGAACTTGTCGGCCCAGATGCCGGCGATCATGCCCAGCGAACCCATAATGCCGCCGCCCAGCACAGCAAAGGCAATGATCCAGAGCGGCGCGACAAACTGAAGCGGGGCAAACAGGCAGGTAACAACCAGCACCCCAAGCCCGACCATCAGGCCACGCAACATGGCCGCCACGACATAGGCCAAAAAGAATTCAACGTAGGAAATCGGTGGCAACAAGACAAAAACGACGCTGCCCGTAACCTTGGCCTGAATCAGGCTTGAGGAACTATTAGCAAAAGCGTTTTGCAGCACCGACATCATCACCAGCCCGGGAATCAAGAAGGCCGCGTAACGCACGCCATTCACCTGGGTTGATGAATCGAGCACATGCGAGAAAATCAGCAGGTAGAGCAAAGCGCTCATCACGGGGGCAGCAACCGTCTGAAAACCGACTTTCCAGAAACGCAACAACTCCTTGTAGAGCAAGGTCTGGAAGCCACTCATGATTGACCCTCGCTGGCGTTCGCCTCTTCGAGCATGACACTGAGAAAGACATCTTCCAGGTCAGGTTGCGTTAATTGCATGTCATCCAGCGTACAACCGGCCTGACGGACTTCCGCCAGCAAGGGTTCCGCCTCCTCGAAGCCGGCCAGACGAAAAACCCAGCCGCCCTCGCTCTGTGTCGCCCGCTCACGCAAACTCAACGGCAGGTTGGCCTCATTCCCCAAACGTAATTTCAGCGTATGCCCGGAAATACGCGCCAGCAAATTCTGCGTTGTATCGAGCGCCACCACCCGCCCGCGCTTGAGCATGGCAATCCGCCCGCACAGCGCTTCGGCCTCTTCCAGATAATGCGTGGTCAGAATCACCGTATGGCCTTCGCAGTTGAGGCGCTGAACAAATTGCCACAAGCCTTGGCGAAGCTCGACGTCGACGCCGGCGGTCGGCTCGTCGAGCACGATCACCGGCGGCTTGTGCACCAAAGCCTGCGCAACCAGCACGCGGCGCTTCATGCCGCCCGACAGGCGACGCATATTGACGTCAGCCTTGCCGGTGAGATCGAGATTTTCGAGAATTTCGTCGATCCAGTCATCATTATTACGAATCCCGAAGTAGCCCGACTGAATGCGCAAGGTTTCACGCACCGAGAAGAAAGGGTCGAAAACCAGCTCCTGCGGTACCACACCCAAACGGCGGCGCGCCTCACGATAGTCGGCACGCACATCAAAACCCATGACGTGCAAGCTGCCCTGATCCGGGCGCACCAGACCGGCAAGCGCAGAAATCAGCGTGGTTTTGCCCGCACCGTTGGGCCCCAACAGCCCGAAGAACTCGCCCTCGGCGATATCCAACGAGACGCCATCAAGCGCACGGAGGCTACCGAAGTTCTTGTAAAGCGTTTTAATGGAAACGGCGACGCCCATGGCATCTCTAGGAAAACAAAGGCCGGCTCGCCGATCAGGCGAGCGGAAGTGATTCAGTCACGCCGTACAGCGCAGCCTGACTGATCATGCTGGCCGGCGGATTAGCCACTCGCATCGTCACGCCGCGCTTACGCGCCGTACGCAACAGACCAAAAATGACACTCAGGGCAGAAGAATCGGTTTCTTCAGCCGCCGACAGGTCCAGAACAAGTTCCCCGGAAGCAGAACGCAAAAAGCCACGCCCCGCTTCAAGCAGGGCGCTGGCATTGGTGATCAACATGGGGCCACTGACGCGCAGCCCGTTACCACTCTGTTCGATCATTTTTTACCGGGATCCATCTGTTTGTTCTTGGTCACCATCATCTGGATGAGTCCGTCAACACCATTGGCACGCACTTCCTGATTGAAGGTGTCACGATAGTTGCTGACCAGACTGACGCCGGCGACGATGACGTCAAAGACCTTCCAGCCACCATCCGTCTTTTCAACCGCATAATCCAGAGGAATCGGCTTGCTGCCCGGATGAACGATTTCGGTTCTGACCAAGGCTTCATCCTCACCTGCCTGCATCCTGGTCGGCTTGTAACGGATCGTTTGGTCACGATAGCCGGTCAGCGCATTGGAATAGGTGCGCACCAGTAGTATCTTGAATTCCTCGGAAAGTTTCTTTTTCTGCTCGGGGGTGGCCTTGCTCCAATCCCTACCCATGGCCAGAGCCGTCATGTGCTGGAAATTGAAATAGGGCAGCACTTTGGCGTCGACAAGCGTGATGGCCTTGGCGGTATTGCCGTTCTGAATTTCCTTGTCTTGACGGACGATGGTCAAAACGTCTTCAGTCACCTTCTTGATCATGGCATCCGGCGTCTCTTCCTGCGCCATCACGGAACCACACGAAAACAACAGAATCAATGCCAACGAATACAACAATTTCATCATAATCTCTTAAAGAAACGAGGGGAGCGAGAAAACGCACTCCCCCTATTAATCAGTAACAACGGCTCAACTTGCAATCATCAGCCTTGCCATCGCGAATCTCGCTCTGGCGATTTTGCAGATAGGCATCACGAATATAGTTGTACTTGTCAAAAGCTGCCTGCTCAACAATCTTGTCGGTAGGCAACAAGCTTGCGCGCATGTCAATGTAGCGCACGCCGACCAGCGAATTACGCAACGGCACATCGGACACATACCAGACGGGATCCATGTAGGAATCGACAATCCAGCCAAACGTATCCCGGGTTGTGCGCGGCCCGATCAGCGGCCAGTAGAAGTACGGGCCCTCGTCAACACCCCAAACCGCAAGGGTCTGGCCGAAATCTTCGGTGTGCTTTTCCAGACCCATTTCACTGGCTACATCGAACACACCACCTATACCAATTGTCGAATTGATCAGGACGCGGCCAATATCGGACATGCCCTGCTGGCCTTTGCCTTGCAGCAAATTGTTAACCGCTGTCAGCGCATCCCATATATTGCCGAAGAAGTTACCAATACCGGCCTTCACGGGCAAAGGAGCCGCCGCGTCATAGCCTTGGGCGATTGGCTTGACCACCACGTCAAGGCCTTCATTCACC
>JBBRDR010000040.1:0-20529 GCA_038203745.1 Burkholderiales bacterium | reverse complement strand
TACATGAATTCGTAGGCACAGCGGGATACTGGCTGATCGGACTGCATGCCGCCGCCGCGCTCTTTCACCACCACTTCATGCGCGACAACACACTGCGCATGATGCTTCCTGAACGGAAATAATTCGTGGCAGATATGCCGCGCAGGGAATTTATACCTCAATGGGGTTCAAGCCGATACCGGCCTATTCCTTCCACCCGATCGAGAATATGAAATTCCTGGAGCTTCATCTAACGGACTGGTAGCCCGGTCATGTCGACAACAGCCCGCTCCGCCAGCGCTCCAGCTTTTGCTCAAAAGGCAAGGTATAAGCCGGGCTGGTCGAGGGCAGAACACAGCAGGTATAGCCTAATTTTTCGAACAATCGCACCAGACTGCCAGCCGTTTTTCCATTGAAGCAGATACGCCGCAGCTGCGGCGCCTCCTTTACAAGGCGGGAGAAATCATTGATCTCGGACTCGCGAATCGCGGCGTCAAGTGCACCTTCGCGCCGGCACCTCCGGTAGATGTCCCAAATCCCGACATGGCGGGCTAGAACCCGCTGGCAGCGTTGTGCGTAGTCGAGCTCATTCAGCGGCTCAGTGGTAATCGCCGCCATGACGCGCCAGAACTGATTTTGCCGATGCGCATAATACTGCCCCACTGCCAGTGAGGCGGGGGACGGAAAACTACCGAGAACAAGTGTCTCGATGCCCGCGTCCAGTATGGGCGGCAGACCGACGAGAAGTTCTGATTCAGCGCTCATTGGACGGGGCATGAAACCACTTTCAACATGCCCCGAAGGAAACACTCTTGGGGTGCAGAGGCCACGGAGACACGAAGATCACAGAGAAACAAACTGATGGCTCAAAGGGGCATTGCCGTTTCAATCAAAACCCCTGTGTTCTCTGTGTCTCTGTGCGCTCCGTGTTGAAGGAGTTTGTAACGCTTACTTTGCCGACAGTGCCAGCATCAGATCATTGATGCGCTTCACGAACCCGGCCGGATCATCAAGCGTGCCGCCCTCAGCCAGCGTGGCTTGTTCAAGCAGCAGGTTGGCCCAGTCGTCAAACCGTGACTCTTCATATTTTAAGCGCTGTACCGCCGGATGCTTGGGATTGATTTCGAGAATCGGTTTGGATTCGGGTGCCTTCTGCCCGGCGGCCTTGAGGATACGGGCCAGATTGCCGCCCAGATCATGCTCATCGGCAACGATACACGACGGCGAATCGGTTAGGCGATGTGTCACACGGACATCCTTGACCTTCTCGCCCAGCGTCGTTTTCACCTTGTCGATGAGTTCCTTGTACTCGTCGGCAGCCTGTTCGGTTTCTTTCTTCTCGGCTTCGTCTTCCAGCTTACCCAGATCGAGGCCACCCTTGGCCACGGATTGCAGTTGCTTGCCGTCGAATTCGGTCAGACTACCGGAAACCCACTCGTCAACACGATCCGAGAGCAATAACACTTCGATGCCCTTCTTGCGGAAGATTTCCAGATGCGGACTATTCTTGGCGGCGGTGAAGGTTTCAGCTGTCACGTAATAAATCTTCTCTTGGCCTTCCTTCATGCGCGAGACGTAATCAGCTAACGAAACCACTTCTTCCGTCGTATCAAGGTTGGTCGAGGCAAAGCGCAGCAGCTTGGCGATGCGCTCCTTGTTGGTGGCATCCTCACCCGTGCCTTCCTTGAGCACACGGCCGAATTCCTTCCAGAACGTGGCGTACTTTTCCTTCTCGGCAGCGTCCTCACTGTCGGCCAGGCTTTCCAGCATCGACAACACCTTTTTGACGCAACCGCCACGGATCGTTTCAATGTCACGCGACTCCTGCAGAATTTCGCGCGAGACGTTAAGCGGCAGGTTGCTCGAGTCGACCACGCCGCGCACAAAGCGCAGGTAGAGCGGCATCAGTTGTTCAGCATCATCCATGATGAAGACACGGCGCACATAAAGCTTGATACCGTGGCGTACGTTGCGATCCCACATATCGAAGGGCGCGCGCTGCGGGATATAGAGCAGCTGCGTGTATTCCTGCTTGCCCTCGACCTTGGCATGCACGTAGGCCAGCGGATCTTCAAAATCATGCGCGACGTGCTTGTAGAACTCTTTGTACTGTTCGTCGCTGATTTCCGACTTTGGCCGCGCCCACAGTGCAGAGGCCTGGTTAACGGTTTCGTCTTCGCCGGTCTCGACCTGTTCCTTTTTCTCTTCATCCCATTTTTCCTGCTTCATCAGGATCGGCAAGGTGATGTGGTCAGAATACTTGCGAATCGTCTGACGCAGCTTCCAGCTTGAGAGGAATTCATCTTCGCCTTCACGCAGGTGAAGAGTCACTTCGGTTCCGCGACCCGTTTTCTCAACCATCTCGACGGTAAATTCACCCTCGCCAGCGGACTCCCAGCAAACAGCCTGATTGGGTTCCAGACCGGCGCGACGGGAAACAACCGTGACTTTGTCCGCGATGATGTACGAGGAATAGAAGCCCACACCGAACTGCCCGATGAGGTGAGCATCTTTGGCCTGATCGCCGGTCAGCGCTGAGAAGAATTCACGGGTGCCGGACTTGGCGATGGTACCGAGGTGTTCGACGGCTTCGTCACGCGACAGGCCGATGCCGTTGTCGGCAATGGTGATGGTGCGGGCTGCCTTATCAAAACTGACGTGAATCTTCAGCTCGGAATCATCACCATAAAGTGCAGCATTGTTCAGGGCTTCAAAGCGCAGTTTGTCGCAGGCATCTGAGGCATTGGAAATCAGCTCGCGCAGAAAAATTTCCTTGTTGCTGTACAACGAGTGAATCATCAGGTTGAGAAGCTGCTTAACCTCGGCCTGAAAGCCCAGTGTTTCTTTGTTGGCACTCATGAAAAAACTCCGTGAAAGTGATGGTTTGCAAAGGCTTGGAAAGGGTGATTCCTGCCGGGCACCTCAAGGCACACGGCGACGGGGAAGTAGTTGGGGGCAATACCGGTTATTTCAAGCAAGTTGAACGTTTAACCCGGAAAAAGCAGTTGGCCACGGCATGGTTTGAAGTGAGATTCTCAGGTTTAAGACTCAATGCTTCGGTATTCGACAGTCACAATCTCGACTTCACGCCAGCCAGCGGGGCTCTGAAAGCGAATCAGATCGCCTTCACGCGCCTTGAGCAGTGCACGTGCCAGTGGCGATATCCAACTAATGCGTCCGCAGGAAAAATCGGTCTCGTCGACACCGACAATCTGGTAGGTCTGTTCCAACCCCTGCTCGTCACTGAGGGTGACCGTTGCACCAAAAAACACCTGCTCCGGGTTTTCCTGACGTGCCGGATCAACCACTTCCGCCAGATCAAGCCGCTTGGTCAGAAAGCGGATACGCCGGTCAATCTCGCGCAAGCGCCGCTTGCCGTAGATGTAATCTCCGTTCTCGGAACGATCCCCATTGAGTGCCGCCCAATGCACGGCCTCTACAACTTGCGGACGATCCGTACGCAGCAAGTGATCCAGCTCGGCCTTGATGCGTGCATAGCCACCCGGCGTGATGTAATTGCGCGTGCCTTGCGGCAGTTGCAACGACGGCTCAAGTTCGTCCTCATCATCACTGTCAGATTCTCTGGTAAACGCCTTGTTCATGAAGAATCACCGGAAATGAGCAGAGCCCCGATCAATAGCCGATATTGAATGCCGGAACATCCACACGAATGATATCGCGGCCCAGCGCCAGGGCGGTGTAACGGGCAAACTGCGTGGCCCAGGTTTTGCCATCAACAAAACGTTGCTCACCACCATCGCGGGCAACGCAGATTATCTTGTCGATAATCAGAACTTTGCCCATCGGGCTGGTGGGCTCGCATTTCAGATCTGAAAACTCTTTGTCTAACCAGCGGCGTGCTTCTTCCGGCGAACTTTCAGCCAGTTCGGCCTGTGAAAACTTGTACTGGTATTCCTTATCCTTACCAAAGGAAACGGTTACGTGATAAAGCATTTGCCTCCTCCAACGGGTGCCAAAGGTTACAATTTCAAATTTTGTCCAACCCTTATTCTATTCTCTATAACCACAAATGCTGCAAGTCTCGAATGCACGAACTGAATTAATTGCCGGAATTCGCGCGATCACGCCAATGCTCATGGGCATTGCACCTTTTGGCATGGTATGCGGCGCCGCGGCTGTTTCCACGGGCTTTACGCCATGGCAAGCGTTTGCCATGGGTTGGATTATTTTTGCCGGATCGGCGCAAATTGCCGCCATGCAACTTTTTGCCAGCGGCGCCCCGATGCTCATCATCATTTCCACCGCCGCTGTAATCAACCTGCGCTTCATGATGTACAGCGCCTCAATCGCGCCGCACTTCCGTCAGCTCAATGGCCGCTGGCACCTCCTTCTGGCTTATCTGGTTACTGATCAGGCCTACGCACAAAGCATTGCACACCTCATCGAGAATAAAGAAAGCAAGGATCTGCACTGGTATTTTCTCGGGATTGGCAGCGCCCTCTGGGTCTGCTGGCAGATTTCCACGGTCATTGGCATTGTGCTGGGCAGCCTGACGCCGCAAAGCTGGTCGCTTGATTTCATCATTCCGCTCACCTTTATCGCCATGGTTGTTCCCTTGCTTTCCAGCCGCGCCATGCTGCTCGCCGCTGTTGCCGGGGGTTCCGCCTCAGTACTCCTGGCCTTACCGCTCAAACTCAACCTCATTGCAGCGGCGCTGGTCGGCATCGGCGCCGGTCTGCTGGTCGAGACGCTGGGGCGTGCCAAATGAACCCGACTATGGGCGAGACATCCTCACTGCTGATCTGGACGATGATGATCAGTATCGGTTTGATTACCTTCGTTATCCGGTTTGCCCCGATTGCCTTGCTTGCGAGGCTGGAACTCCCGGCATGGCTAAAACGTGCGCTCATCTATGTTCCACCGGCGGTCATGTCGGCCATCATCACGCCGGCATTGTTTTTTGTCGGCGGCGCGCCTACCATGGCTCCTGACACATCACGTATCGCCGCTGCTGTATTTGCTGCTCTGATTGCCTGGCGGACACGCAGTGTGTTGTGGACTGTAGTCCTTGGGATGATTGCTTTATGGGGACTACAGGCTCTGGCGCGTTAGCTGAACCCCACCACTATGGATCTTTCTGATGATGCTGACCGAAGACGAAATAACTGAAACCCGTGCCACCATTCATGAATTACAGGTGGAACATCGAGACCTCAACCTTGTCATTGAACATCTGGCCGCCACGCCGCTGCCAGATCAGGATCAATTACTGATTCAACGTCTGAAAAAACGGAAATTACTGCTTAAAGACAGGATCAGCCAGCTCGAACGTTTACTGGTCCCGGATATTCCAGCCTGAGGGCTGTAAGCCTCCTCGCCTGATCGTGCCAGCACGATCACGGCGCTAAGAATGATGGCACCGCCAACCGCCTGCCAGCCCCCAATCCCCTCGCTGAGGAAGATTGCCGCCAGCACTACGGTGATGATTGGTTCCAGTGTCGAGAATGTGGCAGCGTCCGCCGCGCCCAACCGTTGCATGGCAGCGAAGAATCCAACAATAGCCAGTATCGTGGAAAACAGGGCGATGCCACTGACTGCAGCCCAGCTGCCGATTGAACTCGGAAACGCGGGCCCGCGCCACACGACCAGCCCCCCATAGACCACCGCGCTGGACAACATAACCACTGTCGCCGAAGCAATTGACCCCTCGGCCTTCGTCACTTGTTCACCGACCAGAATATAAACCGAATAAATCAAGGCCGCACTAATACCCAGAACAATCCCCAGCGCACTGCTATCCAGACGCCCGCCCACGGCCAACGCCGTGCCCGTCAGCGCAGCAAAGACCGCCAGCAACCTCCTGCGCGACAACCATCGGCGCGCAAGCAAAGCTGAAAGCAAGGTCACAATAACGGGGTAAAGAAAGAGCAGAAGTGCTGTCAATCCGGCTGTCGCATACTGAAGCGCGCCAAAATAGCAGAAGGACTGCCCGGCGTAACCCACGGCCCCCATCGCCATAAGCAACCATAAATTGCGGCCCTGAGGCCAGCGCGAACCCCGCAGCACCATGAGACCCGCCATCAGCACACCCGCAACGGCAAAACGCAGAAAAAGCATGGTCGGTAAATCAACGCCATCGGCGTAGGCCAGTTTTGCAAAAATTGGCATGGCACCGAAACCGGTGGCCGAAAGCACAATATAGAAAAGGCCTGTCAGACGCGGAGTTGGCAAAGCCATGGTTGTTTTGGGGGTGAAATCAGATGAAGAAACGGCCGAGATACCAGAACACGGCAGCAATCAGCGCACTACAGGGTATGGTCAGAACCCAGGCCCAGACGATAGTTCCAGCAATACCCCAGCGAACGGCCGACAATTTCTTGGTTGCCCCCACTCCGACAATGGCACCCGTGATGGTGTGTGTGGTCGAAACAGGTATACCCAGAGCGGTCGCGAGAAAGAGTGTTGCAGCACCACCAGTCTGTGCACAGAAGCCTCCGACCGGGCGCAGTTTGGTGATCTTCTGCCCCATCAGCTTGATAATGCGCCAGCCCCCAAATACGGTACCCAAACCAATGCTCGTATAACAGGAAACGATGACCCAGACCGGCACAGCATCGTGGCTCGTCATTACCCCAGCCGAAATAAGCAGCATCCAGATGATACCGATGGTCTTCTGTGCGTCATTCCCGCCGTGACCCAACGCGTAAGCCGAGGCCGAAATCAACTGCAAGCGGCGCGACCAAGTATCAACCCGACGCGGCGTACTGTTGCGGAAAATCCAGGAAACCGCAATCATCATCAAGGAGCCCAGAAACATTCCAAGCAACGGCGAGATCAGGATAAAAGACACCACCTTGATCACACCCGAAGAAATGAGCGCGGACGGCCCGGCTTTCGCGAGCGCGGCACCGATCAGGCCTCCGATCAGGGCATGGGAGGAAGAGGAGGGAATGCCGTAATACCAGGTGATGACGTTCCAGGCAATCGCGCTGACCAATGCCCCAAACACCACATGATAATCAATCACCTCCGGCATGATGGTGCCCTTGCCGACCGTTGCCGCCACTTTAAGCTCAAAAATAAAAATGGCCGCTACATTGCAGACGGAGGCTAGGATTACGGCCGTATGCGGCTTCAGAACCCGGGTTGATACAACGGTAGCAATGGCATTGGCGGCGTCATGAAACCCATTCATGAAATCGAAAGCCAGTGCCAGAAAAACCAGAAATACTATGACGCCCAGGCTGATGTTCGCAGTTTCCATGCGCAGCGTCGATCAAGAGTTTTCGAGAACGATGCCTTCGATGATGTTCGCCACATCCTCGCAGCAATCGGTCACGGTTTCGAGAAGTTCGTAGATGGCCTTGAACTTGATCAGTTCGCGCACATCCGGTTCTTCGCGGAACAGCCGGGATATGGCACCACGCATTTCATGATCAGCGGCCGATTCAAGTTGATCAATCTCATAGCAAATTCTGAGGATTTCCGGACCGTTGTTCATAGAAGGCAGCAAAATTACTGCGGCCTGAACCCGCTCGCAACAGGAGCGGCAGAGTTCACTCAGGCTGATAACTTCGGGCGTAATGTGCCCGACGTTGTACAACGACACCGTATGCGCCACATCCTGAATCAGATCAAGAATAGCGTCGAGGCTGGTGATCAGCTGGTGGATTTCTTCACGATCAAGCGGCGTGATGAAGGACTTGTGCAGTTGCCGCATCGTCTCGTGGGTTATTTCATCCGCACGATTCTCTAGGGCATCGATTCTGTCGCAGTACCTGGCAGCCTCTTCATCGGAGTCGTTAAGGGCCGACAACATGGCCACCAGCGCCTCACTCCCCTGCACCACCTGCTCTGCGTGATCATTAAACAAATCGAAGAACTTGCCCTCTTGGGGCATAAAACGAGCAAACATGATTTCGTTTCGGTCGTGGGACAATGGCGCGCATTTTAACACCGTGCAGCCGAATCAACGGCCTTTATGGAGTCTCAGAGAGATTCCATAAAGGCCGTGGTGGTTCACTTTCCATTGAAACAGATCAGCCGCCGATTACGCCCTCAACCGCCTCCACCACTTTGGCGGCGGTAATGCCGAGGAACTCGAAGACCTGATTGGCCGGACCGCATTCGCCGAAGCGGTCGATACCGACCACCGCGCCGTCCAGACCGACATACTTGCGCCAGTAGTCTGGGACACCGGCTTCGACCGCCACACGCGGGATGCCGCGCGGCAGTACCGCATCACGATAGGCCTTGTCCTGCTGGTCGAAGAGGAAGTTTGATGGCATCGAGACGATACGGACGGCGACACCCTTCCCAGCCAGTACCTTCTGCGCCTCAACGGCCAGAGCAACTTCGGAACCGGTGGCGATAATCACCGCCTTGGGGGTGCCGTCGCAGTCCTTGAGCACGTAGCCGCCCTGACGGATAGCCTTGATCTGTGCCGCATCGCGGGGCTGGTGCGGCAGGTTCTGACGCGTCAGAATCAGTGCCGTTGGGCAGCTGCGGTGTTCGACGGCGATCTGCCAGGCGACGAAGGCTTCAATGCTGTCGCACGGACGCCAGACATCAAGGTTAGGCATCATGCGCAGGGTGGCGGTCTGTTCGATGGGCTGATGGGTCGGGCCGTCTTCGCCGACGCCAATGGAGTCGTGGGTGAAGACGTAGATGGGGTTGATCTTCATCAGCGCGGCCATACGGATGGCGTTGCGGGCGTATTCGGAGAACATCAGGAAGGTGCCGCCGTAGGGGCGGAAGCCACCGTGCAGGACGAGTCCGTTCATGATCGCGGCCATGCCGAATTCACGAACACCGTAATGAATATAGTTGCCGCCTTCGCTCATAGCTTCTGGACGGACGCTCTTGCAACCCTTCCACATGGTGAGATTGGACGGGGCGAGGTCAGCGGAGCCGCCGACGAATTCGGGCATGAAGGGGGCGAGGGCCTGAATGGCGTTCTGCGAGGATTTGCGTGTAGCGATGACTTCGGCCTTGTCGACGATGGCTTGCAGGGCGTCGGCGGCTTGGGTTGAGAAGTCGCTCGGCAGGGTACCTTTCATGCGACGGATGAACTCGGTGGCCAGCCCCGGATGCGCGGCACGATAAGCAGCAAAGAGTGCGCCCCATTCAGCTTGCAGGGCGGTGCCCTTATTGCAGGCATTCCATGCGGCACGCACATCATCAGGCACTTCAAAGGCTTCGCCGGTGATACCCAGTGCCACGCGTGTCGCGGCGACTTCATCCTTGCCCAGCGGCGAGCCGTGCACATCATGACCGCCGGCCTTATTGGGCGAGCCCTTGCCGATCGTGGTTTTGCAGCAGATCAGGGTGGGTTTCTCGTTCTGTGCCTTGGCCGCACGAATCGCGGCATCGACAGCATCGACGTCGTGGCCATCGACACTGCGGATGACGTTCCAACCGTAGGCTTCAAAACGCTTGGGCGTATCGTCGGCAAACCAGCCGATGACATCGCCGTCAATCGAAATACCGTTGTCGTCGTAGAGGGCAATCAGCTTGGAGAGTTTCCAGACGCCCGCCAGTGAGCAGACTTCATGTGAGATACCTTCCATCATGCAACCATCGCCCATGAAGGTGTAAGTGTAGTGATCAACGATGGGGAAAGCTTCGCGATTGAATTCGGCGGCCAACAGTTTTTCGGCAAGGGCGAAGCCAACGGCATTGGAAAGACCTTGCCCAAGCGGGCCGGTGGTCGTTTCGACACCGGCGGTGTGGCCGTATTCCGGGTGCCCCGGGGTCCTGCTGTGCAACTGGCGGAATTTCTTGAGTTCATCGAGCGGCAGATCATAACCACTCAGATTGAGCAACGAGTAGAGCAGCATCGAGGCGTGCCCGTTCGAGAGCACGAAACGGTCGCGGTTGGGCCATTTCGGATCGACCGGATTGTGCCTCAAGTTACGATTCCACACCGCAACGGCCATTTCGGCCATGCCCATCGGGGCGCCCGGGTGGCCTGAATTCGCCGCTTGTACACCGTCCATGGCCAAGACCCGGATGGCGTTGGCGAGTGAAGTCTGAGAAATCATGTCGTTGCTCCTGTGGAATTAAAAGCGGTCAATTACGAAAAGAGAAGTTGAAAGCTACAACGCCACCTGCGTTCCGAGTTCGACGACGCGATTGGTAGGGATTTTGTAGAAGCTGGTTGCGCTGCTGGCATTGCGGAACAGGAAGATGAAAAGTTTTTCCCGCCAATACGCCATCTCCGAACCTATTTTGGGTACCAGCGTAGCCCGCCCAAGGAAGAAGGACGTCTCCATCATATCGATATGCAATCCTTGCGCTGCACACAACGCCAGCGCCTTCGGAATATCCGGGTCGTCCTTGAATC
The DNA here is from genome assembly GCA_038203745.1 of Burkholderiales bacterium. Taxonomy (GTDB): domain Bacteria; phylum Pseudomonadota; class Gammaproteobacteria; order Burkholderiales; family Rhodocyclaceae; genus Propionivibrio. The sequence goes on along the minus strand of JBBRDR010000040.1, from coordinate 10,244 downwards.
CGTACTGTACGGTCAGACTGTAAAAATCCGCCTTCAGTTGCTGCACAATCACACGATCTATTTCCGGGACATACGGCTCATCAAAGACCTGGACCGCCGTAATCAGAACTCTTTCGTGCAACACCTTGTTATGCATCAGGTTGTGCAACATGGCGTTCGGTACACGATCGTTCCGGGAGGTCATGAATACAGCCGTGCCTTCAACCCGCGTAGGCAGGGAAATGAGCAAGGCGTCAATGAAGATGGCCAGATCAATGGACTCCCCGCTGGTTCGCGAATTCAGTAATTGCCGACCGCGTTTCCAAGTGCTCATCAGCAGGAAGACAAAAGAACCAATAAGTAACGGGAACCAGCCGCCATCTGGAATTTTGAGAACGTTGGCGTAAAGAAAGACCAGCTCGACCGACAGGAAGCAGACAAAGAGCGCAATGGCTCTGGGCCAGCCCCAGCCCCAACCTCGTGCCGCGACCACGGTAGCCAGAATGGAGGTGATCACCATGTCACCTGTGACCGCAATGCCGTAGGCGCCCGCCAGATTATTGGTCGATTGGAAGCCAAGAACCAGCGTGACGACGGCAAAGAACAATCCCCAGTTGACGCCCGGCAGATAGATTTGCCCCTGCTCCTTTTCGGAGGTGTATTTCACGTCAAAACGCGGGACGAAACCCAACTGCATGGCCTGCCGTGTCACCGAGAAAGCGCCAGAGATTACCGCCTGCGAGGCAATGACAGTGGCCGCCGTAGACAGGGCGACCAGAGGGTAGAGTGCCCAGTCAGGGGCCAAATGGTAGAAGGGATTGTCGATGGTGCTCGGATCGGATAACAGCAGCGCACCCTGTCCAAAGTAGTTGCAGACCAACGAAGGAATGACGAAGCCAAACCAGGCCTGTCGAATTGGCCGGCTGCCGAAGTGCCCCATGTCGGCATAGAGCGCTTCTGCACCGGTGATGGCCAGGACGACTGCACCCATAGCAACAATGGCGAGCGCCCGGTTATTGATCAGGAAGCCAACGGCGTAAGCCGGATTGATCGCTTTAAACACGCCCGGATGAGCCACAATGCTGGATAAACCGAAGAAGGCTAGGGTCAAGAACCAGATCACCATAATCGGTCCGAACAAAGCTCCGACCGAGGCTGTTCCCCTTTTCTGGAAGTAAAACAGTCCGAACAGGACGAGCAAGGTCAACGGGATGATGTAGGGTTTGAACGCAGGCGTGGCGACTTCCAGCCCTTCCAGCGCCGAGAGAACGGAAATCGCCGGGGTGACCATGCCGTCGCCGTAGAACATGCCGGCACCCAGCAGGCCAATGAGCATAATGGCGCGCTCTTGTCTGGGCTTGCCTTTGGAGTCGTGCAGCGCCAGGGCGATCAATGCCATGATGCCGCCCTCACCCCGGTTGTCTGCGCGCATGATGAAGACGACGTATTTGATCGAGACAATGACGATCAACGACCACAGAATCAGGGAGAGAATGCCGAGGATGTTCTCCGGCGTCAGCGGTATCGGGTGGTTGCCGGCAAAAACTTCTTTGAGGGTGTAAAGCGGACTGGTGCCAATGTCACCATAGACAACACCAAGCGCGGCCAGCGCCATGGCTGCCTGCGCCGACTTGCTCTGAACTGCCGATTGATGCATTTACACGCCCCCTTCAAATCACCGGAAACACACCGCAATAAAACCGGGCATTTTACCGCCATCTGCCATTAAACGTGGATATTCGCTTAACCGGGCGTTACGACCCGGGAAAACTTTATCTTTCACACCCGTTATCGCCGCGCAGTTGATCATGAATTTGACTGAGCATTAAGCTCCGGTGATACTTGAAGCCGTGTAAGGTATACGGGCAATTACTTATCATCCTGAAAGCGACAATCATGCAAGATCACTCACTGAAATATCTGCAACTGCTATCGGAAAAATACCCGTCAATCCCGGCGGCTTCGACAGCAATAATCAATTTCACCTCCCAACTTCAGCTCCCCAAGGGGACAGAGCATTTCCTTTCAGATATTCACGGTGAGAACGAAGCATTTCAGCATGTCGTACGTAATGGTGCCGGATCGATCTGGCGGAAAATCAATGAGACTTTCGCCAACAGCATGTCCAAGTCGGAACAGCGGAACCTGGCGACACTCATCTACTACCCCGAGCTAAAAACGCCCCTGATGCTGCAGTCCGTCTCGAATAAGGATGAGTGGAGCCGGCTGACGCTGGTACGTCTGGTCAAATTCTGCAGAAAGCTTAGTGCCAAATACCGACGTGAAACGATTCGTAATTTTTTACCCAGACACGTCGCTGAAACGATCGAGGAATTGCTCTACGATCAGGAAGGCGTGGATCACAAAACTGCGTACTACCAGAGCCAGATTGACACCATTGTCTCAACAGGTAGTGCGCAAGCCTTTATCATCTGTCTGGCTGAACTGATTCAGCGGCTGGCGGTTGAAAAGCTGCACGTCATTGGCGACATCTATGATCGCGGGCCCGGCGCCCACCACATTCTGGACGCCTTGATGGAGTACCACCAGGTCGACATCCAGTGGGGCAATCACGATATTCTGTGGATGGGCGCTGCCGCAGGGAGTGAAGCCTGCATCGCCAACGTCATTCGCGCCAGCCTGCGCTACGGCAATATGGAAACGTTGGAAAACGGCTACGGCATCAGCGTGTTGCCGCTAGCCTCGTTTGCCCTGGAAACCTACAAGGACGATCCCTGCGAATTGTTCATCCCCAGAGTTTCTGAAAAGGATGCATTCACCAGCCAGGAAATCCGCCTGATGGCGCAAATGCAAAAAGCCATGGCCATCATTCAGTTCAAGCTGGAGAGTCAGGCTATCAAGCGCCGGCCTCACTTCCAGATGAAGGATCGACTGCTGCTCGACGAAGTCGATTACGCGTGCGGCTCCATCAAGCTGGATGGCGTTGACTACCCCCTACTCGACAAGCACTTCCCGACCATCGATCCAAAGAACCCCGACGTGCTGACAGCTGAAGAACAAAACGTAATAGACAAGCTCAGGCTTTCTTTTGCCAACAGCAAGAAGCTCCAGCAACACGTGCGTTTTCTCTTCTCGAAAGGCAGTCTATATCTGATCCACGACGGTAATCTGCTCTATCACGGCTGCATCGCGATGGACGATGACGGCGGGTTCAGGTCTTTCAACGTTGATGAAGAATCCTTTGCCGGTAAAGCATTTCTTGACCGGGTGGATCGCCTCGCCCGCCAAGGCTATTTTGCCACCGACAATCCGGCACAAAAACAATACGGAATGGACGTGATGTGGTTCTTGTGGTGTGCGCCCATGTCGCCGCTCTTCGGCAAGGAGAAAATGGCCACCTTCGAGCGCTATTTCCTGGAAGATAAATCAACCCACGCCGAAAAACGTAACGCCTACTACACCTTGCGCGACAATGAAGAAAACGCCTGCACAATCCTAAAGGAATTCGGCCTGAACCCTAAAACCGGGCACATCATCAACGGACACGTACCGGTCAAGGTCACCAAGGGCGAACGCCCCATCAAGGCTAATGGCCGCTTGATCGTCATTGACGGTGGCTTTTCCAAGGCCTATCAGAAAGAAACCGGTATCGCAGGCTACACCCTGATATCCAATTCACGCGGCCTGCTGCTTGCCGCACACCAGCCTTTTGAGTCCACCCAGAAAGCCGTATCCGAGGAACTGGACATCGATACCGAAACGGAAATTATCGACAGCCATCCGAACCGGATGCGCGTGTGCGACACTGACAGGGGCCGTGAAATACAGAGCCAGATTGACGAGCTCCAGGCTTTGCTGCATGCCTATCGCGAAGGTTTGATCAAGGAGCACAGTCTGCAATAAAAAAGGAATTTACCGCAAAGGAAAGCGGCCTCGGTCTGGCAAACCGGATTTTATTTTTCACAAGAAATGCAGGCCGACGTGCAACGCAACATCAACCCGCTAAATGATTTAACGACAGGATGACGGTCATGCGAATTATTCTCGTTTTCTTTCTGGCAATTAACCTCGCAACAATTGCCACAGCACAACCGGTTTACGAATCAACCGGAAAATCAGGAACCGTATTCTCCGACCTGCCCGGGCAGGGGATGGACCAGAGCCCCCAAGGCGAAAAGAAAATTGACCTTCCACCGATCAACGTATTGAATCCGCTGGCCGTTCCACCACCCATTCTTGCAGAACCCGAGGTTGCGAAAAGCGCGGCTGTTCCCTATACAGCGCTCAAGATCAGCGAACCTGAGAATGGTGGGACAATTCACTCGAACACGGGCCGGATCACCGTCAAATCAAAAATTGATCCGGCACTTCAGTCGGAACTAGGGCACGTGATCGCCGTCCGGCTGGACAGCACGGTCATTCCAGATACCCACAAAACGACACACTTCGACATCACTCCGGCAGACTGGCGCATGGCCGCATCCAGCAACGTCGAGCACACACTCGAGATCGCCGTCCTGGACGCGTCCGGCAACGTTTTATTCAAATCCGAGCCGGTCAGTTTCTTCGTACATCGAGCAAGCTCGCGGTAGAGCCCGCTGTGCCGGCTGGCTGGCCGGCAGGTGCCTCTTTTTGAACTATTGAGGACAACGCTTGTCCCTCATGACGCCCCTTGACACCCTGAAAAATAAGGATTCGGAGTGTCTACAAGTCCCAAGGGGATTCACATATAATGCTGTATCACTAACAAAATCACTTAACACTCGCGCCGACATTGGCTTTACAACCAATGTGACGCAATTCTTCGGAAACTACCGGAAATGATGACAAGAAAACCCCTCGCACTGTTGCTCAGTGCCTCATTCTTATTGGTGCTCAGCGCCTGCAACTCGGAGCAAAATACTAAATCAGCGGCAAAATCACCCACCGAGGCCACCGTTAATGGTGTTGCTATCAGCAAGAACCGTATCGATGTCATTGCCAAGCAGGGCGGCGGACCGGCCGGGGCTGACAGCCCTGAAGCCAGAAAGAATATTATTGACCAACTGGCCATGCAAATGGTCGTCGCTGAAGAAGCCGTCAAGAAGGGGCTGGATAAATCGCCGGAAGTCATGGAGCAAATAGAGGTAATCCGGCAATCTATTCTGGCCAACGCCTATGTTCAGGATTTCATCAAGACCAATACGGTCTCGGATGAGATGCTGAAAGCCGAGTATGAGCGCATCAAAGCCACCATTACCGGTAGTGAGTACAAGGCGCGGCATATTCTGGTAGCTACAGAAGCAGAGGCCAATGAAATCATTGCCAAGCTCAAGAGTGATCCAGGGGCGTTTGCCAAGCTCGCCAAGGAAAAATCAAAAGATACCGGTTCGGGCAAGTCAGGCGGCGAACTGGGCTGGTTTAACATAAGCCTTATGGTGCCCGAATTCGGCGAGGCCGTGAGCAAGCTGGAAAAAGGAAAGATCACGCAGACACCGGTCAAGACCCAGTTTGGCTACCATGTTATCCAACTGGAAGATTCCAAACCGATTGAAGCGCCGCCGTTCGAGGAAGTCAAACCCGAGTTGGCACAACAATTGCAGCAACAGAACCTGAAAAAACAGATTGATGAAATGAAGGCTAAAGCCAAAATCGAGATTGTCACAGCACCGGCGCCAGAAAAACCTGCGGACAAACCCGCCGCCAAGTAAATAGTGTTGAAATTGATTTCAACGGGGCCGCTGCTGTACGTGTGAAGTATGCTGAGGGGGCCCCGTGGAACTAACGATTTATCATTGGCTGATCATCTCTGCATTCATCGGTGTCGTACTGGGCGTTTAGCGCCAAGCGCAAGAAGCGCTTCGAAAAGGATGGTGATATTCCTTTCGAAGATGACACGAAAGACCGAAAGGACTAGTTATGCTCGGCTTCGAACTTGATCTCTGGGACTACGCAACCTTTCTGACCCTGATCTTGGCTGGTCTGGCGGGGCTGGTCATCGCAATCTTCATTGCGGGCCTACCTGGACAGATTGCCATTGCACGCAAGCACCCGGATGCCGAAGCAGTAAAAATCATGGGGTACGCCGGCTTTCTGCCAGTCGTACCATGGATTCAGGCCTTCATCTGGGCCTTCAAACCAACTGACATCGTTGATATCCGGCGCTTCCCGCGGGAAGAACGCTTGGCCGTTGACGATGAAATCGCACGCCTCAAAGACCTCCCGCGCCCCGTTCTCAACGCTGTCGCCACGGTCAAGTCGCCTCACGCCGCTGCGCACGAGACCCCGACTTCCAATGAGGCGCGCTGGCCACCAGGAAATGATGCACCGGAATCGGGGAAACCCATCTGATGTTGCTCGCCTTTGTCTTGCTCTTCGCCTCCGCCATGCTGGTGTGGCTCATCTTCTTCAAATTCAGATGGTTGAAATTCAGCATTGCTTGGGGCATTTTTTCCAGCTTGGCAATTGTGCATCTGTTGATCATCTTCCTGATCGGCTTGCGGTTCATGACGCCGCAAGCGTCCGAGGCAAAGATCATCCAGCACACAATCCAACTCACACCACGCCTGCCCGAACCCACCTTACTCACAGCCGTGCTGGTCGAACCGAACACGCCGGTCAAGAAAGGTCAGCCACTCTTTCAGTTTGACCGCCGAATATACGAATACAAGGTCAAACAACTTGAAGCGCAGTTGGCGCAAGCAACGCAGCATGTTCTGGTGATGAAGACCAACACCACGGCGGCGGCCCAGAAAATAATCAAGAACAAGAGCCAACTGGATTATGCAAAGTATCAGCAGAAGCTATCGGCGAATCTGGCGAAGCAAGGTGCCGGCCCGGAAGAAGACGCTCAGAAATGGGCTGCGCAAGTGGCGGCCGAACAAGCCGGCATCAAGGAGTCGCAAGCTGAAGAGCAACGCGCCAATTTGAATTACACCTCTCAGATCAACGGCGTTAACACGACCGTGGCGGCGATACTGGCCGAACTCGCCCAGGCACGTTTCTATCTCGACAACACCTTGATGGTCGCCCCGGAAGACGGCTACATCATGAATCTCCAGGCCCGACCCGGCATGGTGGCCGGCGAGATCCGCTTTGGTGCCATCGCTACTTTCGTCTGTGATGCTGACCGTTACCTGCTGGCCAATTTCTTTCAGGAAAACCTGAAGTACGTGAAGCCCGGACAGAACGTCGAAGCGGCGATTGACCTCTATCCAGGGCAGATCTTCGAAGGCAAGGTGCTGGCCATCTGGCAGGGCAGCGGCGCCGGGCAGATGCTGCCCAGCGGAGTACTGCCCAATTTCCAGTACGTACCAACTGAGCGACCGCAGGGGCAATTCGTCGTCGCCATCAAACTCGACGATCCGGATCAAGCCAAGTTCCCGATTGGTGCGCAGGGCCGTGCTGCGATCTATGCTTCCCCGAACAGCCCGTTTGTCATCATGCGCAAGATCGGCATTCGTGCTTACAGCTGGTTTAACTGGATCTACCCCTTCTCCGGATGAGGCATTTCCCTACTCTCATTGTCACCATGGTGGCAGCCTTCCTCGCAGGGTGCTCACTGATAACGGCACCAACACATGACGAAGTGTTGAACCAAGCCTTGCCCGAGAGCACAAAAATTCCTGCTGCATGGGCATCCGGCGCCAACGCCAACACGGTGAGCAATTACTGGCTGAAGTCGCTCAATGACCCAGCGCTTGAGGCCATCGTCGATGAGGCTCTCGCAAACAATCTAGATTTACGTTATGCGGCAGAACAGGTGCGTATTGCCCAACAGTCGGTAATTGTCGCCGGGGCACAATTGCTGCCGCAAGTTGGCGCAACGTTGGGGTCACGGGTTATCAAGGACGAAGGCAACGATAGCAGCAACTCCACCGCCGTTTTCGCCGGCGTGTCGTGGGAGCTTGATGTCTGGGGGAAGCTTCGCGCACAACGCGCCGCTTCCCAAGCAGGCTATGAAGCGACGGCACTTGAGTATGATTTTGCGCGCCAGTCGCTGGCGGCCACCGTAGCAAGAACCTGGTATCTGGCCATCGAGACACGCCAGCTGCTGGATCTTGCCGAACAGGCCGTCTCTATCTTTAGTGAGCAACTCAGGCTGGTGAAAATTCGACGCCACGCGGGCAAGGATACTGATCTCAATATTGCTGATTCGCGTGCCAAGCTCGAATCAGCACAGAGCGCTGTCGAATCAGCACGCGAATCCTATAGCGATATCCGGCGTGCGCTAGAGTTGCTTCTGGGTCGCTACCCCGCTGCAGAGATCGGTGTGGCGGCAGCCTACCCCCCGCTCACGGCAGCGCCCGGAGCGGGCGTGCCGGCGTCACTGCTCGAACGCCGGCCAGACATCATGGCTGCTGAACGTGTTGTGCTGGCAGCTTTCCGTACGAAAGAAGCGGCTCAACTGGCGCTGCGTCCTGATTTCTCGTTCATGCTGGGCGGCGGTCGCCTGAGTGATGTTTTGTTCACACTATTGCGCTTGAATCCATGGTTCGCTACAGCTGCGATTGGCATGTCGATACCAATTTACGAAGGTGGCGCACTAGACGCCAAGGTTGAAATCGCCACCGCGCAACAGGCACAGGCCGTTGCACGCTATGGCAACATCGTTCTAAAGGCCTTCCGTGAGGTCGAAACGGCCCTTGCCAACCAACAGTTGCTGGATCGACGCTTGCCGCTTGAAGAAAGCGCGGTTAACGACCGTACCATCGCCGTTAACATTGCTACTGTGCAGTATCTGGCCGGCAATAAGGATTTGCTGTGGGTTTCAAACCTGCAGAGCAATAAACTCGATACGCAGGCTGAATTGCTCAAAGTACGCGGCCTTCGACACCTTAACCGCATCAATATGCTGTTAGCACTTGGCGGAAGCTTTGACATCGCACCGGCAGTTCGGCAAAGCGCCGAACAGGCTAATTAACGTATCTCGTAAGATCTGGCAATCGAGACAACAAAACACGTCCAGTTGCGAAATAGTATTAACAGCCACAAAAACGACAAAGCCAGCAATTACGCTGGCCTTGTAGATAAATATTAACAATATTACATGCGGTGGGAATTAGAACGGGATATCGTCATCCATGTCTTCAAAGCTTGGGCCCTTTTTTCCGGCTGCAGCCCGCGGTGCTTCTGACGATCCCGAAGACGGCATGCTGCCACCATACTCAGCCTCGCCACCCGATGAGGAGGCATTATTCTGGCGTCCGCCGAGCATCTGCATTTCGTTAGCCTCGATTTCGGTGGTGTAACGCTCCTGCCCTTCCTTGTCCTGCCACTTGCGCGTGCGAATGCGGCCTTCGACATAAACGGCCGAGCCTTTCTTGAGATACTGACCGACAATTTCGGCAAGCTTCCGGTAGAAGACAACGCGATGCCATTCAGTAATTTCTTTCTTTTCGCCGCTAGCCTTGTCCTTCCACGATTCCGTGGTCGCCATGCGAATATTGGCCACGGCATCGCCGTTGGGCATGTAGCGGGTTTCGGGATCGGCACCAAGGTTACCAACGAGAATTACTTTATTGACCGAAGCCATGTTGCCTCCAAAAAGAAAGAGTATTCGAAATGCGAATTATAAAGAATTATGCCGCCTGCCGCTGCCCGCGTAGCGGTGGCGGCGTCATAGAAACAGCCAGCGCAAGCCAGACCATGGCAAAGGCACTGCACACCATGAATACGGCATCACCGCTAACGTTCTGTACCATCCAGCCCCCCATCAAGCCGCCACAGAACAAACCAGCCGCCTGGGTTGTATTGTAGAACCCGAGAGCCAATCCACGCGACTGCACAGGAGCGATGCGTGACACCAGCGAGGGCAGTGTCGCTTCAAGAATATTAAACGCCAGAAAAAACGAGACGACCAGAATTACCAGCAGCCAGAAGCTGCCACGTCCAAAAATAAACCCCAGTTCGGTGAACAACAAAAGCACGATCGCGCCCACAAAAACCTGTTTCACCCGCCCTTTGCGCTCTGCATAGAAAATTGCCGGCACCATCAGCACGACCGAGACAAGAAGTGCCGGAAGGTAAACTTTCCAGTGCTCGCCCAGCGGCAGATTACCCACAGTTTTCAAGGCTGAAGGAATAACGATAAACATTGCCATCTGCATCAGGTGCAGGGAAAAAATACCAAAATTCAGACGCAACAACTGTGGATCAAGAAGCACTTTGGAGTGCGCAACGTCTTGAGAGCGGACAACTGGGGGCGCCGGCGGCACCACATGCGTAACCACGCCAATGGCCGCAATGGACATCACCCCCGTCAGCACAAACAACCCCGACAGACCGACCTGAGCATAGAGCACTGGCGCCAGGATAAGAGAAAA
>JBBRDR010000039.1:0-20680 GCA_038203745.1 Burkholderiales bacterium | reverse complement strand
ATTGCCACTTTGGCCTTGAACACGGCGGTGTGGTTACGACGGGGTCTTTTCATTGCAACTGCTCCTTGTCTGGCGATTTGCATCGCGCATTGAAGCAGAAATATCACTTATCCGGCTGACCTATTTCGTGGGGCCACCTCTGATCGCTGCAACAGGTCAGGTACTCGCCGCCGACGTTGCTGTGTCGGTCAGTATTGGCCAGCCGGGGTTTTACGGCCAGATTGACATCGGTGATTACCCGCAACCACAACTTATATACCGGCAGCCGGTATATATCGAGCGGGCAGGAGCTAACCGCCCACCCGTCTATATGCGTGTGCCTCCAGGACATGCCAAGAATTGGCGCAAACATTGCAACGCCTATAACGCGTGCGGCGAGCGCGTCTATTTTGTTCAGGACAACTGGTATCAGCATGAATATGTTCCGCGTTATCAAGAACGGCATGGTGAGCGCAGGGATGATCACCGCGATGACCACAAGGATGACTATCGTGGTGACAACCGTAACGACCACCAGAATAACAATGGCAAGAATGGCAAGAATGGAAACAGCGGCAAGAATGGCAAAAATCACTAATGTGATTGGTGTGTGGAAAGAATTTCACTCCACGCTAATCGAGGCATAAGTCGTCATGCTTGGTGCGGGATGAAATTGTTTCTGGAGGCGATTTAGTAATGCTCGATTTAAAACGTAACTGCTGGAAAATCAGGAGATGGAAATGAAAATCCGGAATAAGTTTGGGAATAGTCACGAAGATCATTACAAGAACGAGAAGGAAATTGCAGAAATCTCGGAGTTCCACGCCACGCGGATAAAGCGTGAAACAAAAATAGAGCGCAAAAAAGAATCTTCAAGCAAGCCGTCAGGTGATTGTGAATATGAACAATTAATCGCCGAGAATGCTAATTTCAACACCAAGCCAATGATTGAAGAGGCCGCATTTTATATTGCAAAACAGCGTGGTTTTGCTCCCGGCTGCGAGATGTCCGACTGGCTTAAAGCCGAAGCCGAAGTGGAAGGGTTGCTGCGCAGTACCCATTAAACGTATTGCCCGAAAGAAAATCGGCGTGAGCAAACAGCTTATTCACGCCGGTCAACACCACATTTACAACCCGGTAACTCCCGCCGATCGCCTAAATTTCTCCCGGATCGGATGTGTCAGTTGTGAAATTTTGATTGCGCAGCAGCCAGGCCAGTCTTGAGATCCTCCCAGATTTTGTCAGCCGTCAATTTGGTCTGATCCCATGCTTCACCAGTTGCCTTGTCCAGCTCTTTCATTTTGCTGGAGGCGGCAAGTTGCTTGGCCCGTAAATCACGCATTTCTTCGGCATGCTTTACTTTTAGACCGGCACCGACTTTCTTGGCTTTGGCTTCCAACAGGTTAATCTGAGCCTCCCAGACTTTCAGTTGGGCAGACATCTTCTCTTTATAAGCGTCTTGAACTTTCATAACGATCTCCTAAGCGTTTGCAGACTAATTTATCTCATTTGGCCGGCTTGATAACCAGCATGTTTTGCACTTCTTTAACGCCAGACACGGCAGCGGCCAATGCTTTTGCCATGTCACTGTCTGCGAGAGAGTCTGCCGATCCGCTGAGAGTCACGACACTTTTTACCGTATCAACACTGATTTGCAATGTTTTGAGGCCAGGTTCAGCAAAAATCGCTGCTTTAACCTTGGCCGTGATCTCCACATCGTCGATAACAACACCTGTTTTTGCGCTTTGATCACTCAGTTTTTCACCGACCTTGTCAACTGTTGCTTCGATTTTCTTGCCGGCATCATTTGTTGTCTGGTCAATTTTCTTTCCAACATTTTCCGCAGTCCCCGGTTGTGTGTTGTCGCATGCAGCAAGCCCGGCAACGAGTAGCATCGAAATGCCGAGTAGTTTGAAGTTATTGATAATTGTCATTATATTTCCTTTAATAAATCATTCATGTCGTAAATAAACACCTCCGAATTTGATTGGCAAATCAAATCCAGCTTTCCGCTGACTGAACTATTCCACTTCCACTGATGATTTTCTGTGCGCTATCGAACATAGGCTGAAGCCGGAATCTTTAAGAGAAATCGAGATATGTGTGCTAGCACACAGTTCTAAAATTTATATGATGCCATCCTGTTCGTTACACCGGAGTACAATTATTTGCTTTCCGGTGGGCTAAAGAATGCCATCGACTGGGTGTCCAGACTCTACGGCGAATGCGTTTGGCTGGGCAACCTGTTCAGCAACTTCTTGGTGCGCTGGTGTAACGGGCTAAAGTGAATCAGACCGTTCAAAAATTGATCAGTCGCTGGAGACTTAAGCATGAAAAATGGAATTTTGCGCCACACGGAGGTTTTGTACAAAGCACTGTCCACTGGTTGCAGTCTGTGGGCACCGGTCATTCTTCCTGAGGGTAAGGTAAAGAAAAATGTAGGCACAAGTGGAGACGTGCCGGGCAGTGAAATGGATAAGAAGAAAGCCACTCTGCCTTCTTCGCCGCGACGCTAGATGGAATACAAAGACTACTACAAGATCATGGGGGTGGCGCGCGATGCGACTCCTGCAGAAATCAAGCGCATGTATCGTCAACTGGCACGTAAATACCACCCGGATGTCAGCAAGGCACCGGATGCCGAGGCGCGTTTCAAGGAACTCGGCGAGGCCTACGCGGTACTCAAGGATGTTGAGAAGCGTGCCGCCTACGATCAGTTGGGCAGCAACTGGAAAGCAGGTCAGGATTTCCGCCCGCCGCCTGATTGGAATGCGGGATTCGAATTCTCCGGTGCTGGCGGCAGAGATAGAGAGGCGGGTGGCGATTTCGCTGGCCGTGCCAGTGACTTCAGTGATTTTTTTGAGGCACTCTACGGTCAGGGTTTTGATCCCGTAAGGCAAGGCCGTTCGGCGCAGCATGCCCGGGGTGAAGATCATCACGCCAGGATAATGATTGATCTCGAAGATGCTTACACGGGTGCCATGCGCACCGTCACACTGCAACGACCCGAAGTAGACGCAGAAGGTCATGTGTCAATGCGCGTGCACCAGCTCAATGTAACTATACCGCGCGGTGTTCATGGCGGGCAGCATATCCGCCTGACGGGGCAAGGTTCACCGGGTGCGGGGCAGGGCAAGCCAGGAGACCTTTATCTGGAAATCGGGTTTAACCCGCATGCACACTACCGTGTTGAACAGCGCGACGTTTATCTCGACTTGCCCGTCGCTCCCTGGGAAGCCGCTTTGGGTGCTACGGTGAAAGTACCTACTCCAAACGGAATGATCGAACTGAAAATTCCCGCTAAATCCGTTGCAGGTGGCAAGCTGCGACTGAAAGGGCGGGGGATTCCCGGGAGTACGCCGGGTGATTTTTATGCGCTTATACAACTCGCTTTGCCTCCGGCAGACAGCGAAGCGGCGAATGCCTTTTACCTTTACATGGCTGAGCAGTTCCCCTCGTTCAACCCACGCGCCAAACTCGGGGTTTAATCATGGACAACGATAAATTTCTGCCACAACTGAGTGGAAGCATTCTGGAAGAACAGACTGAGCTGACCCTGGATGAGCTTGGCTGCGCTTGCGCAGTTCATGTGGATTACATTATTGAACTGGTCGAAGAAGGTGTGCTCACGCCTGTCGGTGGTGAGCCACTGTTCTGGCGGTTCAGCGGCATCCACATGCGCCGCGCCACGGTGGCACTGCGCTTACAGCGTGATCTGGGCGTTAATCCTGCCGGGGCAGCGCTCGCGCTTCATCTTCTGGATGAAGTCGACGAATTGCGGGCGCGCTTAAGGGTGCTTGGCGCTTATTGAGTTCATGAGAAAAGCCTGCCAATAGGTCGTGCAGGCAGCGCTAAAAGGACATTTGATCTCGCCAGTTGGCGAGATCAAATGCACACGCTAAATTCTGCCCATCAGCAACAGAACAAGAAGAATTACAAATACCAGCCCAAGACCACCACTGGGGCCATAGCCCCATCCCCGACTATGGGGCCAGGCCGGGATTGCGCCAATAAGCATGAAAACCAGAACGATCAGCAGAATTGTTCCTAATGACATTTGATGCCTCCTTCGGTTTGTTGTAGCCGTACAGAGTCAGAGACTGTTATTGCGGCACATCAACTGTTTCCGGTTACTTTTCCCGGACTCTGTTTCGTTGTCGGACTGGACGGTGATCACTATTGATTCCAGCGCGCATCGCCATGTCCTTGCACACCATGCTACTCAATTGCAGAAAGCTGTCTGTTCGCCAGCACACACTGAACAAAGGTGTGTGCCATGAGTACGCTGGCGCACAGACGGCCGGTTTGGAGAAGGTCAGGATAAAAAGCAGAGGAAGGTCGGGTTATGTTTAACCTCGCTATCTCTCTGAATGGCAATCCTGTTCTGGTTTATCCCTTTGAGATTGCCTGCCTACTACCAACCCGCCTCAGGAGGAATGATGAATACTGAAATTACTGCAAGTCGTGGCGCTGTCGAAGTGAAGAAGGAAAAACTTGTTAATGACATCAAAATCGTTGTCGATGATGCAAACAAGCTGCTCAAGGAAGTGGCCAATTCAGCCGCCGAAGAGTTTGCCGACGCTCGCACGAGGTTCGAAGCAAAGTTGGGCGATACAAAGTCCAGACTTCACGATGCGCGAGTCACGGCGACAAGCAATGCGTGTGGTGCCATGAAAGCCACACAGGATTACACAAGGCAGAATCCGGTGAAAGTTATTGCCGGAGTCGCGGCCGGACTCGTCGCAGTGTTTTGTCTGAGTCGCTGTTCCTCAAAATGAGACGCAGGCCGAAAGAATCATCGTATGTGCGACAACGTACAGACTGTTCTTGAGCAGGCGATTAGCCTGTGGTTGTCGGCAGTGCCAATGAGAGAAGCTGGATTGGCAAATTCGTTAGTGGCATCCGGAATAGAAACTTATAAAAGGAGTTTGATATGAACTGGGATATCGTTGAAGGGAACTGGAAACAATTTAAAGGCAAGGTAAAAGTACAGTGGGGCAAGCTTACCGACGATCAGCTTGACGTTATTGCCGGCAAGCGCGGCGATCTGGCAGGCAAGATTCAGGAGAGTTATGGCATTACCAAGGACGAAGCCGAAAAACAGATCAAGAATTTTGAAGAGCTCAATAAGGACTACCGTCCAAAGCATTCTTCCTGATCCGATTAGCTTGAATACGGCGATCAGGCGCGGACAGTGTCAGGTTCGCCGTATCAGTTGATTTCATTAAATGGGTTGTTTCATGATTAATTACAGACGCTTCTTTCTGCCATTTCTCCCCGCTAAAAATTCTAGTAATTCTTCCGGTGGACGTGCGTGCCCATGCTGCAACTCCTCAGTATTTCGTGTTTCACGACGCTTACAGGACATGCTGGTGAGCCTCTTCGTAGGAATTCGCCGCTACCGTTGCATTTCGATGAAGTGCACCTGGGAAGGAAATCTGCGCGAGAAGAAGAATTTCCTTCCAGGCCGGGTTCTGGACGATACAAATCAAGGCGTGCATAGCGCCCCTGATTCGATACCGATAAACCGAGTCTCATCATTGAGCAAGTCGTCACGATGAAATGTTTGAATAAGCATTTGTATAGCAAAATTACCGGGAGAATGTAATGTCCAGTACTACTTACCATGAATCTGTCGATGAGTTGTCCGTAGAGACGAGTGACATGCACCGTGCCATTGTTTCTCTGATGGAAGAGCTGGAAGCCGTTGATTGGTACAACCAGCGTGCTGAGGTGTGTGGCAACCCGGAACTCAAGAAAATTCTTGAGCACAATCGGGACGAGGAAAAGGAACACGCGTCGATGCTGCTTGAATGGATACGACGTAAAGATACAAAGTTTTCCACGCATCTCAAAGATTATCTGTTCACCAAAAAATCGATTGAAGATAAGTAAGAATTTCTGATCTGGTTGATTTTTAAATCTGTAGCTATTCCTGCCATGAGCAATGTTTTGACCATGGCTCTTCTCGTCGCTAAATCTGTGTCTGTGTTACCGACTTGCGGAATCGTGCCAGAGCCAGCATGAAGAAAACGCTGCCGACACCCAGCATGGCTAGCAGATCAGCCCAAACCACACTGGCGCCAGCACCACGGTAGAGAATGGCCTGCGCCAATCGTACGAAGTAGGTAGTGGGCGCCAGCAGCATCAGGTATTGCACGAACTGCGGCATGCTTTCGCGTGGCGTTACGCCGCCTGAAAGCATCAGTAGTGGAATGATGGTCAGGATGATTAACAATCCGAACTGAGGCATCGAGCGTGCCAGCGTACCGAGGAAAATGCCAATTGAGGCAGCAGCAAACAGATAGAGCGTTGCCGCTGCCAGAAATAGGGTTACCGAGCCGGCGATGGGCACCTTTAGAACCATCTGCACTATCACCGTCAGGGCGAAGGTCGCACCAAATAAAACGGCCAATCCGTTGGCCCATATTTTTGCCAGCATGATTTCGTAAGGTGCCAGCGGCATGACCAGCAGATGCTCGATGGTGCCGTGTTCGCGCTCGCGGATGAGTGCCGCACCGACGAGAATGATGGTCAGCATGGTGATGTTATTAATGACCTCCATCACGCCTCCGAACCACACGCCGGCAAGGTTAGGGTTAAAGCGTACGCGGGTCGACAGGCGGATCGGCAGTTCACTGGATTCACGAGTCCCGGTCAAGAAGTCATTGATTTCTCCGGCAGCAATGGCCTGAATGTATCCGGCGCCAATGAACGCCTGACTCATGATTGTTGCATCAATATTGAGTTGCACTTCGGGGTAACGCCCGGCGACCACGTCGCGCTGGAAATCTGCCGGTATGACGATAACGAAAGAGTAACGTCCTTTATCCATCGCCGGATCAATATCCTTGAACTCGATAAACTCGGGGGCCTTGAAATAGGGCGGATAAAGCGCATCAATCATGCGCCGTGAGAGTGGCGAATGATCTTCGTCAACCACAGCGACCGGTGCATTGTGCAACTCCATCGAAACGCCTGTTGCCGCCTCGTATATTCCACCTGAAAATGCCCAGACAATAAGAACGAGAAGTACTTTGTCAGCGCCCAGGCTGCGCAGTTCCTTGATGCCGAGTCGGTAGATGTTGAAAAGACTATTGAGAATTCTCGCCCGGAGCATGTCTATTTTTCCTGTTTGCGCAGTAGTGCAAGGCTGATAAGCGTGAGTACCGGGATAAATGCGGCGAGTGCCAGGAATTGCCCGGAGAGGTCGGAAAATCCGAGCGCTTTGGTAAACACGCCACGGCTGATGATCAGAAAATAGGTTGCCGGGAAGAACTGACCAACCCAGAAGCTGAATCCTTCAAGCGAGCTAACCGGTGTGGTGAGCCCGGAAAACTGTACTGTCGGAAGAATGGTCAGGAGCGCAGTACCGAACAGCGCAGCGATCTGGGTACTGGTGAAGGTGGAAATCAACAGGCCAAGACCGGTCGTTACTGTTACGTAAAGCAGGGCCCCGCAAGTAAGCGCGAGCAGGCTGCCTTTGACTGGCACGTCAAAGACGAGTACAGCCTGTAACACAAGCAGGAAAAAGCTGGCCATCGACATGACGATATAGGGCAACTGCTTGCCGATCAGGAATTCAAGTCGAGTCACTGGCGTTACGTAAAGGTTGGTGATCGAGCCAAGCTCCTTTTCACGCACCACGCCAAGCGCCATCAGGATGGCCGGGATGAAAATCAGCAAGAGCGGAATTACCGCCGGCACCATGGCGTAGATGCTTTTGAAATCCTGGTTGTAGCGGTAGCGCGTCATTAGCTTTGCGGCTTGCTTTGGAATTGTCCCGGTAGATTCGATGATCAGTTCACTCACGTATTTCTGGTGTAAACCTGCGAGATAACCGCGGATTGTTTCACCGCGATACGGCATGGCACCATCAACCCAGGCACCGACTTCGGGCTTTCGCCCGAGACGCAGGTCACGGCCAAACCCTGATGGCAATTCGATGACCAGTGACAGTTCGCCATTGCCCATCCGCCGGTCGATATCTGCACTTTCGGACAGTACCGGTTGCTCGACAAAGTAGCGCGAACCCGCAATGTTCTGCACATAGGCACGGCTTTCCGGGCTTTGGTCACGGTCGAGTACAGCAAAGCGCAGGCCTTCAACGTCCAAGGATATGCCGTAACCGAGTACGAACATGAGCAATACCGAACCAAGCAGCGCAAAGACCAGACGGATCGGGTCACGTCGCAGTTCGAGCGCCTCGCGATTGGCGTATCCGAGCAAACGGCGCAGGCTGAATGTGGCGCTATGCCATGGAAGCCGCGTGGATTCTTGATCTACGGGCTTGTCTTCAGGAGAGCCAATAGGCACGGCCTTCTCCGAATGCTTGTCATTAAGATCGCCTTTTGACGTTGTTGCGCTGGCTTCTTCCAGAAAATCAATAAACGCTTCCTCAAGCGTGGCTTTGCCGCGTGCCGTGCACAGTGCCGCTGGCGTGTCGCTGGCCAGTACGCGGCCGGCGTGCATCAAGGAAATGCGGTCGCAACGTTCGGCCTCGTTCATGAAGTGCGTGGAAATAAAAATGGTGACACCCTGCTTGCGCGACAATTCAACAAGTAGTGCCCAGAATTCGTCGCGCGCTATCGGGTCGACCCCGGACGTAGGTTCGTCGAGAATCAGAAGCTTGGGTTCATGCACTACGGCAACGGCTAGCGACAGGCGCTGGCGGATACCCAGCGGGAGTTCAGCCGCCCG
Source organism: Burkholderiales bacterium (assembly GCA_038203745.1). Lineage (GTDB taxonomy): Bacteria > Pseudomonadota > Gammaproteobacteria > Burkholderiales > Rhodocyclaceae > Propionivibrio. The sequence goes on along the minus strand of JBBRDR010000039.1, from coordinate 12,001 downwards.
GTCATCAAGATAAGCCGCGAGCGAAAAACGTTCGACCAGTTCGGTGATGCGCGGCGCGATGCGTTCCTTCTGCAAGTGGAAAAGCTGCGCGTGCAGTTCAAGGTTCTGACGCACGGAAAGCTCGCCGTAGAGCGAGAAGGATTGCGACATGTAACCGACCTGTTTGCGAGTTTCCAGATCGTTGGCATTGACCGGTTTGCCGAACAGCACGGCTTGCCCCTTGGTTGGCGGAAGCAGGCCGGTAAGCATCTTCATTGTGGTCGTTTTGCCGCAGCCGTTGGAGCCGAGAAAACCGAAGATCTCCCCGCGTTCAATACGGAAGCCGACATTGTCTACTGCGGTGAAATTACCGAAACGCATCGTCAGATCATTGGCTTCGATGGCGGGTTGGTCACCGGGAGGCTGGCGCGGCGGGATGATGAGTTCATGGTGGTCACGTCGCTTTTCTTCAGGCAGCAGTTTGATAAAAGCGCCTTCCAGTGTTGTTTCGCCAGTTTGTTCCAATATTTCGGCCGGCGAGCCGGTGCCGAGTATCCGCCCGGCATCCATGGCGACCAGCCAGTTAAAACGCGCGGCCTCTTCCATGTAAGCCGTGGCGACGATGACGCTCATGCCGGGTCGACGGTCACGGATGTTGTCAATCAGCGCCCAGAATTGCCGTCGCGAGAGCGGGTCTACACCGGTTGTTGGCTCGTCGAGAATCAACAAGTCGGGGTCGTGTATCAATGCGCAGCAAAGGCCGAGTTTCTGCTTCATGCCTCCCGAGAGCTTGGCCGCAGGTCGTTCCCGGAAGGCAGATAGTCCTGTGCTGGCGAGTAATTCCTCAATGCGCGACTGGCGTTCTTTTCGGCTTTGTCCAAACAGGCGACCAAAAAAATCGACATTCTCAAAGACTGATAGCGTCGGGTAGAGATTCTTGCCGAGGCCCTGCGGCATATAGGCAATGCGTGGCTGGGTCAGCGCACGCTGACGGCGATCGGCGATGTCGGTACCAAGCACTTCAACGCGACCGGACTGGATCATCCGCGCGCCGGCAAGGATTGCCAACAATGTCGATTTTCCGACGCCATCCGGCCCGATCAGGCCGACCATGGTGCCGACCTTCTCGTCAGAGGGAATTGTTAGATCAATGTTATCAAGCGCCAGTACCTTGCCATAACGTTGGGTCACGCCCTGCAAGCGCGCAACAATGCCAGTGCCTGAATTATCAGCCACTGAAGCTTACCGGGGCTGCAGACGGGGCGGCCATGCCTGGCTCGCAGCGGTTTTCACGTAGACCATGCCGGGCATGCCTGATTTTGTAATGTCCTGATGCTGGAGCAGCCATCCGGCATCGACTCTGACCTTGACGCGGAACATCAGTTTTTCGCGCTCACTGCTTGTTTCTACCTCTTTCGGTGTGAACTGGGCGCGTGGCGCAACGAAACTGACCGTGGCCGGTACCACCAGATCAGGCAGTGCGTCGAGCACAATGCGCGCCGCACTTCCGATCTCCACCTTGCCCGCTTCGGCCGTGGGCAGAAATACGGCCATGAAAACATCGGACAAATCGAGTACTGTCAGCACTTTTCCGCCCGCCGGGATGACCTCGCCGGGTTCGGCCAAACGGTAGAGCACACGACCGCTAATAGGGGCTTTGAGTGAGGTGTCATTTACCGTGGCGCTCAAACTTTGGCCTTTGGCGATGGCCGTTTCCACTCCGGCCTCGGCTTCGGCAACGCGAACATGCGCTGCCACCAGTGCTGACTCGGCGCTTTGTTGCACGCTGCGATCACGATCCAGTTTGTCGCCAGAGATAAAGCCGCGCTTTACAAGTTCCTGTGAGCGCTGCATTGTTTTTCGTGCCAATACGAGATCGGCATTGGCTTTGCGCACCCCGCCTTCCTTTGCTTCACGCGTGATCTCCTGCGCTTGGCGTACCTGCGCCTCGGCGGCACGCAACTGGGCCGCGATGTCTTCCGCATCAAGTGTTGCCACTACCTGGTCTTTCTCAACTCGATCACCCTCATGAGGTGTCAGGGTGGCTAGTCGGCCGGCAACCTTGGTGGCGATATCCACTTCTGTCGCTTCCAGGCGACCGTTTCCAAAGGCGATACCGGGCGGCAGGTCAGGGGTGCGCAGAACTATCCAGAGGGCGATTCCACTACCGATGGAAACCATCAACACCGTGAGGATGATGAGTTTCAATCGAGTCGAGAGTGGCGTGGTACTGATTGTTCCCAGAGTGTGTCTTATCGATTCCGTAAATTCTTTTAGGGTAGTCATAGTGGTCTGCAGTTTCAGCGCAGGTCAAAGACGTCCTGATGGTCTTTGTAGGTGAAAAGCGGATTGGCCATTAGCCACAACCCAGTCATCGCTACAAAGAACTATCTTTATTTTTTTCATGGTGTATCCCTGAATGGCGGAGCGGAAATGCATGGTGCTGCTGCAAAAAATATTGGTTTACAACGCGTGCCGGAGAATCATTCTGTCCGGACGCCGGCTCCAAATATTACAGTGCGCGTGATCTCAGTTCCCGTCTGTGCGCTGGGCAACATAGCCGAATCTGGATGCAGTGATGTTTCCACGCATATTTGGCACGTCTTCAGGCTGGAAGAGTTTTTTCACGACGGAACCATTGGGATTTGATCATCTCCAGAACAAACAGGCTCAAGAATCCGGCGCCCACGCAGAGTGCCAGATCGTTGCCGTGCAAGGTGCCGAAGTGAAACAGTGATTGCGCCGGCGACCAGAATAAGGCCGTCGCCAGCAGGGCACCGATGCTGCCGATGAGAACCCACAGCGAGCGGTTAGGGCGCATAAAGGCGCGGATGAGCGAGGACTTGAACGAGCGATTGACCAGAATGAGCCCGATGTTGATCAGAATCAGCGAGGTAAAGACCAATGCCCGCAGATCGGGCTCCGGCATGGCCAGGCGGGTGGCACCGATCAGAATGGCCGCCAGGATGGCAAAGACAATCAAACCTTGCAATACCGCCCACAGAATTCGTTTGGGCAGCAGCAAAGGGCTGGTCGAATCGCGTGGGGGACGTTGCATCACATCGTCCTCCTCTTGCTCGGCTTCGAAGACGATGGAACAGGCCGGGTCGATCACCATTTCGAGAAAGGCGATGTGGATCGGCGTCAGGATCAGCGGCAGGCCGAGCAGCAACGGCAGCAGGGCCAGACCGGCGATCGGGATATGCACGGCGACGATGAATTCAATCGCCTTACGCAGGTTGTCGTAGATGCGCCGCCCGAGGCGGATGGTTTTGACAATCGAGCCAAAATCATCATCGAGCAGAACAATGGCCGACGCTTCACGGGCGACGTCGGTACCGCGGCCACCCATGGCGATGCCGATGTGTGCGGCCTTGATGGCCGGGGCGTCATTGACGCCATCGCCGGTCATGGCGACGATATCGCCGTTGGTCTTGAGACTCTGGACGATGCGCAGTTTCTGTTCGGGCTGGATGCGGGCAAAGATCGAGGTTGTCTTGACGCGCAGCGCGAGCTGCTCATCCGTCATGGCTTCCATCTCGTCGCCGGATAGCACGTCCGTTGCGTCGACGCCGGCCTGCTTGCCGATGGCACGTGCCGTGGCCGGATAATCACCAGTGATCATGACCACCCGGATTCCGGCAGACCGGCATTCGGCGATGGCGGCAGGGACATTGGTGCGCAGGGGATCGGCAAAACCGATCAGCCCGACAAAGGCGAAGTCGAGGCCTCGGGGCGTTTCAGGCAAGTCCTGTTCCGGCAGCACATTGCCGGCTTTGGCCAGGGCAAGTACGCGAACGCCTTCGTCGGCCAGTGCATCGACTTGCTTGCCGATTTCGGCCAGCCGATCCGCCGGCAAATGGCAAAGCTCGGCAATTGCTTCGAGCGCGCCTTTGGCGTAGGCCGTAGTGGTGCCTTCCTCGCTGGACATAACATTCGCTACAGCGAACAAATCAGGTCTGAGGCCATAGGCACGAACAAGGGTGTGCCTGGCGAAGCGTTCCGCGCTGTTGCCAATCTGGGCTTCGGCGAGTTTATGAACGGCGATATCCATCGGATCCGCGGGTTCGCGCGGACAGGCGAGCAGGGCCACTTCCAGTGCGTCGCGGATCGTGTCGGTGATCAGCGGCTTGGCCTTCACCTCCCAGCGCGTGTCGGCGTCGAGGATAGCCACGATGGTCATGTGATTCTCGGTCAGCGTACCTGTCTTGTCGGTACATAAGACCGTTGTCGCACCCAGTGTTTCAATGGCTGACGCACGGCGGGTCAGCACGCGCGCCCGCGAAATGCGCCACGCGCCCATGGCCATGAACACCGCCAGAACCAAGGGAAATTCTTCGGGAAGCAGGGACATGCCGAGGGCAATGCCGCTGAGCATGGCTTCCAGCCACGATCCGCGCAGCAAGCCGAAGAGCAGCACGGCCAATCCACCGGCTAGCGCACCGACGATGGCGAAAATACGCACCAGACGACCAATCTGCAGCTTCAAGAGCGGCTGTTCCGTCGTGATGGTTTCAAGCGCCCGACCGATCTTGCCCATTTCGCTGCGCAGGCCGGTCGCCGTGACGAGCGCCTGTCCGCTACCACGTACGACCAGCGTTCCGGCAAAGACAAAGGGCAGATTTTCGCCTCCCGGCCGGGGTACGGCAGAGGGTTCCAGGTTCTTAGTGGATGGGGTCGGTGCCTGCTTGCGAACCGGAATGGATTCTCCGGTGAGCAACGATTCATCGAGCAGCAGGTCTTGCGACGAGACGAGTTGGGCGTCGGCCGATACCCGGTCGCCTTCGGCAATGACGATCAGGTCCTCGCGCACGACTTCCCGACCGGCAATTTGAATTCTCTGGCCATCGCGGATCACCAGTGCGCGCGGGCTCGCCAGATTGCGCAGCGTCTCCAGTACGTTTTCGCTGCGTGACTCTTGAACGATGGTAATGCTGATCGAAAGGCAGGCGAAGAGCAGCAGGAGCAGGGCTTCGATCTGGTCGCCCAGCAGCAGATAGACAATACCACCGCCGATCAGCAGTGCGAACATCGGCTCGCGGATGACTTCAAAGAGGATGCGCAGGAATCCACGCCGCTCAGGCGACGGCAACTCATTGAAGCCGTCCTGCTTCAGTCGCGTTGCTGCCGTGGCGGCACTCAGGCCAGGACTAGATTCTTGATCATTTGCCATTTGAACGTCTTGAACAAAGCCTCAAACTGTGTGTGCAATGATTTTGAGTGTGGCGTAACAGTCGGTATCGGGGGCTCACGGCAGCGAACCATTGCTTTGTACAAATTCTCATCACAAAAATCCTGCGAAATAGCCATCAAGTGCGGGATTGCCCTCGACGAGATCATTTATAGGAGGAATTGATCGTCCGATCAGTTCGCTGTCGCACATAGGTGAGACAGTGTGTCTCCAGTCAGCAAGGAATTCGACGGTAGCGTGAAAGCGCATCCTGCGACAGTCTCATTGTGCCAATTGGCTGCTGGGTGTTGCGCGAAGCCTGCCTTCAAGTCAAGTCATGGCTTGATGCCGGTCTGCATGCCGTGCCCGTGTCAGTCAATATTTCTGCAGTGGAGTTCAGGCACAAGGACTTTCTGCAAGAGTTGGTTCAGATTCTTGAGGATACAGATATGCCCAAAGCCTATCTTGAGCTGGAGCTGACCGAAAGTATTCTCATGCATGACGCTGAAGCGTCGGCGCGCGTGCTTGAAGCACTCCAAGGTATAGGCGTCAAGCTGGCTATTGACGATTTTGGCACCGGTTATTCGAGCCTGAGCTATCTGAAGCGCTTTCCGATTGATACTTTTAAAATTGATCAATCTTTCGTGCGAGACATCGCGACTGATGCAGACGACGCCACCATTGTCAGTGCTGTAATCAGCATGGGCAGAAGCGTCAAACATCGGGTTTTTGCCGAAGGCGTTGAAACACCTGAACAATTCTCATTCCTCAGTACCCGGCAATGCTCTGAGGGGCAGGGTTATCTCTTCAGTCACCCTCTGCTCACTGAAGACTTTGCATGCCTGCTGGTTACCGGAACGATTGTTCTGCCAAAGGCAACGTAAGCGCCCGGAAAAATCTGCCTTGCTGCTCTGTGCGGTACCGCACCGACAAGTTCTGGCTTTCTTCATATTCTGCTCCTGAGGTCTCGGAACGACGTATTGCGCCGCACCGGGAGTCTCATGATCAGGAAGGTTCAAGAGGCTGTCATGTCGTTATCCGCATGGATCGTACCAAGGCTCATCGCCGGGTTTGTTTCCAGCAATATCGTCAATGGCGTAAATCCGGGTGTTGTCATGGATGTCGTTCTCGGTTCAGCCTTGCTGATCGTCGCCTACTACGCAGTTTCTCGTTACACATTACCGACAGACTAACGTAATACAAGCATTGTTCAGTTCTATTCACATTTGGAGAAGTTAATCATGAAACAATTTGGCAAGTATCTTTCAGCTCTATTTATGGCCGTCATGCTGGTTACTGTTGTCGGCTGTGCGTCAACGTCAAAGCAGGAAGGTACGGGCGAGTACATTGACGACGCCGCCATTACCACGAAAGTAAAAGCGGCAATCTTTAATGAGCCGACCCTGAAGTCTGCAGAAATCAATGTCGAAACCTTCAAGGGTGCTGTTCAACTGAGCGGTTTTGTAAGTTCACAAACGGCGGTGAACAAGGCTGTTGAAGTTACACGTACCGTTGCTGGCGTGAAATCTGTCAAGAACGATATGCGCGTCAAGTAAAAGTCAATTGCCCGTAAGTCATCGCCGGAATTTTTTTCGGACTGGCTACGGGCAAGTTTATGCTTTTTGATGAGGTAACTCCTGTACCCTGAAGTGAATCAGCCGGATATGTTGATGAGATGATGGTACTGAGGTTTCGTTATCCCGGCGACACAGTTCTGCCTGATACCGTCAGGGTTCTGGTGGATTCGTAGTCCTTTCTTTTCGAAGCCATGTTCGTCGTTTCCATTTCATTTTCTGGAAAGGTTCGCCTGAATTGAGTCCTGGCAAGAAATACATCAAGCCTTTTCAAGGTTTGTCGGCGCGTTTGCGCACTGGCTATCTACCCCGAACTCGCCTTGTAAGAGAACCTCCACTGCGCGCGGAATTATTCAGTGCCGATCAGATGGAGCAGCATGGAAAAGTGCTGGCACTCTCCCATCATCTGGCACAAAGCGGCGCACCAGACCAACTGTTGGACAGGTTGGCAGAAAACGAAACTACTCTGGTCAGCGTATGCAACCTGTTGACAGCATCCGTTACCGAGAACCAACGAATCACCCCAGCCGGCGAATGGCTGCTCGATAATTTTTATCTTATTGAAGAACAGATTCGCACGGCCAAGCGGCATTTGCCAAAGGGATATAGTCTTGAACTGCCGCGTCTGGAGAATGGCCCATCGGCCGGTCGCCCACGCGTCTATGACATTGCGCTTGAAATCATCTCGCATGGTGATGGCTATGTTGACACGAATGTTCTCAGCCGCTTCATTTTGGCCTATCAGAACGTTACGTCTCTCAAACTCGGCGAGTTGTGGGCAACGCCGATCATGTTGCGTCTCGCCGTCATCGAGAATCTCCGACGTGTTGCTCTGCGTATTGCGGCTGACTTGGTCGAACGAAACCTGGCGCACTCGTGGGCTGAAAAAATTATCGATGGCGCCGAAAAAAACTCGAAGAACCTGATTTTGATCGTTGCCGATATGGCGCGTTCGAATCCGCCGATGGTTGGAGCATTTGTTGCCGAGTTCGCACGCCGCTTGCAAGGTCGCGGACCCGCCTTGTCCTTGCCTCTGACCTGGATTGAGCAGCAACTCGCTGAAGCGGGCCTGACTATCGAACAGTTGATCCAGAGTGAGAATCAGCAGCAAGCGGCTGATCAGGTCTCGATCAGCAACAGCATCGGTAGCCTACGGGTTCTGGGGGCGGTGGATTGGCGCAAGTTTGTTGAGGCCATGAGTATTGTCGAACAGACCCTGCTTGGGGATCCGGGCGGCGTTTATGGCCGGATGGATTTTGTCACACGTGACCGCTATCGCCACGCGACGGAAAGAATAGCGAAGAAGGGTCGACTGTCTGAAGACGAAGTGGCTCGCAAGGTCGTCGAGATGGCGCATGCCGAAGTGTTAACTGATGCAACCGATGCGCTGAGTTGTACGGCCAATCGTGCCGGGCATGTCGGGTATTACCTAATTGATAAAGGCTTGCCGGCGCTTGAGCGGGCTGCAGAAGTTCGTCTGTCCTTTGCTGAAAGCATGGGTAGAGCAGCGCGCCGGATGCCCTTGTTCCTCTATCTGGGCGCCATCGCGTTAATCACTACCCTCATCACCAGTGGTTTGTTGATGCAGGCACATTCTGGCGGGGCGCATAACTGGATGCTGTGGCTGCTCGGAGTGCTCTCGGTACTGGCCGTAAGCCAGTTGGCCGTGGCTCTGGTGAATTGGCTGGCTACTCTGCTGGTGACGCCGCGCACCTTGCCAAGAATGGATTATTCAGCGGGTATTCCGGTGCACTCGCGTACGCTGGTAGTCGTTCCGACCATGCTCGGCAGCGAGCAGAACGTTGAAGATCTGGTTGAGGCGCTGGAAGTTAGGTTTCTGGCTAATCAAGACAGCTATTTGTATTTCGGCCTATTGACTGATTTTTGCGACTCGCGTCAGGAATCGCTTCCTGCGGATGAACTGCTGCTGCAACTGGCAGAGACGAGAATTGACGAGCTCAACGAGAAATACGGGCGTGTCGTCACCGGAATCAGGAATGACATTTTCTTCCTCTTCCATCGTCCGCGCCGGTGGAATCCAACCGATCGGCTCTGGATGGGTTACGAGCGCAAGCGTGGCAAGCTGGCCGACTTGAATGCGCTGTTGCGGCTGGGTGAACACTCAGGACACGGCGCAGAGGCCCGGGACGCCTTTTCATTGATTGTCGGGGATATACGTGTTCTGTCCGGCGTGAAGTACGTCATTACCCTGGATACAGACACGCAGTTACCGCGCGATGCCGCACGGCAATTTGTTGCCGCCATGTCGCATCCTTTGAATCAGCCCCGGTACGATGCGGAAAAACGGCGGGTTGTTGAAGGCTACGGCATTTTGCAGCCGCGCGTGGCAATCAGCCTGCCGGGGACAAACCGCTCGCGCTATGCCCGACTGTATGGCGGCGAGCCGGGTATCGACCCCTACACACGCGCCGTCTCGGATGTTTATCAGGATGTTTTCGGCGAAGGTTCGTTTATTGGCAAGGGAATCTACGATGTCGATGCTTTCGAGCAAGCGCTTGGCGGGCGCTTTCCCGAGAACAGGATACTCAGCCATGACCTTCTGGAAGGGTGCTACGCCCGAGCCGGCTTGTTAAGCGATGTGTATCTGTACGAGGACTATCCAGCACGCTATGGCGCTGACGTTAACCGCCGTTATCGCTGGATTCGAGGTGACTGGCAACTGGCTAGCTGGTTGCTGCGACGCGTACCATTCAAATTGGCCGGGACGCGGGGCGACGAGACAGACCTGCACCACAAAAATCCGTTATCAGCTTTGTCGCAATGGAAGCTTCTCGACAACCTGCGGCGCAGTCTCGTTCCTGCCGCATTGTCCTTGCTCTTGCTGACCGGATGGTTATTGCTGTCGCTTCCTGCAATGTGGACGGTATCGGTAATCGGCCTTCTCTTGATCCCCGCCCTGTGTGGTGGGCTTCTTGATGTGCTGCGCAAACCGGATGAAGTGTTGTTGCGGCAGCATTTCTCTGCGGTGGCCCGTTCGGCTGCACGACAAGGCAAGCAGATGGCTTTCGAGCTGGCCTGCCTGCCCTATGAGTCGTTTTTCAGTTTGCAGGCCATTGTACGAACCCTCTGGCGCTTGTTGGTCACTGGTAAAAGACTGCTCGAATGGAACCCGTCGAGCGAAGCGGATCGGGAGGCCGATCAAAAAATGGCCAAGAGAGGTGACAGCGAACTTGTCGCCTCATTGCAGACGATGTGGTTTGCACCGGCTTTTGCGCTTGCTGCAGCAATCAGTTTGGTGTTCCTGAACCCGGCTGCGTTGTCTGTCGCCGCGCCGGTACTGATGCTGTGGCTTGTGTCGCCATTCATTACCTGGTGGATCAGCCGTCCGCTAGTTCAGCGCAAAGCCGCGCTGAGCACTGAGCAGACCCTCTTCCTGCGTGTGCTGGCGCGTCGAACCTGGGCATTCTTCGACAAGTTCGTCGGTCCGGATGATCATTGGCTGCCGCCTGACAATGTTCAGGAATTCCGTGTCATGGCTGTTGCGCATCGCACCTCGCCAACCAACATCGGCCTGGCGCTGCTGGCGAATCTGTCTGCTTATGACTTCGGCTATATCACCACCGGGCAACTGGCCCAGCGCACGGCCAATACTCTCGCGACAATGCAAGGCCTCGAACGCTACCGGGGACACTTCTATAACTGGTACGACACGCAGTCATTGCAGCCACTGGCGCCCTTGTACGTTTCGACAGTGGATAGCGGGAATCTCGCCGGCCATCTGCTGACCTTGCGGGCAGGATTGCTCGCCATCGCCGATGAAAAAATTCTTCCGTTGCGGATGTTCGATGGCCTCAGCGACACGTTCAGGATCATTGAGGAACTGGTAGACGGCACGGGCAGGCTGGTCACCAGTCAACTGGCCGAGTTTCGTCACGCACTACAGTCGGCGAGTACGGCCCCATTTGATAATCGTGTTGCCGTACACATGACCCTCACACGCTTGACGGCCAGTGCTGACAATCTGGCCACTCAATATGCGGCCAACCTTGATGGTCGTGCTGAAAAAGTGCCGGAAAGCGGAGTAAAGGCCGGTGAGGCAATGGCGTGGGCGCAGACACTTTCCCGGCAATGCCATGCCATGCTCGATGATCTGATGTATTTCGCAGCACAGAGCGAGCTGGAAGCAATTTCTGGGCGTGACGCTATCGTGAGCATGCCGACCCTGCGTGAATTGGCTCGGTCCGACAGTCATCCTGCCAAGGAGCGGATGTTGACCTTTGAGCGGCTGGCGCAGCAATGCGGAGAGCTGTCAATCATGGAGTATGGCTTCCTGTTCGACAAGTCGCGGCATTTGCTGACCATCGGCTACAACGTGGCTGAACGCCGCCTGGACTCGGGTTACTACGATCTGCTGGCCTCCGAAGCGCGATTGTGCAGTTTCGTGGCCATTGCACAGGGACAGTTGCCGCAGGAGAACTGGTTTGCACTTGGACGTTTGCTAACGGCGACGGGTGGTGATCCGGTTCTGCTGTCGTGGAGCGGCTCGATGTTCGAGTATCTGATGCCGTTACTGGTCATGCCGACCTACGACAACACCTTACTTGACCAGACTTGCAAGGCCGCAGTAGCGCGGCAGATCGAGTACGGCAAACAGCGGGGTGTGCCGTGGGGTATGTCCGAATCCGGCTACAACACGGTCGACGTGCACCTCAATTACCAGTACCGCGCCTTCGGTGTTCCGGGTCTCGGGCTCAAACGCGGACTGGCTGACGATCTGGTGATTGCGCCCTATGCGTCGGTGCTTGCGTTGATGGTGGCACCCGAAGAAGCCTGTCTGAATCTGCAACGTCTGGCGGGTGATGGATTTATGGGCAAGTTTGGCTTTTTCGAAGCGATTGATTACTCGTCCGCGCGGCAGCGTCGCGGGCAATCGAGTGCTGTCGTACGCTCCTTCATGGCGCACCATCAGGGTATGAGCCTGCTTTCTCTGGCTTATCTGATGCTGAACCGCCCAATGCAGAAGCGCTTTGAATCAGACCGCTTATTCCAGGCCGTCATGCTGCTGCTGCAAGAACGGATTCCAAAGGAAACGGCCTTGTTCTCACACACGGCCAAACTCGCCGAAGTACGCTCGACGCCGGAAGTCACAGAGATGCCAATACGGGTCTTCAATAGTTCCGATACGCCGATTCCCGAAGTGCAATTGTTGTCGAACGGCCGTTACCACGTGATGGTCACCAACGCTGGCGGCGGTTACAGTCACTGGAAGGATCTTGCCGTCACGCGCTGGCGCGAAGATGTCACCTGCGACAACCGG
>JBBRDR010000038.1:0-20812 GCA_038203745.1 Burkholderiales bacterium | reverse complement strand
GTGCACTCGCGTTGCTTTACAGTTCGCCCCCCAACCTGCTGCTTCCCGGCCATGGTGCCATCGTGCTGGCGTCAGACCTTCCCGAGCAGATTCGAAGCTTACTCACCGGTTGTTGAAATTTGCGCAGCACCTACGCTAATGTCAGCGGTTTTGTCCCATCAGAGTGAACAGAGTACCCATGAAAAACAAGTTTGAAATCAAGCCATTTATCGTCATTACGCTCATCACTAGCGTTTGGATACACTTCGGTGAAGTGCTAAGGGCGCTGTTTGTTGTGTTCCCAAGAATGGAAGCTTTTTTTGCTGGACGGATCGCGTTAAACGGCCTCGATCAATTCAACCTGGCGATTGCCATGATCTGGGGCGGCTGGGATACGCTCCTCACCGCGATTTTGGTGTTTACGTTCTGGCTGTGCGCCCAAGCTTTTGGCAACAACCTCAAATCTGTTTTGATTTCTGGCACCACAACCAGTTTGGCCACCATCGGCATCTTCTGGATCGCCACCGTCAACTCGGGGCTAGGCGAATGGTCTACCGCCTTTATCCTATTTCCGATCGCTTGGGCCGAACTGGTCATTGGCGCATGGATAGCCTCCAAGCTATATGCCCGGAAAACCTAACCGGCTAACAAGCTTCTCGGCCCTTTTTCCTACCCACTGGCCTGGACCCATCGGATCTGGGCAATAGACGCTGCAGCGGAATCCGCCGTTGGTGAGTTTCCGCGCGGCTGCGAAGCTTCAAAACCACCCAAAGCATCGGCCGACACGGCGTGAGAATGTCAGAAGTACCAGCAGGACCGATCATTGGCGATTCAGCGACCAGTACAAAGACGGCGGCACGAGTTCGGTTTGACCGTTCGGAGACGCAGCGAAGCCGTCCCACAATTTGCAGCAGCCAGTGCCCGCAAAGGGTCCAAAGGGTGAGTAGGAATTTTGATAAGCTGCCGCTCAGCCATCAAGCTACGATTTATTTGCTGGGAATTGCTGAGCTTCAGCAACGTGGTGAGTTGCGGTCCCCCAAGCGGCAATCCCTGATTGGCTGTTGATATCGAAAAGTCGAAGTGTCTAAAAGGTTGCAGACCGGTAATACGCCAAAGTCCGACGGGCTTAATTTGCTGCAATCACTTCAAGTTGTTGAACCACTAAGGCTAGCCGGTCAGTTAGTTCGCGCACTCGTCTCGGCTGAGCGCGGCTGGGTGGAAATAGTAGTTGCAGCGGGGAAGGTGGCTGGGCATAGTCCGCCAGCAGCTCGACGAGCCTGCCAGCCCGCAGATCCGGCCCGACATCGAGTTCCGACTTGAGCATGATGCCGTAACCGGCCAGGCACCACTGCCGCACCAGCGCGCCGTCATTGGCGATGCGGTCACCGCGCACGGTGACGATCTGTTGCAGTGCATCTGCGCCAAAGCGCCACACGTTGTCGAGATTGCCGCCAAAACGCATGACAAGACAATTGTGTTGCTTGAGATCGACTGGCTTCTTCGGGGCGCCGTGACTTTCAATATAGTCAGGGGCCGCGCAGAGCACCCGCCGTTTTCGACCCAGGCTTTTGACGCGTAGGGAGCTATCGGTGATCGGCCCGAAACGCAAGGCAATATCAATGCCTTCGCTGACAATATCAACGTAGCCGTCGGACAGCAGCAGTTCGATGGAGATGGCCGGGTGCTCAGACAGAAACTGGTTGATCGCGGGAGAAACAACGCTGCGCCCAATGTCGCTCGGTGCGCTGATCCGGATCGAACCGGACAGCGTTTGTGCGCCGAGGCGGATGCGGGTTTCAAGGTCTTCGACTTCGCCCAGTACTGATTTGGCTCCTTCGACCAGCGTGCGTCCTTCTTCGGTGAGGCTGATGGCTCGCGTCGTGCGGTTCAAAAGAACAACGCCAAAATGAGCTTCCAGCGCCGCAAGCCGTTCGGAGACCGTGGTCGACGAAAGCCCTGCTTCGCGTCCAGCAGCGCTCAGGCTGCCTTTTTCGACAATTTGCAGGAACAGGGTGATGTTGCTAAGGAGCATTGTACGGAATGTCCGGATTGATATTTCGTATTCTGGCAGTTTATCCGGCTGGAGCAAACGGTTATTCTGCACACTTCCAACCAAGGAGAGCCACCATGCCCCAACTTACCATCATCGCCAACATTCACGCCAACCCCGATCAGGTTGATCTGGTCAAGACCGAGCTGGAAAAGCTGATCCCGATTACGCGCGCTGAAAAAGGCTGCGTCAATTATGTCCTGCACCGCGATAACGATGATCAGGCACATTTCATGTTTTATGAGAACTGGGAATCGCGTGAGCTGTGGCAGATCCACATGAATGCACCTCACCTCTCCGCCTATATGCAAGCGACCGACGGCGCGGTGGCCGATTTTATTCTGAACGAAATGACGCCGATTGGCTAAGCACGACGAAACTAGGAGAAATAGGATGAAAGCCGTTGCCCTGACACATTATTTGCCCGTCAATAACCCCCAGGCGTTTCTTGACGTGGAGTTGCCCAAACCGAACGCGCAGGGGCGTGATTTGCTGGTTGCGGTGAAGGCCGTGTCGATTAACCCCGTCGATACCAAAGTCCGCGCACCAAAAGACACGGTTGAAAATCCGCCCCGTGTTCTAGGCTGGGACGCCAGCGGCATTGTTGAAGCCGCTGGCCCCGAAGTCACTTTGTTTAAACCTGGCGATGAAGTCTATTACGCCGGCGATATTACGCGCTCCGGTTCCAACGCAGAATTTCAGTTGGTGGATGAGCGCATTGTCGGTTTCAAACCGAAGTGCCTGAGTTTTGCCGAAGCAGCGGCGCTGCCGCTGACTACGATTACCGCCTACGAGTCATTCTTTGATCGTCTGGGCATTGATCGTGACGGTGCAGACAAGGGGCAATCCATTCTGATTATCGGTGCCGGGGGTGGCGTGGGCTCGATCGGAATTCAACTGGCCAAGGCCGCCGGGCTGGTCGTGATTGCCACCGCCTCGCGTCCAGAAACCGAGAGCTGGGTCAAGGAATTGGGCGCGGATCATGTGGTCAATCACCGCAAACCCATGATCGAACAGGTGCGTGCGCTTGGCTTTAAGCATGTCGATCACATCGCGATCTTCAATGACATGCGCCACTGGGACGCCGCAGTTGAGTTGATTCGTCCGCAGGGTGCGATTGTCACAATTGATGATACCGATCTGCCGATGCCGATGGCCGGCATGAAGATGAAGGCGGCCAGCCTGCGCTGGGAACTGATGTTTACCCGCGCGATGTTCAAGACACCGGATATGATCGAGCAGCACAAACTGCTGAACTATGTGGCCAATGAAATCGACGCCGGACGAATACGCACGACACTCGAAACCGTCCTGACGCCGATCAACGCCGAGAACATTCGGGCGGCACATGCGCTGATCGAAACCGGGCGGGCAAAGGGCAAAATTGTTGTTCAGGGCTTCTGAATTCGATGGCATCGGGCATCGAGTAATAAATCATCATGCTCTCGGCTTGTTCAATGAAGCCAGGGCGTGATGCTTCCCGCTATGGGTTCGTCGGCATGGCATGGCTGACGTTCCGTCCGCAAAACAAAAGGGCGATAATGTTATGACATATTGTTAACTCGAAGGCTGCACATGAGCTGTTGTTCACGGTCTTGCGACAACAGCTCCGGCCCACGAACCTGGCGGTAAATTACGGTTGACGATGGGCGGAAGGTGCGGGGATACTCCGAGGAGGATGGTTGAATTTCCTGTCCTTTTAATACGACGTTTTCGGTTGACGATTCATACCCACTCATCGGACCCTATGCCACATCAAAACACGAGCGACGCACCGAGGATTTACAACCTTTTTCCCCTTCTGGCTGGCAGCACCGAGAATTGGGAGTCGCACCTGCCCCGTATCGCCAGCATGGGTTTCAACTGGGTCTTCATCAACCCATTCCATTACCCGGGCTTTTCGGGAAGCCTCTACGCCGTCAAGGACTACTATCGCCTGCACCCACTCTTTCAGGGTGGTAGCCAGGAAGAAGCGTCTACCCTCCTCGGTCATTTCATTAAAGCGGCTCACGGCCATGGCCTGCGGGTGATGATGGATTTGGTGATTAACCACACGTCAAAGGACTCCTTGCTGGCGGAAGCACACCCGGAATGGTTTGCGCACGAGCCGGATGGGAGTTTGCGCTCCCCCTTCGCCGTCGATCCCGACGACGTGAATAACGTCGCAAAGCGTACCGTCTGGGGCGATCTGGCCGATATTGACTTCGAAAACACGCCAGACCGCGAGGGACTGGTCAGTTATTGGCAGGAGCTCGTTCGTCACTACGTAAAACTAGGCTTCGACGGTTTCCGTGGCGACGCGGCCTATAAAATTCCGAGCGACGTTTGGGCGCCAATCATCGCGGTAGCCCGAGACAGCAATCCAGATGCAATGTTCTTCGCGGAAACGCTGGGCTGCCAGCCGAAGGAGGTACTGCAACTCAAGGCGGCCGGCTTTGATTACCTGTTCAATTCCAGCAAGTGGTGGGATTTCCGTGCCGATTGGCTCATGAAGCAGTACGCTCTATTTCGTGCCATCGCTCCCTCCATCGCCTTCCCCGAAAGCCACGACACCGAACGCTTGGCCGAAGAGAACGGCGGTGACGAGCGTGTATCCCGCCTGAGATACCTGTTCGCGGCGGCCTTTTCCAGCGGTTTGATGTTGACCATGGGCTACGAATACGGCTTTCGTCGTAAACTCAATGTGGTGACTACTCGCCCGGAGGGCTGGGAAACGCCAAGTTTCGATCTGAGCCGGTTCATCGGCGAGGTCAATGCCATGAAGGCAGCCACCCCAGTGCTCAATGAGGAGGGGCCACAGGAACTCCTGTCCGGGGTGGGCGACCCTGTTGTTGCGCTGATTAGACGTGGTGCGCGCGCCGCAAGCGTCCTGACTTTGATCAATCCGGACGCTTACACGGAAAGCCGCTTCAGCACCGCCAAAGCGGCCAAAATCCTAGAGTGCTCACCACAGCAGATGCGGGAACTGCTGCCCGGCCCGACAAACTCCGACTGGATCACCCTGCCACCTTTAGCTATTCGCCTGTTCACCGCAGAGTGAGGCAAAAAGGATTCACTCCAACCTAAAATCCGCCATCGCGGAGGGCTGCGGCTTCTCAGCAAAGACCGCTCCCGTTGGCGCCGTGCATGGTTTTAGCGACGGTAATGGCGGTCGCCCGATGCTCGAAATTACGGGATCTGGGACGCTAGCGTCTCAGATGTTTACGGCCGTCGATAAAGAGATTCCCGTCGGACCGCCGGATATTCCAAAGCTACTCGATGTGCTCAAGCACAATGGGGTGCGCACAACACTCGATGCTGTCCTGACGCCGATCAGCGCCGAGAACATTCGGGCGGCGCATGGGTTGTTGTTCATCGTCTTGCGACAACGGTATTCACCCAAAGAAGTATCGTTAACCCTGCTAACGGCCAAGAATATTTGGAAGCTTCTGCGCGAACTATTGCACACCACCTCAAATAATCCTGGAGGGTGCCAACTGCCGGGCATTACTATTTCTGCGACGCCCCGATTGTGATGTCGCCTATTTCGGAGATGACAATACGACGCTCCTCAAGTCCCGATTGAGGGCGCGAATCGGGGTGAAGGACACAAACGTACTTTAGAATACGTAAACGGCGATGGCGACATAGTGCGCCAGACTGCCGCCAAGTACGAAGAGGTGCCAGATTCCGTGCCAGTGCTTGAAGCGGCTGTCGTAGACGTAAAAAACGATACCGATGGTGTAGATCAGCCCACCGGTGGCCAGCCACACGAAACCGGCTGTTTCAAGATGCTCAAGCAATGGCTTGATGGCCACAAGTACGACCCAACCCATGACCGCATAGATGACCAGCGACATGACTCTGGCGTCAGAGCGCGGTTTAATTTCCTGCAACATGCCTACAGCGGCAAGCGTCCATACAATACCAAACAGTGACCAGCCCCACGGGCCGCGCAAGGTGACCAGACAGAAGGGCGTATAAGTGCCTGCTATCAACAAGTAGATCGATAGATGGTCGAGCTTGCGCAGGATGATTTTGGCCCGACCACGTACGCTGTGATACAGCGTTGAGGCGCTGTAGAGCAGAATCAGCGTGCTACCGTAGATCGAGGCACTGACGATCTTCCAAGGGTCACCCGAGGCGACCGCCATGACGATCAGGATAGCCACCCCGATAACGGAGAAAACGGTACCGACAAGGTGTGTCCAGGCGTTAAATCGTTCTCCGTGGTACATGGTTGATGTTTTCCGCTCGCTTAAAGGCTGTTAATAAAATACATATCCACGCGCTAGAATGCGATCATGAAATTTAGACGACGACTTCTGGTCAGCCTATTCATGATGATCGTACAGACGGGAACGGCAGAAACTTCACCGGCATATGGTTTGTATCCGGCCGCCGATTATCGCATTACCACCGGTCAGTGCGCGGATTGTTCGACCATTCCGCAGGCGCTATGGTTCTTCCGCAAGGAAAATATCGCTGTGCCTAAGCCAGGTTACCCGGTGGCTGGTTTCGATCAGCAGTTGCGGGCAAGTGAGGATTTGCGCCGTTGGAATGCGCAGACACCGCCAGGTTCGGTTCTGGATTATCCCAGCCTGGTGTGGGTCGGCTCGCCGCAGGTGATCGGACCGGTGCGACTCGATTCCCAAGGGGATCGCCTGCAAACGGCTACCGGATCAGTCGCTTTTGTTCTGGCGCCGCGCCTTGATTCCAATCGGTCGTTTTACAACGCCGATAGTACGGCGTATTTCAGCCAGCGCGAATTGAGTTTGCGCGGGGAAATGGTAGGAGGGCAGAAAACAGAGCAAAGGAGTAACCGTTTCATCGCACGCAGCATCTGGCCGGAGGATTTCCGACTTGACTCGGCATCACCGATCAAACCCATTGCGGCTACGCCGCAAGCCATTCGCGAATTTGTGCGTAGTGAGCCGCGCGGAGGGGCGCAGAGCCCGTTCGCTACGCAGGTGGTGTGGCAGCGTGAGCCGGCGGCAGCAAAGCAGCGCAGCGGTCGCGCTGTAATCGGCATCATGCTCAACGGCGCGCAGGGCGACGACGACGAGGCACACGGCGGGCATTTCGGCTTGGTTACCGGGCGCGTTGGTGCGCAGGGTCAGATGCACGACTGGCTGGTGGCCAATTACTACACACTCGATTCAGAAAGTGAGAAGGGCATCATTGCCGCCATGCAGCCGTTGGACACCTATCTGGCTGATCTCAATAGCGGCCAGGCCTGGTATCGCCCGTCCTATATGCTGGTCGCCACCTTGCGTGATGAGCGTACAGCTGCGCACTTGAGCTCCGCGCTGGCGCGGGTATTCAACCAGTTCTACCGGCACCAGTTTGTTTACCAGCATGCCGCCGCCAATTGCACCGGAATCAGCATTTCGACATTGCGTATCATCGGTTGGGGGGTTCCGGCATTGGGCCCGATCAGCTGGTGGAAGGCGATTGCTGGTTTGCCTGTGGTTACTGCGGTGACTGGCAGTCTGACCAAAGGCAAAGCGATGTTTGATTATTTAACCGAGGATCAGACCCGGCTCTTTCCGGCGATTGCTTTTGAGCAAGCTGGGGCCGATCTGCTGCAACTGGTGAGTGGGAAAACAACTCGCGTACTGACACCGTATGAAGAGCTGCTCAAGCAGGATGTCGAAGAAATCCTGTTGGTGCGCATTCCGCAATTGCCTTCGAGCCGCGCCTGGGGCGACTATCCGGTGGCCAGTGTTGATGAATACCGTAGCCGGCTGCCCAAGGATCCGGCACAGCATCAGATCGTTCCGGTGGGCCCTCGCCCCTTCCCGCCAGGTTTGAAAGACCCGGCGGCCCCGGAGTTGAGGCCCCTGCGTTCAGACTACGCGGTAGCGGCGTATGCCGCAGGATTGCTCGTTATCGGCGGTTGGCTGGCGCGGATCCTGTTGCGCCGCCGAAAAACTGTAGCCGAACCGGAGTCGCGCGATGAGTGAATTCATAACCTTGTTGGCCGATGCCATCAGGGAACATTGGAAAGTGATTGATGCCCTGCTTGTTACACTGGGTCTGGTCATTTATGTAACGGCTTCACATACGCTGCACCAGCGCCGTCACCCGTCGGCCGCGATTGCCTGGGTATTAGGCATTGTTTTGATGCCTTTTGTGACACTGCCGCTGTATTTGGCTTTTGGTAGCCGAAAAGTGGTGCCGCCACGTCTGGGGCAGGGTGCGCGCAGGGTAGCCACCCCGGCTTCGGCAACGCACGCTACGGCAGCGCGTGCGCAACAACTCGGCGTGGCTATGGGTTTGCCCGCCCCGGCGGCATATGAAGGGCTTGCTATTCATGAAGACGGCACACAGGCCTTGCAGGCATTGCGGCGGATAATCGATGAAGCCAGCCGGACACTGGAGGTGAGTACTTTCATTTTCGGACGTGATGTGCTGGGGGATGAAGTTGCAGAAAGGCTCAAACAAAGGGCGCGTGCGGGTGTGAAAGTGCGCTTGATGATTGACGGCATTGGCATCTACCTCGGCGGTTATCCGGATCTGAAAGGCTTTGCACACGCCGGCGTCGAAGTCGTACGCTTTGTGTCGCCGTTCCGCTCGCCTAAGCGCGGACGCACCAATCTGCGCAACCATCGAAAAATGGTCATTGCCGATGGCAAACACGTATGGTGTGGTGGCCGGAATCTAGCGGCCGAATATTTTGAGGGTGACTTCCGCCCGATTCTGAGGCGCAAGCCCTGGATTGACCTGAGTTTTGATCTGAGTGGGGAAATTGCCGCGCAGGTCTTGACGCAGTTCGAAGCAGACTGGGCGTTTGCGACCGAGCGCCCGATCCCCGAGGCGTACGTTTCCGAAAGCTCAGAGCCCGTTTCAGGCCACGTGGCTCAACTGGTGGCCAGTGGCCCGGATCAGCCGGACGACACTATTCTTACCCTGCTGATTTCAAGTTGCTTCACATCGCAGCGGCGCATTTTGGCGGTAACCCCCTACTTTGTTCCTGACAACGCTCTGCTGGGTGCGCTTTCACTGGCAGCGCGTCGCGGTATCGAGATTGATCTGGTGATACCGGAAAAATCAAACCATCGTATGGCTGACTTCGCGCGTCACCGCCTGCTGCGCGAGCTGGTTAATGCCGGTGGGCGTGTATGGCTGCATCCGCGCATGATTCATGCAAAAGCGGTGGTGGTCGATGACGAACTCGTGTTGGCCGGTTCGGCCAATCTCGACGGACGCAGCCTGTACCTCAATTACGAGATGATGATTGCTTTCTACGACCGCAAGGCCGTTAATGGCTTTGCACGCTGGGTCGAGGCGCGGCGGCAGGAATGTGCGCCGTATGTCGCACAGCGCCCCGGCTTGTTACGGGAGCTGGCAGAGGGTTTGATCCTTTGGTTGGCCTTCCAGCTCTGATTCTGATTTGCTTCGGATTCACAACTAAACGGTTATTTTCCTACTGGAAAGGCGTCAAAGTGCCGGGGTCTCAGTTCCGGCATCGGATATCTGGGCATGGTTTGCGAGGATTCCCCGAAACCGGTTCAAACCCGTTACAGTAAGCGCAAGCACGAAAAACATAAGAGCTGGCAGATTTAAGGAGGAGGAAGGTTGTGAGTGTAATTTTTGTAAAAACTCCCAAAGGGATCGAAGAGATCCAGAAGCGTGGCGGTGGCCTGACCCCGCGTGTTCGACGCATCCTCATCATGGTGGACGGCAAGCGCAGCGTGGAAGAAGTTCGCGCCATGGTGCTTGCTGATGACCTCAGCCATTCACTCGGAATGCTTGAGGAAGACGGCTATATCGAATTGTTGAAGAAAGCGGAGCCGTCGACGGCCACTGCCCAAAATGGCGGCATTCCGTCGGAAACCACCTTCCGCGAAGTTGCCGGCATACCGGACCCCAAAGAAATGGATATGGCCAAAAACTTCATCATGAACACGCTGAAGACCTTCTGTGGGCCGATGACTCACCTGTCCATCTATGAGGCGGTAGAGGCAGCGAAAAGCCACGAAGCACTGCGCGAACAGTTTGCACCATGGTACAACGCCATCGTTGAAACCCGCGATGGCCGGCGTCGCGCCGAGGAGTTGCGCGCGCAACTGCTCAAGGTCATCTAGCCGGCGAAGCGCCTGAATCAAGCGCAGACCAAGGGGCAGGCAACGGCTCCCTTCGGGACGCTGTGGCCTGTTCCCAAATATCACATTCCGGAAGCCAACCCTACGCGCATTATTTGAAGCATCAAAATGCCCGCCTACTTTTCTAGAGTTGCCACGGCAGGGGTGTTGTTCTCTGCGGCCACCGGTCGCGTCAGTTTCTCGGCTTCCGTCACCCAGCCGCCGCCCATGGCCTTGTAGAGGTTAACCATGGCTTGCAGCTGAGTTTGTTGCGTTTGGGTGAAACTCAGTTGCGCGTTGAACAGGCTTCGTTCGGCGTCGAGGACTTCAAGATAGCCCGTGTAGCCATTGTCATAGCGCAGACGTGCTATGTCCGTGTAGGTTTGCAGCGAACCAACCTGTTGGCGTTGTGCTGTCAGTTGGAAGCGGGTTTTTTCCTGGTCAATGAGTGAATCATTGACTTCACGGAAAGCATTCTGGATGGCCTTCTGGTAGGAGAACAAGGCTTGCTGCTGTTGTGCTTCAGCGACTTGCAGTTGGCCGGTCAGTGCGCCTCCGGTGAAAATGGGCTGGCTGACCGCTCCTGCGTATTGCCAGGCGCGTGACGCGCCGCTGAACAGATTGGAGAGTCCGCCGCTGGCAACGCCGAATAGTCCGGTGAGCGAAATGCTCGGGAAGAAGGCCGCTTTGGCGGCACCGATCAGGGCGTTGGCAGAGATCAGGTTTTGTTCGGCCTGGCGAATGTCCGGGCGGCGTTCCAGCAGACTGGAGGGCAGGCCTTCGGGAACGGCGGGTACCACCAGTTCGTCGATGGTCTTGCCGCGTGCGATGGGGCCGGGATTGCGGCCGAGCAGAACGCTCAGGGAATTTTCCTGCTGGGCGATGGCTTTCTCGAAGACCGGAATGCTGGCCAGCGCCTCTTCGTACTGCGATTTGTTCTGGGACAGTTCGAGCATCGAGATCACGCCGCCAGCATAGCGATCCTGGAATATTTTGTAGGAATCGCCACGCGTTTTAGCCGTGTTCTGGGCAATCTCAAGTTGCCGGTCCAGACCGCGCAGATTGATGTAGCCGCTGGCAACACCTCCGACGAGCGAGAGGATAACCCCCTGCCGGCCTTCTTCGGTACCCAGCAACTGGGCGTTGGCGGCTTCACTCTGGCGGCGGATCTTGCCCCACAGGTCGATTTCCCAACTGGCACTCAGAAGCGTGTCGTAGGTGTTGTACGTAACTTTGCCGGCGCTTCCGGCCGGGGTGTTTTTTTGCTGCGCGGCGTTGTAGCCCAAACCGAACTGCGGGAACAGTTCAGCGCGCGTAATGCCGTAACGCCCGACGTATTCTTCGATGCGCGCACTGGCGATCATCAGATCCTTGTTCTCGAGCAAGGCGGTACCAACGAGGTCGTTAAGTACCGGATCGTTGAACTGTTTCCACCACGTGCTGTTGGCTAGATCCTTGGCGTCCTGATCGCTGACGCGCCAGCCAGGTGGCGTGTCGACAACCGGGCGGGTGTAGTCCGGCCCCATCATGCAGCCGCTGACCAGCAGGGCAAGCAGGGTGGCAATAAGTGTCTTACGCATGCTCGCCTCCCGCTTCAGGTTTCTCAGTGGGCGGCAGGGTGGCCGGCAGATGCGCTTTATCCTTGTGATTCATTTTCTCAACCACGTAGAAGGTCACTGGAATGATGAAAATAGCGATGAAGGACGCGGCCAGCATGCCGCCGATCACCGTGCTGCCCATGACTTGGCGCGATATCGAACCCGCACCCGAGGCGATGGCCAGCGGCACGCAGCCGAGGATGAAGGCGAACGAGGTCATCAGGATCGGCCGCAAACGCAGACGTGCGCCTTCGAGCGTGGCTTCAATCAGCGTTTGATCGCCCTTCTCAGCTTCCATCTTGGCGAATTCGACAATCAGGATGGCGTTCTTAGCCGCCAGGCCAATCAACATCACCAAACCAATTTGCGCATATACGTTATTGTCCTGTCCGCGCAGGAGCAAGGCAGCAAAGGCGCCGGCGACCGCAATGGGCGTGCCGAGCAATACCGAGAACGGGAGTGACCAGCTTTCATATTGTGCCGCTAGAATCAGGAAGACGCAGAACAGCGAGAACCCAAAAATCAGCATCGGTGAGATGCCTTCCTGCGCTCTTTTTTCCTGATACGACATGCCCATGTAGTCGTAACCCATTTCCGACGGCATGGTTTCGGCGAAAACTTCTTCAAGTGCTTTCATGACTTGTGCCGAGCTGACGCCGGGTGCGCCGGACGCGTTGATTTGCGCGCTACGGTAGAGGTTGTAGCGCATGGTGAATTCGGGCCCGGAAATGCGCCGAATGGAAGTGAGCGCAGACAGTGGAACAGTGTCACCCTTGGCGTTGCGCACATAAAACTGGCCGATATTCTCAATATTGGTGCGGTAATCGCCTTCGGCCTGAATGTAGACCTGCCACTGGCGGCCGAAACGGTTGAAGTAATTGATAAAACCGCTGCCGAGGAAACTTTGCAGGGTTTTGTAAACATCGTTGATGTTGACCCCTTGCTTGAGAACCTTGTCCGGGTCGACATCAATAAAAATTTGCGGCACGGTTGGCCGGAATGTCGTCGATACGCCAACCAGTTCAGGCCGTTTTCTGGCCGCTTCGATGAACTTGGTGGTGTTCTCGGCGAGGAATTCGATATCCTTGCCGGCACGATCTTCAAGAATAAAGGTGGCGCCGCCCGAGGTGCCGACGCCGGGAATGGCGGGCGGCGGGAAGGAGAAACCGATAGCCCCGGGGATGGTGCTGAGTTTTTTGCTTAATTCGGCCTTAATAACGTCATATTTTTCCTCGGGCGCCTTGCGTTCAGACCAGTCTTTCAAGGTCACGAAGAAGAAGGCGCTGTAGGTGTTCGACACCGAACTGAGCATGTTGTACCCGACGACCGTGGTCGCGTATTTGACGCCCGGGGTCGCCATGATGAGTTCTTCGGCCTGTTGGGCGATTTTGCTGGTGCGTTCCAGCGACGAGGCATCGGGAAGCTGAACTGCGGCAAAGACGTAACCCTGATCTTCATCGGGCAGGAAGCCGGCGGGTGTCATCGTGCCAAAGAAACCAGCGGCAATGGTGGCACCGACGAGGAACAGGAGGCTGATGAAGCTCTTGCGGATGGCAAAGCGGCAAACCCCGACATAGCTGCTGGTTACTTTGCCGAAGCCACGGTTGAACCAGTCGTAGAAGCGCTGAACCGGACCTGTGCCTTTGACCTTCGGCTTAAGCAGCAGAGCGCACAGCGCCGGACTGAGGGTGAGTGCATTGAAGGCCGAGATAATCACCGAGATGGCGATGGTGACGGCGAACTGTTGATAGAGCTGGCCGGTGATGCCGGGGATGAAAGCGGTTGGTACGAAAACGGCCGCCAGAATGACAGCAATGGCGATAACCGGGCCGGATACTTCTTCCATGGCACGGAGCGTTGCGTCTTTCGGGTTCATGCCCTTTTCAATGTTGTGTTCGACCGCCTCGACGACAACGATGGCGTCATCGACCACCAGACCGATGGCCAATACCAGACCAAACAGCGAAAGGGTGTTGATCGAGAAACCGAAAAGCGGGAAAAACATGAAAGTGCCAACCAGCGACACCGGAACGGCGAGTAGGGGGATCAGCGTTGCGCGCCAGCCTTGCAGGAAAAGAAACACGACGAAGATGACCAGAATAATGGCTTCGACCAGCGTGTGCTGGATTTCGACGATGCCTTCGGTAATCGACAGCGTGGTGTCCAGCGCAACGACGTAATCGAGGTCGGGCGGGAAGCTCGCCTTGATCTTTTCCATCATTTTTTTGGCACCGCTCGCGGCGTCAATGGCGTTGGCTCCGGGCATCAGATACAGCGCGATGAGGGCGGCCGGCTTGCCGTTGAGGCGACCTTCCATACTGTAGGTTTGTGCGCCGAGCTCAATGCGGGCAACGTCTTTAACGCGGACGATTGAGCCATCGGGGTTGGCGCGCAGGACAATCTCACCGAACTCTTCAGGGCTCTGCAGCCGGCCTTGCGCACGTACCGCATAGGTGAACTCCTGCCCCTTCGGAATCGGTTCTGCACCGACGGTTCCTGCCGGGTTGACGGTGTTCTGAGCGCTAACGGCGTTGACGATTTCCGGAACGGTGATGTTCAGCTTGGCCAGTTGGTCGGGGCTCACCCACAGGCGCATGGCGTATTGGCCGGCACCAAACACAGTAATGCTAGCGATGCCCTTGACGCGGGTCATCTGGTCGTTGATGTTGATGTAGGCGTAGTTGGCTAGAAAGACGTTGTCGTAAGTGCCGTTCGGCGAGGTGAGCGCGAACATGATCAGCGGCGAGGCGGTCGATTTGGCAACGGTGACGCCGAAATTGCGCACGTCGGCCGGGAGTTGCGATTCGGCCTGACCTTGACGCATCTGTGTCAGCAACTGGTCCGTATTAGGGTCGGTGCCGACCTCGAAGTTGACGGTCAGCGTTGATTGGCCGTTGTTGGCGTTGATCGAATACATGTAGTTCATGTTGTCGACGCCGGACATCTGCTGCTCAATTGGGGTGGCAACGGCTTGTTCGACGGTCAGCGCATCAGCACCGGTGTAGGTGCTGTTGACCTTCATTTCGGGCGGAACAATGTTGGGGAACTGAGCGGTCGGCAGGCTGAACATGGCGACCAGCCCGATGATGGTCATCAGGATCGATATGACCATCGCCACAATCGGCCGGTTGATGAAGAATTTGGACATGGCGGCTTAGCCTTTTATTGCGGGTGCCGCAGCGGGCGCAGGCGCGATGAAAGGCTGGGGCGTGACAATGCTTCCGGCCCTCACTTTTTGCATTCCTTCGACGATGATCGTTTCGCCGGGTTTAAGCCCTTCGCTGATGATCCAGTCGGAACCAATTCGTTCGCCCGGCTTCACGGGGCGCAGGTCAACCTTGTTGCCTTCGCCAACGACGGCAACCAGATACTTGCCCTGGATTTCAGTCACCGCGCGTTGTGGAACCAGCAATGCGCCCTTCTGCACGTCGAGGGTGGCGCGGATGCGCGCAAACAAGCCGGGCCGGAGGTAACCGTCTTTATTCGGGAATGCGGCACCGAGTTTGAAGGTGCCGGTGCTGGCGTTGACCTGACGGTCAAGTACCGTGAACCGCCCCGGATGTGGATAAACGTTGCCGTCGGCAAGGATTAAATCAAGTGCTACGGGCGTAGCGCGCTCGCCACGGTTTTTGAAAGCGCGCAGGTATTCCTGTTCGCTGATGAAAACATAAGCCTTGATCGGATCGATGGTTGAAACAGTGGTGAGTTCGGTGGCGGCACTAGGGCTGAGCAAATCACCGATTTGTGCCTTGGCAATGCCGGCAATGCCATCAATGGGGGCTGTGATCCTGGTGAATTCAAGGCTGAGTTTGGCTGTTTCGAGGGCCGCATTGGCTTGGTCCAGCGCGGCCCGGGCAGAAAGATCCCGGCCGGTAGCGTCGTCCAGATCCTTTGGGCTGAGGGCGTTTTTCGCGGCGAGAGGTTTGACGCGTGCGAGATTGGCCGCTGCCGTGGCAAGGTTTGCTTGTTGCTGGCTGCGTACGGCTTTGGCTTGCTCAACGGTGGTCTTGAAGGTGCGCGGGTCAATTTCGAAGAGTACTTGCCCCTGCTTGACCATCTCGCCTTCATGGTAGTTTTGTTTGATCAGATAGCCGGTGACTTGCGGGCGGATAGTGGCGTTAACGTCGCCGTCAAGTGAGCCCACCCATTCCTTCTGGATCGGCACATCCTTCTGGATGACTGTCATGACCTGAACGGCGGGTGGGGCAGGTGGTGCCAGTGCAACTTTGTCGCACCCTGCCAAAAGGATCAGGGCCAAAGAAGCTGCCGCCGTTGAAAGGGCTCGTAAAGCAGGTTGGCCGAAGGATGGATTCTTTCGCTTCATCGTGCGGTGATTCATGGCGGCACCCTCAATTAAACTCATTCTAAATAATATCACGATAAATTTTTGCAGAAGCTTGGTTCTACGGATGATTTTATGGTTTCTGAAGCGTTTATTTTGAAGCGGTGATTCTGAAAAAACAGCTGGCTCAGTGGCGGGAAGCCGCAGGATTTGACGGTGGGTTATCTGTTACGATTCTCGAACTTCATGTCTTTTGTTTGCGTGCGATTTGTTGTTCAGTACGCCTATTTTATTGTCCAGGATGTCATCATGAGCACCCCACTGAGTTGTTGTCGCCTTATGGCGCTTTTCGGCCTGCTTGCTTTTGCCTCGCTGGCCGGGGCAGAAGCCAACACACAAGCACTGCGACCCCGCGTCGGTTTGGTTCTCGGTGGCGGCGGCGCGCGCGGTGCCGCACACATCGGGGTACTCGAAGTGCTCGAAAAAATGCGCGTGCCGGTTGATTGCGTGGCTGGTACCAGCATGGGTGGGCTGGTGTCCGGCGCTTTCGCTTCCGGGCTTTCCCCGGCCGAGATGCGCACGGCACTGGCCAAGGCCGACTGGGATGATCTTTTTCAGGATAACCCGCCGTATTCGGAAATGAACTATCGCAATAAGGTGCTCGCCAAACGCTTCATTCCGGCCTCTGAAACCGGTGTCAACCATAAAGGACTTTCGTATCAGGGCGGGGTAGTTGCCGGAGAGAAAATAAAGTTGTTCTTTAACCGGTTGGTGCATTCTGATCAGGGCGAGCGGAAAATTGAATCGCTGCCCTTGCCGCTGTCGATCATTGCAACCGATATCGGCAATGGCGACAAGGTGGTTTTTCGCGAAGGCAGCCTGACTCAAGCCATGCGTGCCAGTATGTCGGTTCCTGGTCTGCTGGCGCCGGTTGATTACAGGGGCCGCAAGCTGGTTGATGGTGGGTTGGTGGACAACGTGCCGATCGACGAAGCGCGTAGCCGCTGCCAGGCCGATGTCATCATTGCCGTTAATGTGGGTTCGCCATTGATGAAAGCGGAAGATGTGGGGTCGCTGCTTAGTGTGACGGTGCAAATGGTCAACATTTTGACCGAGCAGAACGTCAAGCAATCCCTGGCAACGCTTAAACAAACTGACATTTACATCAAGCCCGATCTCGAGGGGATTACGGCGAGTGATTTTAAATTGAGTTCGGAAACGGCGGATCGTGGAAAGGTGGCCGCCGAAGCACTGGCTGAGCGGCTAAAGCCTCTGTCGGTAAGTGAGGCGGAATATGCGGCGTGGGTGAACAAGATCGCCTATGTCAGAAAAGCGCCACTGGTCGTCGATGAAATTCAGATCGCCGGTTTGAAGCGGGTCAATCCTGCGGCGGTCGAGCGACATCTGCGTGGCGCCCGGCCTGGTGAGAGCATTAAGGAAGGAGAACTCGACGATGACATGTTACGGATCTATGGCGACGGTTGGTACGAGACTGCCGACTATGAAATGCTGACGACTCGTGATCGAAATATCCTGCGGGTACTGCCGGTCGAGAAGAGCTGGGGGCCGGATTATCTGCGTTTTGGCATTAATCTGGAAAGCAATTTCAAAGAAGATTCCTCCTATGTCATGCGTGTTGCTTACGACAAACAATGGCTCAACAGCTTGGGCGGGGAGCTTATTTTCTCAGGTGACATCGGCAATGCGCCGAGTCTTGGATTGAATTATTACCAGCCGCTTGACGCTCAGCAGCGTTATTTTGCAGAGACCATACTTAACTACGGAGGTGGTAATTTCAACCTCTACCAGAACAACAAGAAGGTAGCCGACTATTGGCGAGAAGCTGGAATTGTCTCTGTCGCCGGAGGTGTGAATGTCGGCCTGCTCGGGCAGGTCCGCGCCGGTTACCGTAAGACCTGGCAGGATGCCAAGCTGGATACGGGCGTAGCGACTGCTGTCTTCCCGGATAATTCAAAGGTGTCTTACGGTGGTGGATTTTTAACGCTGGATTTCGACCAGAAGAACCAGCTCTATTTCCCGACATCGGGATGGAGTTCGAGGCTTGGCTATTTCGATGTATCGGAGAAAGGTTACAGCAGGATCAGCGCAGACGTGCAGGGTGCGTTCTCCATTGGTGATTATGTTGTGAACAGCCGGCTGAGCTACCAAGGCTCGCCGAAAGGAACGTTGCCCGGCTACGATGCCGGAACACTCGGCGGATTCCTAAACTTGTCGGGCTTTGCCAAAAATGAACTGAATGGTGATGACATCACTTATGGCAATATTCGTTTTGAGAAAATCATCGGGCGCTTCCCGATGGGCTTGCGCGGCGACCTGCGGGCCGGGATTTCGCTGGAAACCGGAAAAGTCGGAACACCTTATACACAAACACAAATCAAGGGCCGAACCAATTCGGCAGCCATTTATCTGGGTGGCGAAACGCCTCTCGGGCCGGTTTATTTGGGGTATGGTTACAACGACAGCGGATCACAAAACGTCTATTTGTTCCTCGGAACACCATAAAAGGAGAAGCATTATGTTTGTAAAGCTTGTAGCAAGTGTTGTATTGGTTCTTGGTCTGATGGGCGGCGCAACCGCAGCCACCAAGGCGCAACAGCAAGCCGAGGTGCGCACAACCAGCCGGCAGATACTCAACCAGCTTTACAAAGCCCGGCCGTCGGCGCGCGGTGCGGTGAAAGCGGCGGCCGGCTATGCGACCTTCAGCAATTTCGGCATGAAAATATTATTCGCCGGCGGTGGTGGAGGTTCGGGCGTGGCCGTGAATAATGTCACCAAAAAAGAAGTTTTCATGAAAATGGTTGAGTTGCAGGCCGGACTTGGCTTTGGCATCAAGAAGTTCCGCGTGGTTTTCATTTTTGAGACGGAATCGGCCTTAAATGACTTTGTCAATTCCGGCTGGGAGTTCGGTGGGCAGGCGACAGCGGCCGCGACTGACGGAAAGTCGGGCGGTGCTTATCAGGGTTCGGTTTCAGTCATGCCGGGTGTGTGGATGTATCAGATGACCGACAAAGGCCTGGCGCTCGAGTTAACCGGCAAGGGAACCAAGTACTACAAGAACGACGATTTGAATTGAACCGTAGGAGTGAATCATGGGAAATGAATCACAGGATGCCGGGGTGCTGGCGGTTATTGTCGAGCGGATGGAAGAGCAGCGACTGCCGAGAGCGCTCGACTTGAAAGAGAAGGTTGATCAGGGTGGGGTGCTGGACGACATGGACATCGACTTTCTGGAACGGGTCTTTGCCGATAACAGCGAGTTGAGGCCGCTGCTGGCGCGCAACCCGGAGTATCAGGTGCTGACCGCGCAGATGATGGGCTTGTATCGGGAAATCACGGCCAAAGCGCTGGAGAATGAACAGAAGGGCGGGTAAAAGTAAAACGCCCTACAAGCGCCGTCAATAGGCACCCTACAATGATAATGCCGTGGAGACCGCATTGGTGCGGCCTTGCACGGCATTATGTTTCAAGGTGCCCGTCCTGCTTGACTCGCAGGTGGGTTACTTGCCTGATGCTTGCGCCAACTTCTGCTCGATCTGGGCCAGCGGTACAGCACCTGGAACGCGTTCGCCATCGGCGAAGATAAGGGTCGGCGTGCCGCTGATGGACAACTTGCGCCCGAATTCAACATTCTTTTTTACTGCGCTGGTGTCACAATCACCTTTGCCGGAAGGCGCCTTGCCGTCCTGCATCCAGTCATTCCAAGCTTTGACCTTGTCCGACGAACACCAGATCTGATTGGATTTTTCCAGCGAATCGGGCGAGAGAATCGGGTACAGGAAAGTGTAAATGGTTACGTTATCCAGAGTGGTGATGTCTTTGGCCAGTTTTTTGCAGTAACCGCAGTTTGGGTCTTCAAATGAGGCGAGTACACGTTTTCCATTTCCACGAACCTGCTTGATGGCTGAGGCCAGCGGCAAATCCGAGAATTTGATTGCGGTGAGCTTCTGCATGCGCTCGGCGGTGTAGTTCTTCATCGATTTGCCGTCGATCAGGGTGCCGGCGATGATTGCCGAAAGCTTCTCATCGGTGTAAAGAATCTGCCCGTCCGCGTACACTTCGTATAGTCCAAGATAAGGTGTTTTTGTGATGCTGGTGACCTTGGTGCCGAGTTTTTCTTCAATCGCTTTCCTGACGCTGGTCTCGTCAGCGTGAGCCGGGAGGCTGAATGCAACGGCCAGCAATAGTGAAAGCAGGGCTGTTGGCAGCAGTTTCTTGAACATGGTGAATCTCCGTTAGAGCACGTAAAAAATTAAAAAGCGCCAATCGCGTAACGTACGAGCAGGTTCTTTACGACCGGCAAGGCATTGGTAAGGTTCATCCCGATGTTACGCAAAGGTTTAACCCCCGGCAGTTTCTCACGAAAAAGGCGGCGAATTGTATTGGTTGTGTACTGCATTAAAACGGTTTCTTCGCGTCGGACGCGCTGGTAGCGGCGCAACAGGCGTTCGCTCCCGATGTCCTGCCAATCAGGCGTGGCAGACAGGAGATCGGCGAGTGCCTTGGCGTCCTGATAGCCGAGGTTGATACCGTGACCCGAGAGCGGGTGTATGCCGTGCGCGGCATCGCCAATGAGCGCCAGACGTGAGGCAATAATGCGCGGAACGCGCATCAGGCGCAGCGGGAAGGCGGTAGCCGGAGTGATTTGTGTCAGAGCACCCAGTTCATTATTTCCTGCTTCGGCCACGCAGGCGCTGAATTCGTCTGCAGCAAGCGCCAGCAATTTGTTGGCGTGAGCATCGGGTGTCGACCAGACTATCGATATCCGGTTTCCGGCCAATGGCAGCCAAGCCAGTACGCTGCCGTCGCGGAACCACTG
>JBBRDR010000037.1:0-21087 GCA_038203745.1 Burkholderiales bacterium | reverse complement strand
ACCAAAATTCAGCAACCCGCACATGCTCATTTTTGCCGGCGATCACGGCGCAGCGAAGGCCGGAATTTCGGCCTATCCGCAGGATGTGAGCTGGCAGATGATCGAGAATTATCTGCAAGGTGGCGCTGGTGCCAACGTCTTTTCGCGCCAGAACGGCTTGACCATGATCGTGGTCGATGCTGGTATTGCCCACGACTTCGGCTCGCGCGACGGCCTGATCGACGCTAAGATCAGCCCGACCGGAACACGCAACTATCTGGTTGAACCGGCGATGACTCTCGCGCAATGTGAAGCCGCGTTGGCCAAGGGTGCCGAGATTGCCCGCTCAATTGCCGACCAGGGCTGCAATGTGATGGGCGTTGGCGAAAAAGGAATCGGCAACACGGGATCGGCCTCGCTGATTACCCATGCGTTGACGGGTGCTCCGCTCGTCGACTGTGTCGGGCGCGGGACCGGATTGAACGACGCGGGCTTGGCGCGCAAGCAGGTGCTGATGGCGCAGGCGGTCGACCGCGCCAGACTGCCGGCTGATGCTGACGTGATGACTGTTCTGACCGAGTTCGGCGGGTTCGAAATTGTGATGATGGCCGGTGCCCTGCTTGCCGGTGCCGAACGCGGCATGACGTTGCTGGTCGACGGCTTCATTGCCACCTCGGCGCTGCTGGCAGCATCGCGTATTAACCCGGCCGTTCGCGACTATTGCATTTTCTGTCATCGCTCGGCTGAAGCTGGCCATATCGTGCAACTGCGCGATCTGTGCGGTGAACCTCTACTCGACATCGGCATGCGGTTGGGTGAAGGCACCGGTGCCATGGTCGCGTATCCTGTCATCTGTTCGGCATTGGCGTTCATGAATGAAATGGCCAGCTTCGAGTCGGCAGGTGTCAGCAAGAACATTCGCTAGTTGCAAACGCCGATGTCAGCCCGTAGCGAACTTGAAACCTTTATCGGTGCAATCCGGTTTTTTACCCGTCTACCGATTCCCGGCAAGGCCGGACACGGCCCGCTCGCGCTTGAACGGGCCATCCGCTACTTCCCGGCCTCTGGCCTGATCGTCGGCGGCATCGCCGCGCTGGTCTTTGTTTTATGTACCTTCTTCTGGCCGAAAACGCTGGCGGTGTTGGCGGCGATCGCCGTGGCAGTCTCGATCACTGGCGCCATCCATGAAGACGGCTGGGCTGACATGGTGGATGGCTTTGGCGGTGGTTGGGACAAAGACCGCATCCTGGCTATCATGCGGGACTCGTGCGTAGGCAGTTTCGGTGCGGTCGCCCTTGTAATCCTGCTGCTCGTACGCTTCTTCGCATTGGTTGAAATTGATCCATGGCAAGTCCCGATCGCGCTCATCGCCGGTCACGCTGTTTCCCGGCTATGCGCCACCTTCGTTCTCTCGGCGCTGGATTACGCGCGCCCTGAAGGCAAGGCCAAGCCGTTCGGCAACAAGCTCGGCTACGGCGAGTTGGTATTCGCCACGCTGACCGCCCTGTTTCCCCTGTTTTGGCTGCCCGCATGGCAATTTATACCTGGCCTGATTCTGGCGCTGATTGCCACACTTTGGCTAGCGCGAATGTTCAGGCGGGAGATCGGCGGTTATACTGGCGATTGTCTGGGTGCCACGCAGCAACTTGCCGAAGTCGCCTTCTATTGCGGACTGCTGTGCAGGTTTTCCTGATACGGAAATAGGCGATCCCACATAGTACAAAGCATCGCAGGGCAAGCGCCCTGTCGCGGCATTTTGACATCCTGGTTCGATTGTTCTAGTATCTTTCCATGCGCCGATTTGAGTTTCAGCTTGCGGGCGCTTTATAAATACAGCTAAAGCGGATGTCATCCGACCCGTTTTAGTGCGCAAGCCTGAACGGGTTTTTTGTTGTCTGCAACATCGCCGATTTAACGCACAACTTGCGGGGCGAATCATAAATACCGCTAAAGCGTCGCTTGCTTTTCCGCCCCCGGAAGCCGGCTACGCCGGAACCAAAGGGGGCAGGAGAATTGTAATGGTTATCACTGATTCCGAACTGAATTTTCGTTCGAGGGAAACCTCCGGCCGGTTCCTGACTTCACTGCCGCGCGTCAGGCCCACCCGGGCATTGCCGAACCGCGTTAGAGACATTGAACTGGAGGTTCAGTGCGCAAGAGCGAGAGTTCGGGCGCACCTCCTTGCCGGTCAGATTGCTCGGGAGCTTCCGGGTTAAAGGGGGCCAACGGGGGCACCAACTGTTGGTTTCCTCGCGATCAATAAGTCTTGTACGGCAGGAATTTTCCGCTCATTGAAATGTTTACACGGTCGCCCAGCGGGTTGGGTTCGCGTTTGAGATCCATCTTGAAGTCAATGGCGCTCATGATGCCGTCACCGAACTCTTCGTGGATCAGTTCCTTGAAGGTCGTACCGTAAATATTGATGAGTTCGTAGAAGCGGTAGATCAGCGGGTCGGTGGGTACGGCCGTCGGCAACGAACCCTTGTAGGGCGGGACTTGCAGTAGTGCAATGGCTTCCGCGTCAAGGCCGAAAATCTTGCCGATGGTGACGGCCTGCTTATTGTCGAAAGTCATCTGGCCGAGACAACCGGCGGTGACCCATTCTTTCGAGAGGCCGATTTTTTCTGCGACGCCTTCCCACTTGATGCCCTTCTTTATTTTGGCGGTGATGATCATTTCGGTTACGTCATTACGATTCATGGTGCTCTCCTGTAAATGAACAAAGGGTTGGCTTCACGTTGCGGGGTTTCTTCCCGCCGAGCTAGGCAACAAACGGATCGTGGTGCATGACTGCGCTGGAATTTCAGACTGATGGATCAACGGTAGCGATTGATTAGATCGCGGGATGTTAGTGCCGCATTGCGTGAGGCCTCCGCGTAATCTTCACCCTTGCCGGCGTAGAGAACGGCGCGCGAGTTGTTGATGATGAGGCCAGTGCCATTGCCTGTGCGGCCAGCGTTTAACGTGGCTTCGACATCACCACCCTGTGCGCCGATGCCGGGAACGAGCAGTGGCATGTCGCCGACGATCTCGCGCACGCGGGCGATTTCGCTGGGAAATGTGGCGCCAACGACGAGTGCGCATTGGCCGGTGGTGTTCCAATCGGTGGCGATGATTTGTGCGACGTGCTCGTAGAGCTTCTTGCCACCGACGTCAAGAAATTGCAGGTCGCTACCCCCGGGGTTGGAGGTTCGGCAGAGCAGGATGACGCCTTTGTCGGGGTAGGCCAGATACGGATCAACTGAGTCGCGTCCCATGTACGGGTTAACCGTAATGGCATCGCCCTTGTAACGCTCGAAAATCTCGATGGCGTATTGTTCGGCGGTGTTGCCGATGTCCCCACGCTTGGCATCGAGAATGACCGGAATGCCGGGATGATTCGTGTGAATGTGCGCGATCAAGGCTTCGAGTTGATCTTCGGCACGGTGCGCGGCAAAGTAGGCGATTTGCGGCTTGAAGCAGCAAACGAGATCGGCTGTGGCATCGGCGATGCTTTTACAGAATTCGAAGATGGCATCCGGTTTGCCCTTGAGGTGAGCCGGAAATTTCACCGGGTCAGGATCGAGGCCAACGCAGAGCAGAGAGTTGTTTTTTTGCCATGCGGCGTTGAGCGATTGAATGAAGGTCATGATCAAGCTCCTGAGCAATTACGTGGGCGCGCTAATGCGCTTGAAAGCACTATTGTCTCACTGACGCCGTGTTGCCGCATCCAGAACGGCTAAGATAGGGCTGCCGCGGAAAAGAACAGAAAGGAAAGTTATATGAGTGATCAACTCCAGTCTCTTGATCAGGTCAAGGCGACGGCCATTGATATGGTCATCAAGTTCGGGCCGAAGATGGTGGTGGCAATCGCCATTCTCGCGGGCGGTTATGTCGTCGGGCGCTGGGTGGGTCAAATGGTCGACCAGGTGCTCCTTCGCCTCAAGCTTGAGGTGCCGGTCCGCTCGTTACTGGCGCGCGTGGCGCATCTCATGGTATTTGGCTTGTTTGCCATCATGGCCTTGCAGAACCTCGGGGTCGAACTGCTACCGCTGATTGCCGGCCTCGGTGTCGCAGGCGCAGGCGTTGCGCTGGCGATGCAGGGGGTTCTCGGTAACGTCGCTGCCGGGCTAACCATCATTTTTACGCAGCCCTTCCGTGTTGGGGACTACATTTCCATCGCGCATGAAGAGGGTGAAGTTCTGGATATGAGCTTGTTCAGCACGACGCTCGGACATACCGACCGCTCGAAGGTATTGATCCCGAACCGCAAGATCGTAGGGGAGATTCTGCACAATTACGGCAAAGTCCGGCAGCTTGATCTGGAAGTGGGCGTCGCCTATGGCGTGGACGTGGCCTTTGCCCTGAGTGTGATTGACGAACTGTTGCGCGCCAATCCTCGCGTATTACAGGAGCCCGCGCCGGTGGTCGGTGTCAAGCGACTGGCTGATTTCAGTGTGGCCATCCGCGTGAGTCCGTGGGTGGCTATTCCTGATTACGTTGCGTCGGCTGGAGAAATCAACAAGGCAATTCTGGAAACCTTCCGCGAGAAGAAAATAGACATTCCCTTCCCGCAGCGGGAGGTGCGCATGCTGGGCGGATCCGTCTGAAATATGCCGAGGCGACATTCGTGGTGAGTGGCAAGCGCGCTAGCCAAATGCGCGCTTGAGCGCCCGGGCCGCTATTTTCCGCTCATGCCTGACCACGAATCCTTGAGCGTAACCGTTCGGTTGAAGACCGGCGCACCGTCCTTCGAGTCAATACGGTCGGCAACGAAATAGCCGTGCCGCTCGAACTGGAAGCGTTCCTCGGCCTTGGCGTTTTTCAATTCCGGTTCGAGTTGAGCGGTGATGCTGCGCACGGAATCCGGATTGAGATCGTCGAGAAAGTTGCGTTCGCCGGTGCCAGGTGCAGCGGCTGAGAAAAGGCGGTCGTAGAGGCGTATCTCCGTAGTGTAGGCGTGTGCGGCCGACACCCAATGCAGATTGCCCTTGACTTTGTAGTTGTCCGAACCGGGTGTGCCGCTTTTGGAGTCGGGCATGTACTCGCAATGTACGGCAATAACGTTGCCCGTTGTTTCGTCTTTTTCGCAGCCCACGCATTTGACGACAAAGCCATGGCGCAGCCGTGCCATGTTGCCGGGGAAGAGTCGGCGATAGCCCTTGCTCGGTTCTTCCATGAAGTCTTCCCGTTCGATCCACAACTCGCGGCTGAAGGGCATGATACGCGTACCGAATTCCGGTTTGAACGGATGGTTGTGAACAATGCAGTCTTCGCTCTGGTCTTCGGGGTAGTTGTCGATGATCAGCTTGAGCGGGTCGAGTACGGCGACGCGGCGTTCGGCGGATTCGTTCATCACCTCGCGAATGCACTCTTCAAAGAGCACGTAGTCGATCAGCGAATCGGACTTTGAAACGCCGATACGCTCGGCAAAGAGATGGAAGCCCTCGGGGGTATAACCCCGTCGACGCGCGCCGACCAGTGTTGGCATGCGTGGATCGTCCCAGCCGCTCACGTGCTTCTCTTCGACCAGCTGGATCAGCTTGCGCTTGGAGAGAACCACGTAGGTCAGGTTGAGGCGCGAGAACTCGATTTGTTGCGGGACCGGACGCTGAATGATGCCGCCTGTGGCAAGGTTTTCAAGCAGCCAGTCGTAGAACGGGCGCTGATCCTCAAACTCCAGCGTGCAGATCGAGTGCGTGATGTTTTCCAGCGCGTCCTCAATCGGGTGCGCGAAGGTGTACATCGGGTAGACGCACCACTTGCTGCCGGTGTTGTGGTGCGTGGCGTGGCGGATGCGGTAGATGGCCGGGTCGCGCAGGTTGATGTTGGGCGAGGCCATGTCGATCTTGGCACGCAGGATGTGGGAGCCGTCAGCAAATTCTCCTGCCTGCATGCGCCGGAACAGCACCATGTTTTCTTCAGCGCTGCGCTGGCGATAGGGTGAGTTGAGGCCGGGCTGGGTCAAGGTGCCGCGATTGCTGCGCATCTCCTCGGCGCTCTGGCTATCGACGTAGGCGTTACCCGAGGCGATCAGGTATTCGGCGCAGGCAACCATCCAGTCGAAATAATCGGAGGCAAAGTAAAGGTTGTTCTCGCCGTCGCTTTCCCACGAATAGCCCAGCCACTTCACCGAATCGATGATTGACTCGACGTATTCTTTTTCTTCTTTTTCCGGGTTGGTGTCATCAAAACGCAGGTGGCAATGGCCGCCGTAATCGCGGGCGAGGCCAAAGTTGAGGCAGATCGACTTGGCATGCCCGAAATGCAGGTAGCCGTTCGGTTCGGGCGGGAAGCGTGTGCGAATCTTCGCCGGGTCGAGTGGTCCCTTGACGTGCTCGACAGCGATGCCCGGTTGGCCGGCCCAGTGGCGCTGTGCGTGCTTGCCGGCCGCGAGGTCGGCGTCGATGATGTTGCGGATAAAGTTGGTGGCCGGTACAGCAGTATTCTCTTTGGGGGCGTTGCTCACAGCAAAATCCTCTCTTGGTAAGCGCTTTATTTTAACAGCCTGTTAAGTGGTCGGCGCTGCCGAATTGTCCTGCTTGAAGCGATGGGTGAACTATTCGAAGGTTTCCGCCTGGCCGTGTCAGACGGCGTTTAGTGCTTTTATATCGTCGTGTCTTTACTGTTCAAGGACTTCTTGAACAAGTTCCTGAACAGCCAGCTCCGAGGGGGTTCAATTCCTGTCCGGATATATTCCAGCGGACTGGGCTCGAGGAAAAATCTCTTTTGCAGTTCTTCGGCTTCGAGCTGCCCGGCAAACAGAATCTGGTCTCCCGGCAAGAGTTGTGTGCTCTGTGCAGGCAAAGGGGTTTCTTTCATTTTACGCAATAAAAGCAGCGGGACTGCGTTCAAGCGCTCAGGCGGGTTTTCTGGATTGATAAGCAGGTCGCCAATAGAAAGCGGCGGATCCACATCGGCAGCCAGTGCTTCGCGTAATCCAGCGTAGGCTGTGTAACAATCGAACACCCACATGAAAGGTACCTTCTCGCCGACTTGCGCCTCCAGAAGCTTTCCGGTGCGTTGTGCCAGATCTTCAGCGTCCTCGTCCACATGGCGAAGGAAGCGAATCAACAGAGGGGAGGTCAACAGCTGACGTATCCTGTGGGAAACGACTTCCGATTTAAGAAAGCGCAAGGGGGCCATTGAGGCGTCAATCAGGCTGGCATTGGCGACGTTGGCTTGGCGGAAAACCACATACAGGCTCGCGTTGACTGATCGGGCACGGGTCACTGTCGCCAGATTGACTGAATCACTGTCGGTACAGGCGATCAGCCCTACGGCACGCTCAATGCCGGCCTCCAGTAAATCATCAATGGCATTGCACTGGTGCATGTCCAAACTGCCTCTGTTGATCTGGCCGTTGTAATTTTCAACGATGGACCAGGTCACCCCGGCCTTTTCCAGTGCTTGCGAAACGTAATGCGCAAAGTCGCCCGTGCCGCAGATAACCCAGTGACCCTTTGGAAGATTCAGCGAATCAGGTCGTATGCCGCCGGGCAAGCCAGACAGCCATTCGATGATTCTCAGCTTCTCCGGAGAGCCTAAATCCAGCGCAATGTTGTTGGCAAACGCGACAAATGGATTGATCAATGAAATGCTTTTGAATGAATCCAGATTAGCCTGTGCAATTTGCGTATGCACCCGGGCAATAATCCGCACGGAAGGGTTCAATACGGTGCCGCCAATCGCAACAGACTGGTTGGTGTCATCATCGCCGGCCAACGCAATCATGGCCACACATTTACGGTGAGTTACCCCGGCGTCGACCAGGACGTCGGGTAAGCGGCCGTCGGCTGATAAAAACAGGGGGGTGTGTTCGAATTCGCCGATCTCGATAATCGCCGCACGTTCCTGGCGCAATTCAACAATCACCATTCGTAGACCTATCCGGTCGAGCATTCGAGCAAGCATGATCCCGCTTTGCCCGTAACCGACAATCAGGACAAAAGGTTCCTGCATTGCGGCCACACGCTTTGCAAAGCGTTTTCGGGCAGCTACGTTACGGAAGGTCTGATCCTGCGATAAATGAAAAATACTACCCAGAGCATACGCCCACGAAACAACGCAGGAATATATGCAGACGATGGTCCAGGCACGCTGCGCATCAGTAAATTCGTAAGGGATTTCACCAAAGCCGATGGTCGTGGCGGTATAGCTGATGATGTATAGCGCATGAAAAAAACCGAGGTGGACAACATTTCCCTCCCGATCAAGGCCCGGTATCAAGACCAATCCCCACACCGAAATGGCATAGGCAATGATCAGTATGATCAGCGGTCGACGCAGACGCCGCAGAATGACGAATAGAACCTCGTTCACGTTTCGTCAGTCTGGTTAGCGTGTCTGGCGCAACGTCTCACTGACCAGCAGGATGACCGATATCAGATTTGCGATCAGTGCCCCGCCGCTGAGCGAGACAATGGTTGCCATGGTTTCGGCATTCATTACGGCCTGGTTGATGTTGACTTGCCACATCCAGGCGAATGATGCGGCCAGGAGCTGCAGCATGGCCACGAGACTGGTTGCCAGATGGGTGGCGCCGATATGCGTTCGATCCCCGAACTTCATGACCAGCGCAACCAGATTGATGACCACCGCCGCAAAGAGATGGCCTGGATGGTGAAGCACATGATTGTCTATTTCACCAAGAAAAAAGCCAAAATTCAAAGTGCACGCCAGAATGACAAAGAAGCCAAAAATGACTTTTTCCAGGTTCATTGCTTAACCCTCTTATATTGATAAGACAGGGTGATAGTACGGAGATCGTCAAGGGCTGTAAAGTTGGCAAGCAGAGCCCGTGTCGACGCCCTCTGCAGCCGTGCCGGGGAAGGTTGAAACGTCAAACGAAATGGCAAGGCGGCACCTTGATCCGGATGCCGAGGCGCCGGGTTTGTTAGAATTCGCTTTTGATCCTTTGCTCGCGGCTTCAGGCTGCGCTATTTCTCCTTGAATCACCAATCCCCTCGTAACGAATACCAAGACTGCCTCGCTGTTGATCAGCGTCGCCTGCGTTCGATGGCGCGTGACCTGCGCCACCTGTTTGGCACCAAGCGTGATGCCTTGCAGCTTGAATACGATAGGCTGCTGGGAAAGTCGCGCGCGGCGGTTGCTGTTCGTCAGGCCGGTCTTCCGCAACCGAAATTTGCTGACGAGTTGCCGGTCAACGAGCGGCGAGCCGAGATTGCGGCGCTGATCGAAAAGCATCAGGTGGTCATTGTTTGCGGCGAAACCGGTTCAGGCAAGACCACGCAGATCCCAAAGATATGTCTTGAGCTCGGGCGTGGCGTCACCGGCCTGATTGGCCACACCCAGCCGCGCCGCATCGCCGCACGTTCAACGGCGGCACGTATTGCACAGGAGCTGGAAAGCGAACTCGGCAGCGTAGTCGGCTACAAGATTCGTTTTACTGATCGCACCTCGCCAGCGTCATACATCAAGTTGATGACTGACGGTATTCTGCTGGCCGAAACGCAGGGCGACCCGTGGCTCGGCCAGTACGACACGATTATTCTGGACGAGGCACACGAACGCAGCCTGAACATCGACTTCCTGATCGGCTTTCTCAAGCAGCTGTTGCCCAAACGTCCCGATCTCAAGCTGATTATCACCTCGGCAACGATTGATGCCAGCCGGTTCTCGCAGCACTTCGAGAGTAAGGGAATCCCTGCGCCGGTGATCGAGGTGTCCGGGCGGATGTATCCGGTTGAAGTGCGCTACCGCCCGGTCGGCGCCGAAGATGACGACGACGAGCAGGATCTTTACGATGCCATTGTCGACGCCTGTGATGAATTGCATCGACTCGGTAGTGGCGACGTCCTCGTCTTCCTGCCCGGCGAGCGCGAAATCAGGGATGCTGCTGAAGCACTGCGCAAGCACGCTTTTGGGTCCAATACGCATCCGGAAATTCTGCCGCTCTTCGCCCGCTTGTCAGCCGAGGAACAATCGCGCATCTTCAAGGCGCACACCGGCCGGCGCATTGTGCTGGCGACCAATGTGGCCGAAACTTCGCTCACTGTGCCGGGTATCCGCTACGTGGTTGATACCGGGTTGGCGCGCGTCAAGCGCTACTCCTATCGCAACAAGGTTGAACAGTTGCAGATCGAGAAGATCGCACAAGCGTCGGCCAACCAGCGTTCAGGCCGCTGCGGGCGGGTCGCTGCGGGTGTGTGCATCCGCCTCTACGACGAGCAGGATTTCAATCTGAGGCCACCGTATGCCGATCCCGAGATTATGCGTTCCTCGCTGGCCGGCGTGATTCTGCGCATGAAGGCGCTGCGTCTGGGTGATGTGGAGGACTTCCCCTTTATCGAAGCGCCTCCACCCAAGGCCGTCAGCGACGGCTATCAGCTTCTGTTGGAACTGGGGGCTGTCACTGAAGAGCGGGCACTCACCCCGGTCGGGCAGGAATTAGCCAAAATGCCGCTCGACCCGCGCGTGGCACGCATGATCGTTGCGGCCCGTGACGAAGGCTGTTTGAAAGAGATGCTGGTTATCGCCGCTGCGCTGACCGTGCAGGATCCGCGTGAAAGGCCGCAGGAGAAGCAGGGTACGGCTGATGCCGCGCACAAAAAATTTGCCGATGAAAAATCGGAGTTTTTGTCCTGGCTCAAGTTGTGGAACTGGTACGACGGCGAACTTGAGCACAAGAAATCACAACGCAAGCTGGTGCAGGCTTGTCACGAGAATTTCCTGTCAGCTTTACGCATGCGCGAGTGGCGCGATATCCACAGCCAGTTGCACGGGTTGGCGGCCGAGCATGAGTGGAAGGAAAATGAAATTCCGGCCACCTACGAGGCGATCCACCGTGCCCTGCTCGCCGGGTTGCTCGGTAACATTGGTTGCAAGTCTGAGGATTCCGGGCATTACCTCGGTGCGCGTGGGATGAAGTTTCTGATCCATCCCGGTTCGGCGCTCAACAAAAAAGCGGGCAAGTGGATCGCGGCGGCTGAACTTACCGAGACCACCAAGCTGTTCGCCCGCTGCGTAGCGCGGATCGAACCGGACTGGCTGGAGAAAGTGGGCGCTCACCTGATCAAGCGCAGCTATTTTGATCCGCATTGGGAAAAGAAGGCCATGCAGGCGGTGGCCTTCGAGCGCTCGACGCTCTACGGCATCGTCGTCAATCCGAAAAAACGGGTGAACTTCGGGCCGATGAATCCACAAGAAGCGCGCGAAATCTTCATCCGCCAGGGCTTGGTCGGGGGAGAAATTGCGGAAGAGTTTGCCCGGCGCTGGGCGTTCTTCACCCACAACCACAAGTTGATGCTCGACATCGAGACGCTAGAACACAAATCCCGACGCCCTGACGTTCTGGTCGACGACGAACTGATTTTTGCGTTCTACGACCAGATCATCCCGCCGGGAATTTACGATGGTGCGAGTTTCGATCACTGGCGAAAAGATGCGGAGCGTGAAAACACCGCGTTGCTACAGCTTAAACGTGAAGACCTGATGCGCCATGAAGCGGCGGGCGTGACTACCGAAGCCTTTCCGCATCAGATCAAGTTGGGCGGGGTCGAATTTGCGTTGAGCTATCACTTTGAACCGGGCGATGCGAAAGACGGTGTGACGATGACCGTTCCACTGGCGCAGCTCAACCAGATTCCCGCAGCGCGTTGCGAGTGGTTGGTGCCGGGGCTGCTTAAGGAAAAAGTCATTCAGCTGGTCAAGACACTGCCGCAAAAAATTCGCTCGAAACTGGTGCCGGTGCCGGAGTTTGCGGCCGAGTTTGTGGCAGCCGCATCGTTGGCAAATTCGCCTTCAGACAAAGCGCTGGTGCCATCACTCA
The DNA here is from genome assembly GCA_038203745.1 of Burkholderiales bacterium. Taxonomy (GTDB): domain Bacteria; phylum Pseudomonadota; class Gammaproteobacteria; order Burkholderiales; family Rhodocyclaceae; genus Propionivibrio. The sequence goes on along the minus strand of JBBRDR010000037.1, from coordinate 9,338 downwards.
TCCACTACATCCTGCAATCGCGCGGGCTCAATGCACGGGGTTGGGAAATTACGCCCGATGCCTTCCGCCCCGATGCCTTGCCAGTGCACTTTTCTTTTAATTTCAGATTGGTCGACGAGCATGAGCGCCAGCTTGGACTCAGCCGCAGCCTGACCGAGCTGCGCGGAGAATGGGGTGGCAAGGCCAAGCAGGAGTTTTCCGAGTTGCACGAAACGCCGTCTGAATATTCAGGAATGACTGACTGGAGTTTTGGCGAATTGCCGGAATTGATGGAAGTTGATGTTGGTAAAAGTGGCAGTGGACAAACCGTGGTTGGTTATCCTGGCCTGTCCGATGATGGCGATAGCGTTTCGTTGTGCGTTTTCGATTCGCCGGAGGAGGCCCGCGAAGCGCATGCTTTGGGACTTCTGCGCTTGTACATGTTGCAGTTTCGCGATCAGATTAAGTATTTTGAAAAGAATTTACCGGGGCTCACGCAAATGGGTATGGCCTTCATGCCACTCGGTTCGCTCGATGATCTGCGCAGGCAACTGATTGACTTGGCCTTCGCGCGCGCCTGTCTGGTCGAACCGTGGCCGACCGATGCGGAAAGTTTCAAGTTGCGCTGTGCGGAAGCCAAGTCGCGCCTCGGTTTGCTGGCACAGGAAATCTGCCGGCTGGTCGGGCAGATTCTCGTGGATTGGCAGAGCCTGCAAAAGAAATTACCGGCTTTCAAAAGCTTTGCATCAGCATTCGCCGACGTCGAAAAACAGCTGGCTCGCCTGATCGGCAAGCGCTTCATTGCCGAGACACCGTTCGAGCGTCTGCAACACTATCCCCGTTACCTCAAGGCAATTTCGTTACGCCTTGATAAGCTGAAAGCCGACCCGACGCGTGATACCCGCCTGCTGACCGAGTACGCGCCGCTGTGGACGAACTACGAGCGGCGCGCCATCGTGCTGGCCAAGCAAGGCGTGAGCGATCCGCAAGTCGAGCAGTTTCGCTGGATGCTGGAAGAGTTGCGCGTGGCCTTGTTTGCACAGGAGTTGCGCACGCCGTCTCCGGTATCAAGCAAGCGTTTACAGAAAATGTGGGAAGGGATGTGATTTCCAGCGGCCACAACGCGAACCAGCGCAACGCAAATCCATGATCCTAAAAACCTCATTCAACACAGAGAACACGGAGAAAAACACAGAGGACGCAAAGGCTTACGTGAAATTGATCAATTACCCGCAAGGTGAGCCTCGTTTTACCTCTGTGTGCTCTGTGGCTCTGTGATCTCCGCACCCACAAGGGTGTTTCCTTCGGGGCATGTTGATAGCGGTTTCAACTGATTTTTATAGGATGATCATTGTTTTTGGTTGAACGTACACTCTTCGATACTGCCCCAGTGTCCGGGGCAATGATCACGACGCGCTTTATCTGCGCAAAGAACCCGCTGAAAAAAAGACAGGCGATCACAAGCGGCCAGCTCCGCACGTAATGTGGTTTTCAAGCCATTAGCCGGTGCCTCTGATGGCGTTCGGGGAGGCGTTTTGTCAGCCGCTGCTTTCCGGGAGTTATTTGTAGAGCCGGATTTGTTCGCGGTATTTTTTCTTGCCGTATCGGCGGGCGCTGTAGCGGGCGCAGCATTCTCAACGGTGGGGGCGATAACGTGTGGCGCTTGAGATTCTGTTGCGGCAGGTGTCACGGTGGGTTGAACCTCGGTCACAGGAGGGCTTGGCGCGGTAACGGCTGGAGGTGACGGCATTGTCACAGCCGGCGACGGTGGCGTCTCAGATGGAAACAGCAGCACGCCTGCGAGCAGCGCCAGTGCAACCAGTGGTACGCCGTAGAGCAGGTAGCGCAGACTATTTCCTGATATTTTTTTCGCAGCCGGATACGCAGGTGCGAATTTCACGGTTATTGCCCCTGGATCAGGCGTTACCTCTATTGGCAGCACCTGATCAATGTTGTCATTTTTACGCATTAACCCGGGAATGCGGTGATAGTTGCGTAGATCGGCGGCCATTTCGGCCGCATTCTGATAACGCTTGTCCGGGTCTTTTGACAGCGCGCGGGCAATGATTCGATCGAAACCGTGCGGAAGGTCGGGATTCACGCTTGAAGGTAGCGGCGGTGCGTTGTTGAGTACTTGATACAGGACCGCGTTGAGATCGTCACCGTTGAACGGTGCGCGACCGGTCAGCATTTCGTAGAGGACGGCGCCGAGCGAAAAAATATCAGAACGGCCGTCGGCTCTCTTTCCAAGCACCTGTTCAGGCGACATGTATTTGGGCGATCCCAGCGTGGTACCGACTATTGTTAGTGAACCGCTGGGTAACGATGCGATGCCGAAGTCTGCGATCTTTACGATGTCGTTATTGAGCACCATGATGTTGGCCGGTTTTATGTCGCGGTGCACGACGCCGTTGACATGGGCAAACGCCAGCCCGTCAGCAATTGCCGCCGCTATCTCGACGATACGTTGGGGTGCCAGCGCAACACCTGAATCGAGAAGGTCGCGCAATGAACTGCCTGACAGGTATTCCATGGCGATGTAAGCAAGATCGTCGCAGCGCCCGACATCATGAATGGTCACGATATTCGGGTGGTTGAGTCGTCCGGCAGATTTGGCTTCACGGAAAAACCGCTTCTCGAATTCTGCGGTTTCTTCAGGCGAAAGCCCCGCGTAACCAACGGTCTTGATCGCAACAGTCCGTTCAATGAGCGGGTCGTGCGCCTGATAGACGACACCCATGGTTCCCCGCCCCAGGGTTCCCGTGATTTCATAACGACCTAATTGCTTGGGAGACATGGCTTGTCGAAGTGAAGCAAGGGCGAGAGAAAATGGCACATAGGCAGCTTTTGATTCTGAGTTCTCGTTGCAGGGCTGTCAATAATGATGCAGATGTATTTGAAATACTCAGTCACGCTGTGGCCTGCTTGCGAATTTTGCGCTATAACAGATCACTTAATATTCCACAGGAGGCCAAATGGCAGAGGTAATACTGGCGTTGCAGCGAAGCATGGTCACTCTCGGTCGGGGCAAGGTCTGGCTGTATATGCTCGGCCCGGCATTATGCGCGCTACTCATCCTGATCGGGCTCTCAATGTTGTTGCTGAACCAGTTGGTCGCCATGTTTGTCGAGCAGCCACCCATGAGTTGGATCGCGGCCTGGGGAGCCATCTGGCTGGCACACCTGCTGGCCGCACTGGGAGGCTGGATTGTGCTCCTGTCCGCCAGCTACCTGATCGCCATGTTGCTCACCGCGGTAGTGGTGCTGCCCTTGTTGCTCAATTATCTGGGGGCGCGGGATTATGCCGATCTCGCCCGGCTGGGCAAGGACAGCGTGGCGTCGTCGACCTGGAACAGTGTGTGGGCGGCCGTGTTATTCATTGTTGGCTGGCTGGTGACCATGCCGTTATGGTTGATTCCCGGAGTTGGCCTGATTTTGCCAATGTTCTGGATGGCCTGGCTTAACCGGCGAACCTTTGCCTATGATGCCTTGGCTATTCACGCTACCGATCAAGAGTGGCGCGAACTGCTCCGGCAAAAGGCAATGCCCTTGCTGGCGTTGGGTTGTCTCATGGCCTTGCTGGTGCATATTCCTTTTTTGGGATTGCTTGCGCCTTCATTGGCTGCGCTGGCCTATGTGCATTTTTGTCTTGAAGCCCTGCGCCGGATACGGCAGGGCGCTATTGTGGCCGTCATTGAAAATTCGGAGAACACGGTATGAACTTTGGTGCAATCATCATCGGCGACGAAATTCTTTCGGGCAAACGTGTCGATCAGCATTTTGACAAGATTGTCAGTCTGCTTGGCGCGCGTGGCTTGCGTCTGTCGTGGGCGGACTATCTGGGAGACGAACGGCCACGCATTGCCGCGCGTCTGAAACAAAGTTTTGCTTCCGGCGATGTGGTGTTCAGCTTTGGCGGCATCGGTAATACGCCGGACGACCACACGCGTCAGGCGGCAGCGGAGGCGCTGGGCGTCGATCTGGTGCTGCATCCCGATTCCGTGCGCGAACTGCGCGCTCGGTTTGGCGAACCACTCGCCGATAATCGTCTGACGCTCGGCATGTTTCCACGAGGCGTCGATTCGGTGCCCAACCCCTTCAACAGGATTCCAGGCTTTTGCGTAAAGGATCACTACTTCGTGCCCGGATTCCCGCAGATGGCGCATCCGATGGTCGAGTGGGCGCTGGATACCTTTTACAGTCACCTGTTCAACCGCAATCCGATGGTCGACAAAGCTTTTCTGCTGACCGGGCCAACGGCCTACGAGAGTGCGCTGCTCGATTTGATGGAGCGCATCGTTGCGGACTATCTCGATTTGCGCCTGTTCAGCCTGCCGTCAGTCGGCGAAGACGGCCAGCGCCGGCATCTGGAGCTTGGCGTTGAAGGTGAGGTGGCGCGTGTCGATCAGGCGATGGAGGAGATTCGGCAGGAGGTGGAGCGGCGGGGCATCACCTGGCGCTGGCGCGACTGATTTGTGTAGTAGAACATAAACTACGGAGAGCATGCCCCGAAGGAAATAGCCTTGGGTACAGAGAATGCAGCGAAAAACGAAGGCGGATTGAATTCTGAGTTTCTACATCTAAAGCGCATTTCCTCCTGCCGCAGCGGCAGGAATGACAACTCTGCTCTTAAGTGTTTACGCCTTGCCTTTCTCCGTTTTCTCCGTGGTTAAGAACCGTTCTTTCCTACTACTGTCTCGGTTTGAAGGTTTGCGTGGGCTTGAGCGTCAGTGGCGCGCCCGCGGGTTCATCAGGTGCGGTTTTTGACTTGGGCTGAATGATGGCACGCACTCGCGCTTGCGGGGCTCCGGTGGCGCTCGTGCTAACGCCATTGCCGTTGGTCACCAGATATTTCTCGGTTAGCGAATTGTAGGAAATGTATTGTCCTTTGACTTCATCGAGCCCACTCTTGACCCAGGCACGAATGAAGAACTCGGTTTTTTCATCTCGCGCATCATGGTCGATACGTTCAGCTTCACCTTCAATGAAGTCGTCTGTACCGTCGCGTTTTTGCCGGAACCGGGCCAGGCCGTTGACGCCGCCGGTGGCCACGCCTTTCTGGAAGCCGTCGGCATCCTGAGTCACCACCAGTCGGCTGGTACGAATCTCCAGCGTGCCTTGCGTCAGGACGACGTTGCCATCAAATACTTGTACTTTTTTGATGTCGTCCATGGTGATGCGATCCGCCTCGAGATTGATGGGTTTCTCACGATCCCCCTTTTCAGCAAGGGCAGGCAGAGAGATCACAGCCGCAAGGCAGGCAGTTACGAGATGTAAGCGTTTTGACATTATGGCTTCACTTTTTGGCGCGTTTGCTTTCTAGGACAGCAGAGGCTTTGGATTCAATGATGTAGGTTTGCGCCCGATTATCGACCTGCATGCCAACGCCCTTCGCCCAGGAGTTTCCCTGAGTGATGTGTACCGGGCTTTTGGTAAAGGCTTTTTCGTCATCCGGCAGGACAGTCAGCTGATTTGTCTTGGCCAGCAACTCTTCATCTTTCGCAGAGGCTGCACGCCGGATCCGGACATCATCATAAAAGTCAGCCTGCTCACCGTTTTTACTGATGTGGCCGCGTTCGGCGCTCATGGTGACCGGCGGTTTTGTTGCATGCAGATAAATCAGGTTCGGTTTGATGATATCGGTACTGTCATCATCCGGGAAATGCCGGATTTCAGCTGCGGTCATGGTGTATTGCAATCTCCCGGTCAGATCCAGCTTGCGCATGATGGAGTCGGTGACGATATAGTCCGGGTCGTGGCGTTGTTTTCCATCACGTCGTGGTTCCGTCTGCTCGGTCGCGTAGCGCAGCCAGAAGGTCAGGGCGGCCAACACAAAAAGAATGCTCAGCGGGAAAATTGCGCTGCCCCAGTGCTTCATTGCTTGGGTGCCGGTAAATAGGGCGCCAGCGCGGCATCAAGTTTGCCTTGCGCGTCGAGGATGAATTCACAGACTTCGCGCACGGCACCCTTGCCACCTTTTTTGCTTGAAATCAGCCGGGCGTACTGCTTGGCCAGTTCATGACAGTCCACCGGAGCCGCCGAAAAACCGCAAGCGTCCATGGCCTGCAGATCAATGACATCGTCGCCCATGAAGCCCGCTTGATCGGCCCTGAGTCCGAGCTTGGCCAGCAGTTCCTGCAAAGTGTCCAGCTTGTTCTCAATGCCTTGATACAAAAGATCGATTCCCAGATTCTGCATGCGTATCTCGACACAACGCGCTTTGCGACCGGTGATGATGGCGATTTCGATACCGGCCTTTTTCAGCATGCGCATACCGTGCCCGTCGAGGCCGCTAAAGGCTTTTATTTCGACGCCTTCGTCGGTGTAATAGAGTGCACCATCGCTGAGTACGCCATCGACGTCGAAAACCATCAGTTTGAGGCGACTGGCGCGCGCCCGTGTATCGGGTTCGTCGCGAAATATCATCAGATGACCTTGGCCTGGAAAAGATCGTGCATATTGAGTGCGCCAATCAGTGCGCCATTTTCGTCTACAACCGGCAACTGGTTAATCTTGAACTGTTCCATCAACTCAACGGCGTCCACCGCCAGCCGTTCCGGCGTGATGGTATGCGGTTTGCCACCCATGAGCTCGCCGATGGTCGGTGTTTGCAAGTCGGTATTGTTGACGATGGCACGGCGCAGATCGCCGTCGGTAAAGATGCCGATAACGTGGCGTTCGGCACTGATGATTACCACCATGCCAAGGCCGCCGCGCGAGATTTCCAGAATCGCATCGGCAACACGGGCTTCAGGATTAATTGACGGTACGGCACTGCCGGCGCGCATCACATCACGCACCCGCGTCAACAGGCGGCGTCCGAGCGCGCCGCCGGGGTGCGAACGGGCAAAATCTTCAACACCAAACCCTCGTGCATCAAGCAGAGCAACCGCCAGCGCATCGCCCAGTGCCAGCGCGGCGGTTGTACTGGCCGTGGGTGCCAGATTGTGCGGGCAGGCTTCCTGGGCTACAGCGGCGTCGAGATGGGCATCCGCCTCACGTGCCAGTGATGATTCAGGGTTGCCGGTAATGCTGATCAGTTTGGCGCCCTGACGCCTGATAAAGGGCAGGATGCTCAGTAACTCCTCGCTTTCGCCGGAGTTGGACAGGGCGATAAGCACATCGTCGCGGGTGATCATGCCGAGGTCGCCGTGGCTGGCCTCGGCCGGGTGAACAAAATAAGCGGGCGTTCCGGTGCTGGCCAGTGTCGAGGCGATTTTTCGCCCGACATGCCCGGATTTGCCCATGCCGCTGACAATAACGCGACCGTGGCAATTAAGGATCAGTGACAACGCCTGCAGGAAGGTGCCGTTAACGCGACTGGCCAGTGCCAGAACGGCATCACCTTCAATGCGCAGGACTTGTCGCGCGAGATCAAGCGCCTTGGGGGAGGGTTGAATTTGGCTCATGAGCGGCTAGCGGTTATGATGGCGGGAGTATAGCAGAAGCCCCGAGCGCCTTGATTTTGCGCCTTGTGTTGGTCGGTGTTGATGCCCACCCCGGCGGGTGTATGTGTTGGGTTTGCGCTGCGCGAGGATTTGTTTTTACACTGGCCTGCAGGCCAATAAATACGGGCATCTTGAGGCCGGTGCTCGTGAAGGGTAATATCCAAGGGCTTTTCGCGGCATTGGTGCTCAAGATTGTTTATTCATGCGACTTCCAGCCAGTGCTATATTTTGATATATCCTATAAAACGCAGTTGAAACCGCTATCAACACGGAGATCACAGAGGTAAAACGAGCCTCACCTTGCGGGTGATTGATTAATTTCACGTAAGCCTTTGTCCCTCTTCAGTGAGGCTTCGCGCTGTCCTCTGTCCCCCAGGGGGCTCTGCATTCCTTACAGTCAGATTTCCTTCGGGGCATGTTTTTTTCCGTGTTCTCTGTGTTGAATGAGGTTTTTAGGTTTATAAGCCGGGATACGAGCTGAAGCATGGATACCCTACCGATTATTTTGATGTTACTGGGCGCTGCGGTGGTCTCGGTCATCCTCTGCCGGCGCGCCAATCTGCCGCCTATTCTCGGCTATCTGCTGGTCGGTACGCTGATCGGTCCGCATGCCTTGGGTGTGTTTGAAAGCGGAGCCGGAGTTCAGCATCTGGCCGAATTCGGCGTTGTCTTCCTGATGTTCTCGATCGGCCTTGAGTTCTCACTGCCCAAGTTGGTGGCGATGAAGCGCATCGTTTTCGGCCTCGGTTTTCTACAAGTGATGGTGACGCTGGCGGCAGTAACTGGCGTTGTTTTCGGCCTCGGCCTTTCGTGGCAGGCGGGCGTGGCTCTCGGAGGTGTGTTGGCCATGTCTTCGACGGCGGTGCTGACAAAGTTGCTCTCCGAGCGGCTCGAACTTGATGCCGCCCATGGCCGCGAAGTGATGGGCGTGTTGCTTTTTCAGGATCTGGCGGTGGTGCCGCTGTTGGTCCTGATTCCATCCTTCTCGCAGTCGCCAGAAGAAATAGTCGTCACCATGGGGATCGTTCTGCTCAAGGCGTTTGTGCTGCTGATGCTGGTTTTTCTCCTTGGTAAGCGCCAGCTCAGTAAATGGTTGCTGATCGTCGCGCGCGGAAAATCGGCCGAACTCTTCGTGCTCAATGTGCTACTGGTCACGCTCGGGCTGGCTTGGCTGACCGAGATGGCCGGTTTGTCACTCGCCCTCGGCGCCTTTGTCGCCGGTATGCTGATTTCGGAAACCGAATTTCGCCATCAAGTGGAAGAGGACATCAAACCTTTCCGCGATGTTCTGCTCGGCCTTTTCTTCGTTACTGTTGGCATGATGCTCAACGTACCGTTGGCGGTCAGCCATCTGCCGCTGGTGTTGCTAGTGTTGGTGTCTGTGTTGATGCTCAAGTTTGCGTTGGTTTTCAGCCTTTCGCGCCTGTTCGGCTCGATGGCCGGTGGAGCGATGCGTACCGGGCTGTGGCTATGCGCGGGAGGCGAGTTCGGTTTCGTGCTCTTAACCGAAATTCAGCGCGCCGAACTACTCCCTTCGCTACCGATGCAGGTAGTTCTCGCTGCGTTGGTGCTCTCGATGCTGGTTGCGCCGATCGTCGTGCACTACAGCGACCGGCTGGTGATGCGCTTTGCCGCCAGCGAATGGCTGATGCGCTCGATGCAATTAACCATGGTCGCGGCACGCGCCATGAGCACGGAGAAGCACGCGGTGATTTGTGGTTTTGGGCGCAGCGGCCAGTATCTGGCGCGCTTCATGGCGCAGGAAGATGTTTCTTACGTGGCGCTCGACCTCGATCCGGATCGCGTGCGCGAAGCCTCGGCCGCGGGAGAAAACGTGGTTTACGGTGATGCGACCCGGCGCGAGACGTTGGTCGCAGCGGGTTTGTCGCGTGCCAGTGTGCTGATTGTGTCT
>JBBRDR010000036.1:0-21175 GCA_038203745.1 Burkholderiales bacterium | reverse complement strand
CGCTTGCGCGACTGGGGTATCTCACGTCAGCGCTACTGGGGTTGCCCGATTCCGATCATTCACTGCGCTGATTGTGGCGATGTGCCCGTGCCGGATGAGCAGTTGCCAGTGGTGCTGCCGGAGAACGTGACAGTAACGGGGGCTGGCAGTCCGCTGGCCAAAATGCCCGAATTCTACGAATGCGCTTGCCCGAAATGCGGCAAGCCGGCGCGGCGCGAAACCGACACCATGGATACCTTCGTTGAGTCATCCTGGTATTTCCTGCGTTATTGCTGCCCGGACAACGATCAGGCGATGGTCGACGAGCGTGTCAATTACTGGTGTAAGGGCGGTATCGATCAGTACATTGGCGGCATCGAACACGCCATTCTGCACCTGCTGTACTCGCGTTTCTGGACCAAGCTGATGCGTGACGTCGGCCTGTTCGGCGCTGAGAAGCTGGGTGAGCCGTTTGCCCACCTTCTAACGCAAGGCATGGTCGTCGCGCCGACTTTTTATCGTGAAGACGCGAACGGCAAGAAGGACTGGATCAATCCGGCGGATGTCGAACTGGTGTGCGACGAGCGCGGCCGTCCGACTGCCGCCACGCTGCGCACCGACGGGAAGCCCGTAGTGATCGGCGGGACTGAGAAAATGTCGAAGTCGAAAAACAATGGTGTCGATCCGCAGTCCTTGATCGACCAATTTGGTGCCGATACCGCGCGCTTGTTCATCATGTTCGCCAGCCCGCCTGATCAGTCACTGGAGTGGTCGGATGCGGGTGTCGAGGGCGCTTTCCGCTTCCTCAAGCGCGTCTGGCGTATTGTTTTCGAGCATCTGTCGGGAGGGGCCGTTGCGGCCTATTCGGGGGGCGAACTTTCAAGCGAACTCAAGGCTTTCCGGCGCCAGTTGCATCAGGTGATCGGCAAGGTGACCGACGATTACGGGCGGCGCAAGCAGTTCAACACGGCCATTGCAGCGGTCATGGAACTGCTCAACGCCTACGCCAAACTCACCGAGGAATCGCCTGCGGCACGGGCTGTCCGGCAGGAGACGCTGGAGGCTGTCGCGCTGTTGCTCTATCCGATCGTGCCGCACGTGTGTGAAGCGCTGTATGCTGAACTCAAACCGGGTCAGGCCGCCGGGTTGCAATTATTTCCCAAGGTTGATTCCTCAGCGCTGGTCCAGGACGAAATCGAGCTGATGCTGCAGATCAACGGCAAGCTGCGCGGTAGTCTGCGCGTGCCGGCCGCCGCAGACAAGGCAGCGATTGAGGCGGCAGCTCTAGCAAGCGAAGTGGCGCAAAAGCATCTGGAAGGTCAGGCACCGAAGAAGCTGATCGTCGTGCCGGGCCGCCTGGTCAACATTGTTGTGTAGGTTTTCGGGGAGCGCTCGATGCGTGTAGTTATCAATTCGCTCGTGCTGTTGCTGGCGCTTCTGGTGTCGGCTTGCGGCTTCCAGTTGCGTGGCTCGTATACGCTGCCTTACGAGAGTCTGTACCTTGCCATACCCAATTATTCGCTGATCGGTGCCGATTTGAGGCGTGCCATTCGTGCTTCGGGCTCGACGCGCCTCGCTGATTCAGCCAAAGATGCCGAGGCCACTTTCCTGCCAACAGCCGAAGTGCGCGAGCCGGTCATCCTCTCGCTTTCCAGTGCCGGTCGTGTGCGCGAAAAACGTCTGCGCTATCGCTACGGCTACCGTGTTGTCGATGACAAAGGGCGTGATCTCGTTTTGCCCAATACGATCGAGATAACGCGTGATCTGACCTACGACGATTCCAATGTGCTGTCCAAGGAGCAGGAAGAGGTTTTGCTCTGGCAGGATATGGAAAGAGATCTGGTTCAGCAATTAATGCGCCGTCTGGCCGCCGTTAAACCGAGGCCACCAGAGTTGGCGGAATAAGCGGCCATGCAACTCAAGGGAGAGCAGCTGACAGCCCACCTTGAACGTGAGCTGAAACCGGTTTACGTCGTCTATGGCGACGAACCCCTGCTAGTGATTGAAGCCGCCGATGCAATTCGAGCTGTGGCGCGCGGTAAAGGTTTTGATGAGCGTGAGGTACTCACGGCCATTTCCGGCTTCAACTGGATTGAACTGCATCACGCCGCGGGCAATATGTCGCTGTTCGGCGGCCGCAAACTCATTGACCTGCGTATTCCGACCGGCAAGCCGGGGCGCGAGGGCAGTGCCGCGATACAGGATTACTGTGCCCGACCTTCGCCTGACGCGTTGCTGCTGGTGACCCTCCCCGGGCTGGACTGGACAGAGGAAAAGGCCGTTTGGCTCAAAGCATTGGCCGAGGCGGGGGTGGCCGTCAAACTGATACCACCCAATCTGGCCGAACTTCCGTCCTGGATTGCCGGACGCTTGCGCCGTCAACAACAACGTGCGGAAAGCGACGGGCTGCGCTTCATTGCCGAGCGTGTCGAAGGCAATCTGCTGGCCGCGCATCAGGAAATTTTGAAACTCGGTTTGCTCTATCCGGTTGGCGAACTCAGTTTGCAACAGGTACAGGGCGCAGTGCTTAATGTCGCCCGCTATGATCTTGATGGTCTGCGCGAAGCGCTGCTGGCGGGTGATGTGGCGCGCCTGACGCGCACGCTCGATGGCTTGCAGCAGGAAGGTGAGGCGCCACCGCTGGTGCTCTGGGCCATCACTGAAGAGGTGCGGGCGTTGGCACAGGTCAAGGCCGGACTGAAACTCAGCCAGTCACTCGATGTTTTGCTCAAGGAAGCACGGGTATGGGGGGCGAGGCAGGCGCTGTTCAAACGGGCTTTACAGCGCCTGGACGCGGGCAAGGCTAATGCGGCGCTGGCACACGCCTCACGCATCGACCGGATGATCAAGGGAGCGGCTGGTTCGGGGGATGCATGGAATGAATTTTTACGTCTTGGCCTGAGGGTTTGCTGACGGCCGCAATGTCTTTGCAGAAACGGTAAGACTTATTTCTTTTTGTCGGGCAATGTATCCGGCGCCAAGGTGTCAGGTGCCAGGTGTTCCCAAAGGCAGTCATTCTGCCATTCGGCCTCGTCGTTTAAGCCTTGGCAGCATTTGCCTTGAACCAGACACTCACCTTCGCAACTGTCTTCGATGACAACGACCCGAAGTTCGGGGTCAACTTTTCGTTCGCCGTCCCAGAAGCTGCAGGTGGCACATACTTTTATTTCGGCGGGAAGGATCAGTTTTTGGGCCATGGTCAGTCGTCGGCGGGATTCGATACGGGTCAGAGTGTATCTCTTTCCAATGGTTCAATTAAGGTTTTTATTTGATCGATGGCTATAATCAGATTTTGTGTCGAATATTAGCAGGGTCACCATGGATATCCAGCAGTACATGCATACGCTTGGCCGGCAGGCGCGAGAAGCATCACGCGTCATCGCCCGGGCCGACAGCAATACGAAGAACACCGCCTTGCGCTTCATCGCTGCAGCCATTCGCCGCGAATCGGCTGCGCTCGTTGCGGCCAATTGCGCGGATCTGGCCGCCGCCCGGGCCGCCGGGCTTGAAGAAGCGATGCTCGACCGCCTGACCTTGTCTGAAAAAGGCGTTGCCGCAATGGCTGATGGCGTCGAACAGGTCGCCAGCCTGCCCGATCCGGTCGGAGAGATCACGGACCTGAAATTCCGTCCGAGCGGCATCCAGGTCGGCAAGATGCGCGTTCCCATTGGCGTTATCGGCATTATTTATGAGGCGCGACCGAATGTTACGGCCGACGCCGCAGCGCTGTGTTTGAAGTCGGGCAATGCCGCCATCCTGCGCGGCGGATCGGAAGCGATTCGCAGCAATCGCGCCATCGCTACACTGGTTCAGGAAGGCTTGGCTGCGGCTGGTTTGCCTGCTGAAGTGGTGCAGGTCGTCGACACGACGGATCGTGCGGCCGTCGGCCATCTGATCACCATGCGTGAATTTGTTGACGTGATTGTGCCGCGTGGCGGCAAGGGCCTGATTTCACGCCTGCTGGCCGAATCGCGCGTACCAATGATCCAGCATCTGGACGGTAACTGCCATGTCTATCTGGACGATGAGGCCGATGCCGGCAAGGCGCTGAGCATTGTCGAGAACTCGAAAACCCAGCGTTACGGCACCTGCAATACGGCCGAATCGCTGCTTGTTGCCCGTTCGCGTGCGTCGGAGTTGTTGCCGGCGATAGCCGCCATGCTCACCGCCAAAGGTGTCGAGATCCGCGGTTGTGCCGAAACGCAGGCGCTGGTGAAGGATGCCAACGCCGCAACGGAGGAAGACTACGCCGCCGAATTTCTGGCGCCCATCATTTCGGTCAAGGTGGTGACCGGGCTGGATGAGGCGATGGAGCACATCAATCGTTACGGATCGCACCATACGGAAACCATTGTCAGCGAGAATTACTCCAAGGCCATGCGTTTCCTGCGCGAAGTGGATTCGGCGTCGGTCATGGTCAATGCTTCGACACGTTTTGCTGATGGCTTTGAATACGGATTGGGTGCAGAAATCGGCATCTCGACCGACAAGATTCATGCGCGCGGGCCGGTCGGGCTTGAAGGGCTGACCAGCCAGAAATGGATCGTTCTCGGCAACGGGCAGGTACGCGCCTGAACAACACTTGTACAACCTTTTCAACCCAGAGGAGGCTTTATGAAACACCTGATACTGGCAGTCACTGCTGCACTGACGTTGAACATCGCCCAAGCTGTCGAGGTCGAGGGCATCAAGTTTGACGATACGGTAAAAATCGGAACCAGCGATCTGGTCATAAACGGCACGGGCGTGCGTCGCAAGTTTGGTAAACGCTATGTCATGGCACTCTACCTCCCGGCAAAAACCGGGGACGTCAACGTCGTTCTGGCGACGAAAGGGGCGAAGCGAATCGCCATCCGCTTGACCAAAGACGTCTCCGGGGATACGTTTGCCAGTGCGCTGTCCAGCGGAATGGAAGACAACAACAGCGCGGCTGAAATGGCCGCCGTGAAAGACCGCCTCAAGCAGTGGTCTGAGATGGTGATTGCCCTGGGCGAAGTGACCGCCGACTCGACTATCCTGATCGACTGGATTCCTGAAAAAGGAACGCAACTGAGTATCAATGGCCAACCCAAGGGCAAGATGGTTGCCGGAGAAGATTTCTACACGGCGCTGCTCAAAGTCTGGCTGGGTAAATATCCGGTGCAGGACGACATCAAATCGGGTTTGCTGGGCAAGGCGTCCTGAGTAACCCGCATGGACACGCGCTCAGAACAGGACTATCAGGCAATTATCGCTGCACCGGGGTTCAGCCTTGGCATACGCTGTGACGATACCGAGGTACATGGTGTCTATTTTTTGGAGCCCTGCGCGGAGCGCGCGGCGACGAATGCCTTGGCAGCTGAAGCCGTTCGCCAGTTGAAAGCCTATTTGGCTGACGCCAGCTTCAGCTTTAGTCTGCCGCTACGCCCGGCAGGGACAAATTTTCAGCGTCGCGTCTGGGCACAAATCAGCGCGATTCCAAACCATCAAACGCGCAGCTACGGCGAGCTGGCCAAGGTGCTGCATAACGCGCCGCGGGCGGTGGGTCAGGCCTGTGGTGCCAACCCGTTTCCGGTGGTCGTGCCTTGTCACCGGGTGGTTGCGATGGGGGGCGGATTGGGTGGTTTTGCACGGCAAAGAGGCGGTTTTCTGCTCGATGTGAAGCGCTGGCTGCTGGCACATGAAGGCGGCTGAATTTTCAGAGGCTGATCGTTCAGAGATTGACGCGTTCTGCGACACCTTATGGCTGGAAGATGGCCTTGCCAAAGCCTCTCTCGTAAGCTATCGCAGTGATTTGTTGCATCTGGCCAACTGGCTAAGGGAACAAAAAACCGTAACGCTGGCTGCGGTTGATGAAGCCACCCTGATGCGCTTTGTCGCTGTACTTTCAAAAACGCTGCGCGCCTCGTCACAAGCCCGCTACATTTCGACCTTGCGCCGTTTTTATCGGCACCTTCTGGCGCGCGGGCAGATCAAGATTGATCCGACGCTGAGAATC
This sequence comes from Burkholderiales bacterium, assembly GCA_038203745.1. Lineage (GTDB taxonomy): Bacteria > Pseudomonadota > Gammaproteobacteria > Burkholderiales > Rhodocyclaceae > Propionivibrio. The sequence continues at coordinate 15,219 of JBBRDR010000036.1, read as the reverse complement.
GCCATGCCGGCCAAGCCCTCCCGCTTGCCCAAGGTGCTCTCCGAAACACAGGTTGTTGCATTGCTCGGTGCACCGCCGACGGAAACAACGCTCGGTCTGCGCGATCGCGCCATGCTGGAAACGCTTTACGCCACCGGTCTGCGCGTTTCGGAGCTGGTGGCCATGCGTCTGCACGAAGTCAATTTTGACATGGGCGTGGTGCGGGTTTTCGGCAAGGGCAGCAAAGAACGTCTGGTGCCGCTCGGGGAAGAAGCCATCGACTGGTTACGCCGCTACCTTGCCGAGGGGCGTCCCGCGCTGCTCGACAAGCGTCAGAGTGACGATCTGTTTGTCACAGCACGCGCATCGGCGATGACACGACAAGCCTTCTGGCAAATGATCAAGCGCTACGCCCTGATCGCCGGCATGGACCCGGCGCGGCTTTCACCCCACGTTCTGCGGCATGCGTTTGCCACGCATCTGCTCAATCACGGCGCCGATTTGCGGGTCGTTCAGATGTTGCTCGGTCATTCGGATATCTCGACCACGCAAATTTACACCCACATTGCCAGAGAACGATTGAAGACCTTGCACGCCGCGCACCATCCGCGGGGTTAGCCATCTTTCGGGCTTCTGCTATGCTGAAGCAATCGATTCTTTTAAGTGAATGCTATGAGATCCGAAAACGCCCCCGAAACACCGGCAACAAATTTTTTACGTCTGCACGGCATCGCACACTCCAACCATCACTACGAGTATGAGGAGCATGGGGGTACGGGTGTTTCGTCGCGCGAACTCAATGTTGACGAACATGCGGTGGTCAAAACACTGGTCATGGAAAACGAAGCCGCCAAGCCACTGATCGTGCTGATGCACGGCGACTGCAAGGTATCAACCAAGGAATTGGCAAGGCAGATCGGCTGCAAAAAGGTCGAACCGTGCAAGCCGGAAGTGGCTAACCGGCACACCGGTTTTCTGGTGGGTGGAACCAGCCCGTTTGGGACCAAAAAGAAAATGCCGGTCTTCATCGAGAAAAGCATTCTCGATTTGCCGCTGATTTACATCAATGGCGGGCGACGGGGTTTTCTGGTTGGCGTGCATCCGCATGATCTGATGCAAGCGCTCACGCCGCAGGTCGTCGAGGTCGCGTTAAAGGGCTGATCAGGCTGGCGTGCCTCGCTCAATCACCACACCAACGCGCCGCACGCCGCGCATCATTCCCAGCTTGGCAATCGAGACGCGTACCCAGGTGGCGCCAAAGTCCTTGAGCAGAAGATTGGCTACATCTTCGGCGAGCGTTTCCAGCAGGTTGAAATGTTGTGTGGCAAGCTCTGAGCGCAGGCGCTCAACGACTTGCGAATAATCAATGGTGTCGCCGATGTTGTCACTGGCGCTGGCACCTATCGTCGAGGTGCCAATCTGCAAAGACATTTCAACCGTCTGTGGCATGGCTTTCTCACGTGGATAAATGCCGATCAGGGTAGAAACCCGAAGGTCGTCGATGAAAATGATGTCCATGCGGAAGAGTAGGTCAGTAATGTCTCGGTGTAAAATCGCGGGTCAGGCCAGTGGCCTACGGTGCGGAACAAGCACAACATTCTAACCCAGACCTTCGTTGATCACCCGGAAACGCCCGCCATGCCTCCCGTTCTGCTTGCCTTGCTCGCGCTTGTTGCCGCATACCTCCTTGGCTCCGTGCCTTTCGCCATGATTTCCAGCCGCCTGTTCGGCCTTGCCGATCCGCGCAGCTATGGATCAAAAAATCCGGGTGCGACCAATGTATTGCGCAGCGGCAATAAAGCGGCGGCCATTCTCACCTTGCTGGGCGATGCCTTCAAAGGCTGGCTGGCTGTTTTTCTGGCGCAAAAATATGGTGCCGGATTCGGCTTTGCGCCGTACTTCGTCGGCCTGGTAGCGCTGGCCGTTTTCTTCGGACATTTATACCCGGTCTTCCTCAAGTTCAAAGGCGGCAAGGGCGTGGCAACAGCCGCCGGCGTGCTGCTCTCACTTGATCCCCTGCTCGGCGGTGCAACGCTGGCGACCTGGCTGTTCGTAGCGTTTGCGTTGCGCTATTCCTCGCTGGCGGCATTGGTGGCTGCAGCCGCTGCGCCGCTTTTTGCCTTCTTGTTGTGGGGCGATGACGTGCTGGTGCTTGATGTCGGCGTTATTGCCATGGCTTTGGTTGGCAAGCACTGGCAGAATCTGCAGCGCCTGATGGTTGGCGCGGAGCCAAAAATCGGCGCCGGAAAAAAAGTGCCAGCGGTCAGGGGCAAGAAAGCCGCTAAGTCAGGCCACTAACTCAGCTAGCGGCCAGCGTGGCCGTACGGCAAAGGCGCCGGCGGGCTTGATGTTTTCACCGGCCTGAAAGCGTAAAGCGCCGGCCAGCGCGATCATGGCGCCGTTGTCGGTGCAGAATTCCAACTCCGGGTAGAAAACCGCAATGCCTGCTTTCAAGGCCTGCGCATCCAGTTGGCAACGTAATTCGCGGTTGGCGCCCACGCCGCCGGCGACGACCAGTTGTCGCAACCCACTCTCTTTTACAGCGCGCATCGATTTTTTGACCAGCACCTCGACAATCGCGTCCTGAAAACCACGAGCGATATCGGCACGTTGCTGCGCGTCGGGCGAGCCGATTTCGCGTACTTTGGTCAGCACGGCAGTTTTCAGGCCGCTGAAACTGAAATCAAGATCACCGGAGTGGAGCATTGGCCGGGGTAATTTCACCGCGCCCGGCTGGCCGCTCTCCGCCAATTCGGCCAGCGCCGACCCGCCGGGGTAGGGCAGGCCAAGCAATTTGGCTGTTTTATCAAAAGCCTCACCGGCAGCGTCGTCCAGCGTTTCGCCAAGAAGCCGGTACTCACCCACCTTGGTTACGTGCATCAACTGGCTATGTCCGCCAGAGACAAGCAAAGCAATAAAGGGGAAGCGGGGAGGGTTGTTCGAAAGCAGCGGCGAGAGTAAATGACCTTCAAGGTGATGAACCGGTACGGTCGGGATGCCGAGCGAGGTGGCCAGACCTTCGGCGAAGGCAGCCCCCACCAGCAGCGCTCCTGCCAGTCCGGGGCCCTGGGTATAGGCAATGGCATCAATGTCTTTAAGCGAGTGCCCGCTATCAGCCAGAACCTTGCGCAACAAGGGCACAACGCGCCGGATGTGGTCGCGCGAGGCGAGCTCGGGGACGACGCCGCCGTAAGCCCGGTGCATCAGAATCTGCGTGTGCAGGGCGTGTGCAATCAGCCCGCGACCTGCGTCGGTGCTGTAAAGCGCAACCCCCGTTTCGTCGCAGGAGGACTCAATTCCAAGAATCAACATGGCCGGCATTTTACCCCAGTGACAATTGATATCCGAGAAAGCGCTTTGAATTTTCGCCTTGCTTTGTTTATAATGGTCGGCTCAGTTGTAATCTGACGTTTTTTTGAAATTAGGATAGAGTTAATGCCCGCCATTCGTCTGAAGGAAAATGAGCCGTTCGAAGTTGCGATTCGCCGTTTCAAGCGTACCGTTGAAAAAACCGGTCTGCTGACCGAGTTGCGTGCCCGCGAGTTCTACGAGAAGCCCACGTCCGAGCGCAAGCGCAAGCTGGCCGCTGCCGTTAAACGCCATCACAAGCGTATGCGCAGCCAGACTCTGCCGCCAAAGCTTTTCTAATACCGGATCGCAGATTGCTAAACAGCCGCCTGTCTGAAGATGGGCGGCTTTTCCCGTTTCTGGTGTTTGGACTCTTGTCGGTGCCTGTCGCGCCGTTACACGCAACAGTTTTAATTTGCCAAGGAGCCTCACCATGACACTCAAAGAGCGCATTACAGAAGACATGAAGGCCGCCATGCGTGCTGGTGAAACAGCAAAGCGTGACGCCATTCGTCTGCTGCAGGCGGCAATCAAGCAAAAAGAAGTTGACGAACGTATTGTGCTGGACGATGCAGCAGTCGTCGCGGTTATCGACAAAATGCTCAAGCAGCGTCGCGACTCCATCACGCAATATGAAGCGGCAGCACGTCAGGATCTGGCAGATGCCGAGAAGTTTGAAGCTGAACTGCTCACCGCCTACATGCCTGCAGGCCTCTCTGCCGATGAAGTGGCTGGCGCAATCGCCGCAGCGGTAGCAGAAACAGGTGCCGCGGGCCCCGGTGATATGGGTAAAGTGATGGCTGTTCTCAAGCCCAAACTGGCGGGTCGTGCTGACATGACCGAAGTGTCCAAGCTGGTCAAAGCCCGCCTTGCAGGCGGCTGAGTCGTCTTCGGACGGCGTAGTGCTGTCAGAGCATCGGTGAACACGTGATCCCGGAATCTTTCATCCAGGAATTGCTGCACCGTGTCGATGTCGTTGATCTGATCGACGGTTACGTGCCGCTCAAGAAAGCGGGCGCTAACTTCGCAGCGTGTTGCCCGTTCCACAACGAGAAGTCGCCGTCGTTCACCGTCAGCCCGACCAAGCAGTTTTATCATTGCTTTGGTTGCGGCGCACACGGAACGGCAATCGGCTTTCTCATGGAGTATTCCGGCCTTGGGTTTGTCGAAACCGTCAAGGAGCTGGCTGGCCGGGTTGGTTTGCAAGTGCCCGAAGACGAAGGCAAGCGATCGCATGATGGCCCGAAAATCACCGCCCTGACCGAGATCATGGCGCGTGCCGCCAAGTACTACTACGAACAGTTGAAGCGATCCGAAAAGGCCATCAACTACCTCAAAGGGCGGGGCGTCAGCGGAGAGATCGCCCAGAAATACGGCATTGGCTATGCGCCTGAGGGCTGGCAAAACCTTGGCGACGCCTTTGAGGATTACACCATCAGCGAGTTGCAGGTGGCGGGGCTGGTGATCAAGAACGAGCAAGGGCGGCTGTATGACCGCTTCCGTGACCGGGTGATGTTCCCGATCATGAACCAGAAGGGCGAAGTCATTGCCTTTGGTGGTCGCGTCATGGGTGAGGGTGAGCCGAAGTATCTGAATTCGCCCGAAACGCCCTTATTTGAAAAAGGGCGTGAAGTTTTCGGTTTGCCGCAGGCGCGCGCCGCTTTGCGCGCCAAAGATACGGCGATTGTTGTTGAAGGTTATATGGACGTGGTGGCACTCGCCCAGCACGGGGTGGGCAATGCAGTCGCCACCCTCGGCACGGCAACCACCGCAACGCATGTGCAAAAGCTATTGCGTCAGGTTGACCGCATTGTGTATTGCTTTGACGGCGACAACGCCGGGCGCAAAGCGGCCTGGCGGGCGCTAGAAAACAGTCTGGACGCCTTGCCCGAGCAAAAAAGTATCGGTTTTGTGTTTTTGCCGGACACGGAAGACCCGGACAGCTTTGTGCGCACGCAGGGGGCGGAAGCTTTCGAGCGGATGATTACACAGGCCACGCCGCTGTCTGAGTTCCTGTTACGCGAGTTGGCGTCGCATTGCGACATGACCAGTGCTGAAGGGCGCGCCAGGTTGCTGGCAGAGGCCAAGCCCCTGCTGAGCCGCTTGCAAACGCCATTATTACGGCTACAGTTGGTCAAGAGGCTGGCTGAAGCCAGTGGTTTCTCGCAGCCCGAAGTCGAGCGCCTGTGCGAACTGCGGCCGATTGTCCGCCCGGCACCGGCGCGCGTGCCACGGCAGGCGCCATCGCTGTTGCGTCCCTTGCTGCGTTTGCTGTTGCAGAAACCGGAACTGGCGAGCCGTTTGCCGCTGGATGCGCTGCCGTCGAATGTGGCTGAAGCGCGCGCAGTCAGGCAGTTGTGTGAAACGATTTTAGCCGCAGGCGAGCCCATACCGGCCTATGCGGCCCTGCTCGAAAGAATGCGTGGCAGTGAAGATGCCGTAATTTTACGTGAAGCCGCTGGCGAACTAATGCAGCAACCTTTTGCCGAAGACGATATCGACGCTGAGTTTGAAGGGGCTATAAAACGGCTGGTTGAAGGTGATAACAAACGGGCTTTCGCCCTGCTGCAGGAAAAAGTTACAAAACTCGGCGTAGCCGGGTTGTCGGGTGAAGAGAAACAACAGTATCTGGCGGCACTGAGTGTCAGCGGCCGATCAGTCTAAAGTAGGGTAAGTTGTGATAAAATCTAGGGTTTTTCCAATACAACGCTAACCGGGAAAGTGGTCATGGCAAGGGAAAAGGTAGTAAGCACCAAGTCGGCAAAGGTTAAGGCCGCCGAATTATTGGCACAAGTTGGCAACCAGCCATTGCCGGTTGACGATGAGACGCGCAAGACACGGCTCAAGACATTGATCAAGCTCGGCAAGGAACGCGGATTCCTAACCTATGCTGAAGTCAATGACCACTTGCCGGATGACGTCGTCGACGCCGAGCAGATCGAAAGCATCATCAGCACCTTCAACGACATGGGAATCCAGGTCTATGACGAGGCGCCGGATGCCGAGACACTGCTCATGTCCGATGCCTCGCCCCCTGCGTCAGCTGACGATGCCGATGTGGAAGAACAGGCCGAACAGGCACTGTCGACCGTCGACTCCGAATTCGGCCGTACGACCGACCCGGTGCGCATGTACATGCGTGAAATGGGCTCGGTTGAACTGCTCACGCGCGAAGGCGAAATCGAAATCGCCAAGCGCATCGAAGACGGCCTCAAGCACATGATTCAGGCGATTTCAGCCTGCCCGACGACGATTGCCGAGATTGTCGAATGCGCAGACAAAATCGCGTGCGACGAAATGCGCATCGACGAATTGATTGATGGCGTGATCGACCCCAATGCCGTGGGCGATATCGAAGAGCTCGCCGAAGACGAAGAAGCCGAAATTGAAAGCGATGAAGGTGAAGATAGCGAAGCCGCCGAAGGCGCTGCAGCTGCCGCCACCCTGCTCAAGCTGAAGGAAGAAGGCCTGGCGCGCCTGACGGAGCTCAAGTCGTTGTACGCCAAGGCACACAGTGCACTGGCCAAAAAAGGCTCGCAGGACAAGATCTACCTGAAGCTTCAGGAAAAAATCTCGGAAGAGATGATGTTGATACGTTTTACCTCCAAGACCATCGAACGCCTGTGTGATGCCGTACGCAGCATGGTGGAAGAAGTCCGCGGATGTGAGCGCAAGATTCAGCGTATCTGTGTTGATACCGTACGCATGCCCCGCCCGCACTTCATCAAGGTATTCCCCGGTAACGAACTCAACCTCGACTGGGTCGACGGTGAGATCGCCGCCGCCAGCAGCAAGCCCTACGCCCCGATTCTCACGCGCAACGCACCGAACGTGAAAGAAGAGCAGAGGAAATTGCTGGCACTGCAAGATCGCATCGGCATCCCGATCAAGGAACTCAAAGACATCAACAAGCAGATGTCCACCGGCGAAGCCAAGGCACGTCGCGCCAAGCGCGAAATGACCGAAGCCAATCTGCGTCTGGTCATCTCCATCGCCAAGAAATACACCAACCGTGGCTTGCAGTTCCTCGACCTGATCCAGGAAGGCAACATCGGCTTGATGAAGGCCGTGGATAAGTTTGAATATCGCCGTGGTTACAAATTTTCGACCTACGCCACCTGGTGGATTCGTCAGGCCATTACACGCTCGATCGCCGACCAGGCACGCACCATTCGCATCCCGGTGCACATGATCGAAACGATCAACAAGATGAACCGCATCTCGCGCCAGATTTTGCAGGAAACCGGCCTCGAAGCCGACCCCGCAACGCTGGCCAAGAAGATGGAAATGCCGGAAGAGAAGATCCGTAAAATCCTCAAGATCAGCAAAGAGCCGATCTCGATGGAAACGCCGATCGGCGACGACGACGATTCGCATCTGGGCGACTTCATCGAGGATTCGGCCACGCTCGCACCGACCGACGCCGCGCTGTTCTCCAGCCTGCGCTTCATCACCAAGGACGTGCTCGACACGCTGACGCCGCGCGAAGCCAAAGTGCTGCGCATGCGCTTCGGCATCGAAATGAACACCGACCACACGCTGGAAGAAGTCGGCAAACAGTTCGATGTGACCCGTGAGCGGATTCGCCAGATCGAAGCCAAGGCCCTGCGCAAGCTGCGTCATCCTTCGCGTTCGGATAAACTGCGTAGCTTCCTCGATAACGGCAACAGCTAAACGTTTTCGGGCCTGTAGCTCAGTTGGTTAGAGCAGAGGACTCATAATCCTTTGGTCCACGGTTCAAGTCCGTGCGGGCCCACCAGCATTATCAAACACTTAGCCCCTGCGAAAGCCGGGGCTAAGTGCTTTATTGCGCTTGTGTAGGCGGCATGTAGGTATATTTTCTTCTTTAGCTGCCTACAACCTTGGTACTGGAAAGTTGGCATTCTCTTTATATTCCATCTGAGCGAGAGCAAAAGCTCTTTGCCAACCACTACAAGTGGTGCAAGAAATATGAACAATTCAGGCAGTTAGGGACTGGAGGTCTGAATTAAAAGACGGCCTCTAATTTTTTCATACTCCTTTGCGAGAAGCAGAATTGCTCTCGGCAGATTTATGTCACTATGATGCCAGTTAGTTAAAACATCTAAAATCGCAGCGGCCACAAATAGTGGCACGCAGGAACTCCAAGTGACTCCAACCGACTTCATCGCCAAATGGCAACACAACTCCCTTTCCGAGCGTGCCGGTGCTCAGGCGCATTTTCTCGACCTGTGCGACCTGCTCGGAGTCGACAAACCGGCCGACCCCGACAACTACTGCTTCGAACGCGGCGCGCATCGCACTGGCGCCGGCCACGGCTGGGCCGATGTCTGGAAGCGCCACCACTTTGCGTGGGAATACAAGGCGCCGGGCGCCGACCTGGAAAAAGCGCTCAAGCAGCTGATGACCTACGCGCTGGCGCTCGATAACCCGCCGCTGCTCGTCGTTTCCGACCGTCGGCTGATCCAGATTCACACCCACTTCACCGGCGCGCCGTCCGAAATCCACACCATCCGCATCGAAGATACCGGCACGCCGGAGAACCTCGAAAAACTGCGCTGGCTGTTCACGTCGCCCGACCGCTTCCGCCCCGCGCGCGACAACCGGCAGATCACCGAAGAGGCCGCCCGCGCCTTCGCCGAACTCGCCCAATCGCTGCGCACGCGCTGGCCCAGTACCGACAACCAGCGCATCGCCCACTTCCTTACACAATGCCTGTTCTGCCTGTTTGCCGAAGACGCCGACTTGCTACCGCGTGGCCTCTTTCTGCGCCTGCTCGACAAAAGCCAGACCGATACCGCCCGCCTCGACAGTCGTCTGCGCGAACTCTTCACCGCCATGCAAAAAGGTGGCGATTTCGCCCTCGAAGACATTGCCTGGTTCAACGGCGGCCTGTTCGAAAGCATCGACCCACTGCCGCTCAACGACGTCGAATCGCGCATTCTGCTCGCCGCCGCCAAGCTCGACTGGAACGCCATCGACCCGGCCATCTTCGGCACCCTGTTCGAGCGCGGCCTCGACCCGAAGAAACGCAGCCAGCTCGGCGCCCATTACACCGACCCGACGACGATCATGCGCCTCGTCGAACCGACCATCGTGCGGCCGCTCAGCGCCGAATGGGAAGCCGCCAAAATCAAAATCGCCGCCAACCTCGGCAAGAGCAAAAAGGTCGGCGACAAAGCGCACAAGGACGCGCAAGCCGCCTTCATCGGCCACCTCGAACGCCTGAAAAACTTCCGCGTGCTCGACCCGGCGTGCGGCTCGGGCAATTTCCTTTACCTCGCGCTCAAATCGCTCAAGGAACTCGAACACCGCGCCAACCTCGACGCCGAAGCGCTCGGCCTGCAACGGCAAGTGAGCATCGAAACCAGCCCGGCCAACGTCCTCGGCATCGAGCTCAACGAATACGCCGCCGAACTCGCCCGCGTCACCGTCTGGATCGGCGAACTGCAATGGATGCGCAGCCACGGCTACCCGGTGCGCAAGAATCCGATTCTCGACCGGCTCGATCATGTGGAGAATCGCGACGCGCTGATCAACGCCGATGGCAGTGAAGCCGAATGGCCGGCGTGCGACGCGATTGTTGGGAATCCGCCGTTTCTCGGTGGCAGCAAAAAAGGTGGTGAACTTGGCCGTGAGTACTTCGACGCGCTGAATCGTATTTACTCTGAGCAGGTACCGGGCGGTGCCGATCTTGTCTGTTACTGGTTCAAGAAAGCACGCGCCGCCATTGAAGCCGGAAAGTGCCACGCGGCTGGACTGGTCGCCACGCAAGCCATCCGCAGCGGTAGTAATCGCAAGGTGCTAGAAGCCATCGTCGAAACCGGTATCATCTTCGATGCGTGGAGCGACGAATCCTGGGTCAACGACGGTGCTGCCGTTCGCGTATCGCTGGTCTGCTTCGCCCCCCGCTCCCGTCATTCCCGCGAAAGCGGGAATCCAGCAAGTGCCGCACTGTCGCTGCATTCCCTTCGGTCAGATTCCGGGTTGCCTGCGGCCCCCGGAATGACGGCGGTTTTGAACGGTAAGGCCGTTTCAACCATTAACGCAGACTTAACGGCGGGTGTGGATATTTCCCGCACTCGAAATCTTGACGAAAACGTCAACACCGTCTTCAAAGGCGCGGAGAAAAGTGGTTCTTTTGAAATCTCCGGCGAACTGGCCAGACGCTGGCTAACAGTCCCCAATCCGAATATTCGCCCAAGTAGTGAAGTCGTCAAACCCTGGAGCAACGGGCAAGAAATTGCGAAACGTCCATCGGACATATGGATTGTCGACTTTGGCGTTGAGATGACCTCCGACCAAGCCAGCCTTTACGAACTGCCTTTCGAGCATGTTATAGAGCACGTAAAGCCAGAACGTGACAAGAATAACGACCGAGGGCGACGCGAGAACTGGTGGCGTTTTGGGCGCAATGGCGCAGACATGAGAGCTGCTTGTGCGGGGTTATCTCGGTTCATCATCACACCGCGAGTTGCAAAGCATCGTTACTTTATTTGGCTTAACAGTCAGGTATCACCAGACTCACGGCTTTGTGTCATTGCCCGAGCTGACGATGCTACTTTCGGTATACTTTCCAGTCGCCTGCACGAAGTCTGGTCGCTGGCCAATGCCTCGATACACGGCGATGGCGATGAGGGCGGTCGTCCCACCTACAACGCCAAATCCTGTTTCGAAACCTTCCCTTTCCCCGCTGGCCTGACGCCGCGCGACACTGCCCCGCTGAGCTGCAAGGCCTCTCCGCCTTGCCTCGCGGAACAGATCGTGGCTGAAAACATCGGTGCGGCGGCACGTCATCTCAACACCTTGCGCGAGAACTGGCTGAACCCGCCGGAATGGGTCGATTGGGTCATCACGCCGGAAGAGGAAAAAGCCGGTTTCCCCAAACGACCGGTCGCCAAACCGGGCCATGAAGCCGAGCTGAAAAAGCGCACGCTGACCAATCTCTACAACGCCCGCCCAACCTGGCTGGAGAACGCGCACAAGGCGCTCGATGCCGCCGTGGCGGCCGCGTACGACTGGAATGACTACTCGGTAACGATGCCCGATGAGGAAATCCTGCGTCGCCTGCTGGCGCTCAATCTGGAACGTGCCGCACAGCAATCGTAACGCTTTGTAGGTCGGGTTAACGTAGCGTAACCCGACAGGGACGCTACACCTTGCGTGGTCGCCTTTGGGTGTGTCGGGTTACGCCCTTTGGGCTAACCCGACCTACGTATCGACGAGGAAATCTGGCGCTGGGTCACAATTAAAAGATTTTTTATCGATGCCCTGGAAGCCGCGTAAACATTAATTCTCCGGGAAGTGCATTCGTAGATCGCCATTTTACGCGCCTTCCAGCCTTGCTCACTTTTTGGTGAGACAATCTTTCAGATTGGCGAAGGGCTGCGCGGTGGCGCGATTTTCTTGCGCTTTGCGGCCCTTGTTGCTGGCCTGCATTGTGGCGTCGTGTTCGCAGCTTCATAGGGGGCAGCTTCGGATTATTTTCAGCCGCTACGCTGACACTCCCGTCAAACCCTTCAAAAGCCAATAATAATCACGGGGGCCCGCGATTGGCTTGAGGAACCGGCCGAAGTACGCTTTCATGTGCTGGCCTCGACGCATAAGCCCCATCAACGCCTCGTTCAGTAGTAAACTGTCGGGTACCAAACACCGCCTTACGGCATAAGGCATTGTCGGCTGTTCCGGGTTAATCCCGAACAGCCGACTTTTCTTTTTGATCGAAGGGCGCTATCGATGCACGATAAGTGGCGCGGCATCATCGGAGTTGTAAATGTCTTTAGTGAATGACCTCTATGCGCGGCTGGGCGTGTCGTCCAGCGCGGCGCCGGATTTGATCAAGGCGGCTTATCGAAAGAAGGCGACCCAATATCATCCGGACAAAAATTCTTCTCCCGATGCGGCGCTGCGCTTCAGGGAAATTCAGGAGGCGTATGAAGTGCTGTGTGATCCGGAGCGCCGTAAAGCCTTCGACGATTACCGGCAACGCAGCTTGATCGACGACCCGGTGCCTGTGGCCCGGGAAATTTCAGAGAAATACATCCAGGGAATCATCCATTGAAAAAATCGCGTTATTTTTCTGAACTCATCAAAAGCTACAACGACGAAATCGATGATCTGGTCAGCGACTCGGCGGGCCACTCTGTGCTGCAGCAGCGCCTGAACGTCAAGCGGCGCGAGGTCGCTGCCATCCTGCCGATGATCGAATACAGCACGGAAATGGTCGCCGTTATTTTCTACGATGCGTTCGACTTTAATTCACCGGGGCTCATGCAGCAGGTCGTGTTGAGCGAACCCGACGATGCCGATTTCGTCGCGTGGGAGGCGTTGAAAGTTGAGCTGACCGTGGCCGATTGGGCGGAGCCGTTGATTGAAGCTGCATTGAAAGTCAGAGGTGGCGATGCTTTTCTGGTCACCGCCGCTGCGCTGGAGTTCTTGCGTACACGAACATCATCGTTTGTGCCCGAGCCTGTACTGCTCGATGAAGAAGATCAGGGAAATGATGATGAAGACGGTGATGCCGGCGATCTGAGCGAGGCCGGCGCCGATTGGCTCTCGGAGCAAGGATTCGAACCACTGGATCGTTAAGTAACAATGTTTTGTACGGAAGGGTAACCCCATGCACCAAGTAATTTTGAGATCAGCCGAGATGATTCAGGCGGGTGATATTGCCGGCGCCGAACGCGCGCTGGTGGCTGTTGCCGACCAGGCCGGCGATCACGCGCTGGTCGCCATTCTTGATGAATTGCCGCCCAAGGATCTGCTCGCCGTCATGCGCGAGTTCGATTCCTCAAAAGAGTCGGTCGTCAACATGCTCGTAACGCCCGAACAGTTTGCGCGCGCGATTGTGCTTGAGAAGAAGTACGGCGAACGCACCGGTGAGCGCCTGCGCGCGATGATGAACGCCATCATCCATCGCGACGAGGAGATGGCCTGCGAATACCTGGAAACCATCACCGACACCGAGGGCGGCAGCGCGACGCTGGCTGATTATTTTGAAGACCGTTACGACGAGATTTTCAGTTTCGTCACTACCGGCAGCTTCCTGCCCCGGTTCAATGTGGAAACCGGTACGCAGACCCACAACACTTGGCTCATGGAAAAAATCGAGGAACTCGACCACGGTTTGAACCTTGGAAACTCGATGGAAAGCTCGCGGCCGCTGCTTTCCCGCTTTGAGGTTGCCGATAGTGACTGGATGGAAACAGCGTGGCTTCTGCGCTATGAGCTGCCCGACGCGTTCGAGGAAGTGATGTTCCTGCTACGTGACCGTGCGCAAAAGCGTGTCGAGGAAGCCAACGAGTTGGCTCTGCTCGGGCTGCCGGAGTCGGCGGATGCCGCGGGCGACGAGGAAGAGTCGGCTATTTAAGGGTTTAGGAATTTAGGGAACAGGACGCATGGCAATAGTCTCAACTGCGCTGGCCGCTTTCGACGATCGGCCGTTTTTCGAGAAGGCGCTACGTTACGGTGTCGAACAGGACATTATTGCAGCGGCGCGCGTGCAAAACATCCAGGACGATTTCGCCAAGGGTATTGTCCAGATCGCCAACTATTTCGGCACGGCGCATCTGCGCCCGGAGCTCGAACTTGCGCTCCTGCGCATGATCAATCTGATCAGCCTTTATCTTGAAGATGCGTCGGGCGGTGACCTGCCGACTGCCGCCATGTCATTGCGCGACAAGAGCCTGTTGTCGCATTCAAAGGGCGGGTCGGACATGCTCAAGCGACTGCATGCGATGCCCGAAAGTACGGTGCTTTGCGGTGCAACCGTTTCGCCCGAAAGTCAGCGCGCCTACCTGGACGAGAAGACCCTTTCCGACGCCATCTCGCTCGTGCAATACCGGGCTGAACACGCTATTCGCCAGGGCCATCAAAGCCTGATCGATTTCTCGTTCTGGCTGGCGCGAAAAATGGGCGTAGCGCGCCATGATATTGAAGACGCGGATTCGCTGATTCGCAGTGCCATGCTGGTTCTTTTCGTTGAAAAAGGCGACCTGAAAATTCCGACGTGCACCGGATTTGTCCATCTCGTTAAAGCCGCTAAAAGTGCGAAAGCGAAGATCGACGAGAAGCGCCTGGACGCCTTCCTGAAGAATGAACCGGTGGACTTCCAGACCCTTGCCCGGCGGGCGATGGATCGATTTATCGACAAGGATCTGCCGCTAATTCGCGCGCCCGGCAGCAATGCCGACAAATTGCTGCATGGTGACTACATCCAGAGTTATTTCGTCAACGAGAGTGTGGACGAGGACGTCAGGGAGTACGACCGTCTGGTGGCGAAAGAGTGGGATCGGGTGACGCGCGGTGAGGCGGACGATCCGGCGGTCGTCGCGACGGTGTTTCTGTTTGTCGCCACCGGGCTTCCGCCCAAGTCCTCGATGCTTCTGAAGGAAGCCAAGGCGATCATTCGCGTTTTCCGGGCCTCCGGTTTCGACTCGCAGGCGGTGATCAACTTCATCGCTGATCAGGCGCCGCAAGCGACGCGCGAAGATTTGCAGAAATTCTGGACGGATGATCTGAAGAGCGAAGCCGAGGAACGCCTCGCCGACAAGGACCCCAACTGGCCGGATGCCTATATGGAGCGTGCGACCGAATACCTGCGAACGACCTGCGTGGCGAGCTGGAAAGGGAAGTCGCGCTAATTTCGGGGAAGACCCGAGAGCCGGTGCCTCAGGTGTTTCACGCACTGCCCTGCAGTGCCCGTCAAATGGCGATCTACAAATACCAAGTGCTGCAATCATCCTAAAAACCTCATTCAACACAGAGAACACGGAGAAAAACATGCCCCGAAGGAAATACCCCTGGAGGACAAAGGCTTACGTGAAATTGATCAATCACCCGCAAGGTGAGCCTCGTTTTACCTCTGTGTTCTGTGGCTCTGTGGCTCTGTGATCTCCGCACCCCAAGGCTGTT
>JBBRDR010000035.1:0-21586 GCA_038203745.1 Burkholderiales bacterium | reverse complement strand
GGTCTCAACCTCTATCCGGCATCAGTGACCCACACCAAAGCCGGATGAACCTAAATAATTATGCTCGTATCACGCCGCTTCAATTAGAAGAATTCCCCTAGCGAGTCGCCGAGTAGCGGCATACACTCGTAAAGAACGTAGCATGATAAAAGGCGATGAGCCGGAGAAAATAAGCATGCAGGATCCCAAATCACTTGAAATGCGCTTTTCCCGAATGCAGCAGGCCGCACGGAGCGATCCTGATCCCACGCTTGAACTGCGTTTGCATCGGCTCAAAAGGCTTGAACGTTTGTTACGTGAACATGCCGATGCGCTGGCGGATGTGGTGCGCCGGGATTTTGGCCACCGTTCTGTTGCCGAAACTCGACTTCTTGAATTGTTTCCGTGTCATGAAACGCTGGCTCATGCATGCCGAAATCTGCGCCGCTGGATGCGCCCGCAACGTCGCCATGTTGCGCTGTGGTTCCAACCGGGGCGGGCCGAGGTGCGTTTGCAGCCGCTGGGCGCGGTAGGTATTATCGTGCCGTGGAACTACCCGATTTATCTGGCGGTTGCACCGCTGGTCGCTGCGTTGGCGGCGGGCAACCGTGTGTTGATCAAGATGTCGGAATTGACCCCGGCAACTTCGAGTTTGTTTGCCGAATTGATTGCCGGGATGTTTGCTGAGGATGAAGTTTCGGTTGTTGAGGGTGATGCTGGTGTGGCGCACGCTTTCTCGCAATTATCCTTCGATCATTTGCTATTTACTGGCTCGACCCCGGTGGGGCGGGACGTCATGCGTGCTGCGGCTGACAACCTGACGCCGGTGACACTGGAACTCGGCGGCAAGTCGCCGGCTATTATTGGACGGGCAGCTCATTTCGACAAAGCGGTTGAGCGGATTGTTGTCGGTAAACTGCTCAACGCGGGGCAAACCTGCATTGCCCCGGACTACGTGCTTTTGCCGGCCGGGCGGGAACAGGATTTTATTGAAGCAGCGCGCCGTGTTGTGGCCATGTGCTACCCCGACATTAAAACGACGCCCGACTACACCGCCATCATCAACGAGCGGCACTATGCGCGACTGTGCGGTTATGTCGATGAGGCGCGAACGCAGGGTGCTGAGGTTGTCGAGCTGGCGCCCGGTGTGCCTGCGGATGCGGCGTCTCGCCGCCTGCCGCCACTTGTTATACTCGGTGTCAAT
The DNA here is from genome assembly GCA_038203745.1 of Burkholderiales bacterium. Taxonomy (GTDB): domain Bacteria; phylum Pseudomonadota; class Gammaproteobacteria; order Burkholderiales; family Rhodocyclaceae; genus Propionivibrio. Next base: position 20,403 of record JBBRDR010000035.1, on the reverse strand, counting down.
GAAGGCATGTGCGTCATGCAGGAAGAAATCTTCGGGCCGCTGTTGCCGCTGATCCCGTATAGAGATCTGGATCATGCCATTGCCTTTGTTAATGACCGGCCACGGCCGCTGGCGCTCTATTACTTTGATACGCAGTCGTCGTGTATTGATACGGTGCTCAATGAGACGGTTTCCGGCGGGGTGACGATCAACGACACTTTGCTGCATATTGCCCAGGAAGACCTTCCCTTTGGCGGCGTGGGGCCGAGCGGTATGGGGTGTTATCACGGCTTTGAAGGCTTCAAGACATTTTCCGCACAGAAGGCCGTGTTTCGGCAGTCACGGTTCGCGAGTGTCGGCCTGTTCAAAGCGCCCTATGGCTCTCTGTTCGAGCGTTTGATGAAGTTTCTGTTGCGATGAAAAATCCGGAAACGACTGGCGTGTTTGACTATGTGATCGTTGGCGGGGGCTCGGCGGGTTGTGTTCTGGCCAATCGCCTGAGCGAAGATCGCGATGTCACGGTGTGCCTGCTGGAGGCGGGGCCGCCGGATCGGCATCCGCTCATTCATATGCCGATGGGTATTATCTGGATGATGCGCAGCAAGGTGCTGAACTGGAATTTTTACACACAAAGCGAACCGGCGATGGGCGGGCGCAAGATGTTCTGGCCGCGCGGGCGCACTCTGGGTGGCAGTAGTTCATCAAACGCCATGTGTTACTTGCGCGGCCACCCGACAGACTATGATCAATGGGCAGCACTGGGCAACCCGGGCTGGTCTTTTTCCGATGTCCTGCCTTACTTTAAACGTTCCGAGAATCAGGAACGGGGTTCTTCGCAATATCACGGCACAGGTGGGCCGTTGAATGTGGCGGACCTGCGTAGTCCCAGCCCGCTGACTCAGGTTTTTATCGACGCCGGACAGGAAGCGGGTTTGCCCTATAGCATCGATTTTAACGGGCCGAATCCGGAAGGCGTCGGGCCGTTTCAGGTCACGCAGAAGTACGGTCGACGGTGCAGTACAGCACGGGGTTATCTAGCGCCCGTTCGCTTACGTCCCAACTTGACAGTGCTTACTTCGGCGCACGCGACGCGCGTGTTGTTGGAGAACAAGCGTGCCTTCGGTGTCGAGTATGCACAGCGCGGGCGTTTGCAGGCCGTCAAGGCGCGTCGGGAAGTCATCCTTTCGGCCGGTGCTATTCAGAGCCCTCGCCTGCTGATGTTGTCCGGGGTGGGGGATGCCCAACAGCTTGAGCAGGTCGGTGTTGAACTCCGGCATCATCTGCCGGGCGTTGGCCAGAATCTGCAGGATCATCTCGATGTGATCCTGGTGCGGGCCTGCACCAGGCCGGTTTCGTATGGCATTACCTGGCGCACTGTCTTGCGCGGCGTGCCGGAATTGCTGCGTTACCTGTTTGCCGGACGGGGGATGTTTACGAGCAATGGTGCGGAGGGTTGCGGGGTGATCCGCAGTGCCGCTGACGAGGCCCTGCCGGATCTGCAATTCCATTTCAGCCCCGGCAAATTACGCAATCATGCCCGGGATTTGTTGTTTTTATGCGGCGAGGGCTTTTCCCTGCATGTATGCAATTTGCGTCCAAAGAGTCGTGGCGAGATTCGTTTGCTGAGTGCTGATCCATTTTCACCGCTGGATATCCGTGCCAACTATCTGACGCATCCGGAGGATATCGAGCACATGGTGCGCGGCTTCAAACTGGCGCGCCGGATTATTTCGGCCAGTGCTTTTGATGCGTATCGTGGCGAGGAAATTGTTCCTGGGCGTGAGGTGGTGAGCGATGATGACATCCGGCGCTTTATCCGCAACAAGGCTGAAACCATTTACCATCCGATCGGCACCTGCAAGATGGGCAGCGATACGCTAGCCGTGGTGGATGCCGAATTGCGCGTGCATGGTTTGAGCGGCCTGCGTGTGGTCGATGCGTCGATCATGCCGCTGCTGGTGGGCGGCAATACCAACGCGCCAACCGTGATGATTGCCGAAAAGGCGTCTGACATGATCAAGGCCGCGCGCGGTGCTTGAGTACAAGAGCGGGAAGCTGGCTATCGTTCTGCGTACCTTAATTGTGCTCGAACTGCTCGTTTATAGCGCCTTCGCACTACGTTGCCTTGATGCGTCTTTCCTTGGAGTGAGCCTCATTGCCGTGGGCGGTGTGCTGGGGGTGCGTTTGCTGATAACCAGCGTGACTTATGCCTATGCTTGGGCTTATCACTCGCCTTCGCCCTGTCTTTCAGCATGGCGTGCGGTCAGCATGTTCCTGGCTGAATGGGCCGCCTTTATCTGCAATTTTGTTTTGATCTCTCCCTTCGAGCATTTGTGGATGGGGGCTGATCGCTTGCGGCCAGGCGATGGTAGCAAGCCATTGTTGTTAATCCACGGCTATGGCTGTTCAAGAGCGGCGTGGTGGTGGCTGCGTCGCCGCCTTGAGGAGGCTGGCTGGACGGTGGCCACCATCAGTCTGGAACCGATTTACACCAGCATCGAAAACTACGTGGAACCTGTCTCTCAACGCATTGATGAAGTGCTCGCAAAAACCAATGCGCAACAGGTGATTCTGATCGGACATAGCATGGGCGGCCTAGTGGCCCGCGCTTACCTGCGCCGTTACGGGGCGGCCAAAGTCGACCGGCTGATAACCTTGGGCACACCGCATTCGGGCAGCCAACTCGCGAAAATCGGATTCGGTCGGAATGCACGTCAGATGACGCCGGGAAATCCCTGGCTGCTAGCGCTGGAGAGCGTCGTGCCACGGGTTGATACGCGGGTTATTTACAGCCCGCATGACAACTATGTGATGCCGCAGTCTAACTTTGTGTTGCCCGGTGCACAGCACCAGACAATTGACGGCTTGGGACATCTGTCCATGCTCTACTCGCCACGGGTGGTGACGTCGCTGCTTGCCGAATTGCCGCAACAGACCCAGAGCGATTAGACTGAACCGCCTGGAGGCTCTTATGCACAAAGTCATTTCAGCGGGCTTGTTATTCTCGGTTCTGCTGCTTCAAGGTGCTACGCCATTTGCTCAGGGTGTTTATGTGACACCCGGAGCAAAAGGCCCGGTTTTTTCTGACAAACCGCAGGTGGGTGCGAAAGAAGTGACTTTGCGGCCACTAAATGTTGTGGCTCCGACAGAGAGCAAGGGAGCAACGCCACCCGCTGCAACGGTTAGAAATGACAACATGAAGGCCGAAGTGGTCGTGCCGTCGTATCGCAGTTTTACTGTGGTTTCCCCGGAGGATAATGGGAGTGTCGTAGCCAATACAGCCCTCTTCGAAGTGCGCGTCAGCGTTGAGCCGCCGTTGCAGCTTGGTGAGCGGCACGCTTTTGTCGTCAGTATCAATGGGCGTCCTGTCGGCCAGCGCTTTACCGCGACCGAATTCATGATTCCACCCGAATTCTGGGGCGATACCCTGCCGCCAGCCAATCAAAGCCTGCAGGTCGACGCAAGCATTGTTGACGGCAATGGGCAAGTGCTGAAAAAAGCCGCGCCGGTCCGGTTTTTCATGCGCTACGCCACGATCCTGAATAATCCAAGGCGACCTGTACCCTTACCCGCAACCCCACCGCGTCAGCCCGTTCCCAAACCTTTGCCGCGGCCTACGCTGGATTTGCCTGCTGGGGCGGCGATAAGAAACAGATAAGCCATTTATTGTGTTGCGGTCAAGAGAAGCCAGGTAGCCAGTGCGTATGCGGCTGCCGTTGAATGGGTTCAAGCGTTCCCTGAAAAAGCGCCTCAATGACTGGCGGTTCCCACCACGGTTCGTTCATGAAGCTGAGGCCGATTTCCTCGACGAGGGTGCCTTTCCAGTAGTGGTTGGAGACTTCGTCGAGCGTCGAGAGGTTGAGGCTGTGCGGCAGGCGCAGATAGTCGAGCCAGCTGGAATCGTGGAACGAGACAGTGTATGCGCCCATACTACGGGCGCATACTAGGTATTTGCCGAAGACGCGGCCGGGATGCTTGGCGCGGAAGTTTTCGGCGTCGACTTTTGTGGCGAAGAGGAGCAGGGCGTGCAGGCGGCTGGGAAAGTCGTTGTAGAGCCGTTGCCGGTAATACTCAAGATGGTACTCGGCAAAATAATTCTGAACCGTGGTGAATTGATCTTCGGGCAATGTAGTGCAGAAGGGGTTGCCGGTGAGTACGTCCCAGCCCGGCAATTCGGCATCCGGATCCAGCCAAGCATAAAGCTCGATTGTCACGGTGTCTTTGATCAGGTGATCCATGGTGTGGCTATTTTCACCCTTCGGCGTGCTTTGTCCAAGTGCTGTTCCGTCTAAGCGATGGCTCTGGCGACTTGGAGGAGCACGCGAACGGCTCCGGCCATGAGCAATGCGCTGACGAGGGATATTGTTACGGAAAACCAGGCTTCCTTGCGTCCCAGCGTTTTTAGCATGACGGCGAAAGTCGACAAGCAGGGCACATAAAACGTCAGAAAGACCAGAAAAGTGAATATCTGTACATGATCGAGCAATGGCATGATTTCCAGTGTGCCAAGGGCCTGATAAATCATCAGTAGTGAGAGTTCCTTGCGCAATACGCCAAACAGGATGGGCACGCCGAGCACCACCGGAAGGCCAAGCCACCAGGTGGTAATCGGGATCAGCGCAGTGTTAATCAGCGCATCGGCACCAAAATGGCTGAGCAGCGCCAGTACGATACTGCCGGCCACCAGCAGGGGGGTGACGATGGTAACGATGTCTTCGGTGCGTTCCCACGTTTTGCGCCAGATTTTCCCCCAGGCCGGTAGCGTGTAGGGTGGAATAACCTGAACAAATCCGGGGGCGCTGTCGGAATAGCGGCGCGCCAGCAGTTTTCCGAGCGCGGCGATGACGATCAGGGTGAGCATGAAAATGGCAAATACGCCAAGACCGCCAAGATATTTTCCACCGATAGCCAGAATGATGGCCGAGCGCGCCGAGCAGGGTACGAAGGTGATCAGAATCGCAGAAACAACACGTTCGCGCCGTGATCCGGAAGCGGCGGCCGCAGAAATCGCCGGTACGTTACAACCCAGCCCGATCAGGAAGGGCACGGCGACGCCGCCGTGCAAGCCGATGTGGTGAAAGCCCCGGTCGACGACGAAGGCTACGCGGTGCATGACGCCAGATTCTTCGAGAGTAACCAGTAAAAGCACCAGCGGCAGCATGTAGGGGACAACAATGCCGACCAGCCCGACCAGCCCGTCAGCCACTGCGCGACCGATTACGCCGATGGTTGAGTCAGGTTGCCATTGCTGAACCCATTCAGCCAGTCGTGCCGAAGACCAGGAGTCGAGAAAAGCGCTCATTTCGAAGACGATCAGCAGGACTAGTGCAAAAATCAGCAGGCTGCCCAGCAAGCCCCAGCGCGGATGTAGGAATAGTTCATCGAGCCAGCGCCGCCAGCCTTCGCCGGAGTCTTCGCCGCGCGGGCTGGTCACTGCTTCAAACAACACGGCGGCCTGGTGGTGACGGTCGGCATGGACTTCTTCGGAGAGCGAGCGTGGCAGCATCGCTTCGGCCTCTGTTCTGGCTTGCGTTATTTCAGGCATCAGCGCGGGGAAGCGCGTGTTTATCTCGTGCAAGAAATAGTTGTCGTTTTCGGCAAGTTGCGAGAGGAGGAGTGCTCGCGGAACGCGAAAAACCTCTTCGATTTCCGGGTTGGAAATAATGGTCTTGAGTGCTTTCAGGCTTTCATCGATGTGCTTGGTGGGGGGCTGCGGCAAAGGACAGGTTTTTTCGCGAGCAACGTCAAGGACAGCCTCAAAAAGTGCCGAGATGCCCTTGCCCATGTGCGCAACGGTCGGAATGACGGGGACGCCAAGTTTCTCGCTGAGAGCCCGAACATTGATGAAGAGCCCCTTCTTGCGGGCTTCGTCAACGCGGTTGAGGGCGATGACTAGCGGGCGTCCGAGCAAACCCAATTCAAGGCTGAGTTCCAAGTCTTTTTCAAGCGTGGTGGCGTCGACTACTTGTACTAGAACATCCGGCTCAGGGAAGTCGTCCGAACGGATTTGGTCGTGTTGCTTAACTGACGGCCACTGGTCGCCCCACAGCAGATACATGAGCACGACCTGATCGTGTGGGCTCAAATGGTGCAGGGAGTCTATGGAAGGCAGGTCGACCAGAGCGATTTGGTCGAGTCCGACCTCGACCACACATTCCTGATAGGCACCACCCACACCAGCCAGACGTTCGTGACGTGCCACCGGGCTGGAGGCGCCTTCAAAGATGGTGCTCTTGCCGACGCCGTAGCGACCGATCAGCGTAACGCGCGGACGTTTTTTGCCACGCAGGAGCGGGCCGCGCAGCGGGATTGTTGCAACGGTGGGCGAGAGTGTCTTGCCTGGCTGTTCCATGGATTAACCTGAATACATTATGGCAAAGAAGCGGTTTCTAATACTTCAGCGAACTGGTGCGTGATCCCGGTCCGGACGTTGTGAGGGATCAACATGCGCCATCAGGTTAAGTACGTGATGCCGTTTTATGACCCGCTGGCGGGCGTCTACGGCGATGTCGTGACCGGCTTCAACAGTCTGTGTGGCGTCGACTTCGAGGTGGGCATCAACAACGATCAAATCCCCCATTTTGCGTGTGCGCAAATCGTGTACGCCAAGAACGCCGGGGGTTTCCAGAATAGTCTGTCGAATGGCCATTACTTCCTGCTCGTTGGCCGAACGGTCCATAAGGTCATGCAACGCGTCCCAGCCGAACGACCAGCCTATCCTGCTGATCATTAGCCCGACGACCAGTGCAGCAATTGGATCAAGTATGGGGTAGCCCAGCAGATTGCCAATAATGCCAAGAGCAACGACGAGAGAAGAGGCGGCGTCGGAACGGGCATGCCAGGCATTGGCTACGAGCATGCTGGATTTGACCCTTTTGGCGACCGCCAGCATGTAACGGAAGAGCAATTCCTTGAAAAGAAGAGCGCCGCCCGCGACCCATAGCGCTAGCAGGTGCACCGTCGGTATGCTGGCAGGGTCCTCCAGTTTCGTGAACGCAGACCACAGCATGCCGATGCCGACAGCAAGCAACAATACGCCAAGCGCCAGAGAAGCTCCCGTTTCAAATCGGTAGTGGCCATAGGGATGGTCTTTGTCGGCAGCTTTCTTGCTATGGTGGTTGGCAAACAGGACGACAAAATCAGCAACCAGATCAGATAGCGAATGAATGCCGTCGGCGATCAGGCCCTGCGATTTGGCGAAAACGCCAGCCACGATTTGTGCGATGGTCAGGACAAGATTAACGCCGACGCTAACCCAGGTGCTGCGCGATGCAGCCGTTGCACGTTCCGCAAGTGTGAACTCGGTATCTTCGCTATTGTCGTCAAAAATGGGGAATGGCAATGGAGTGATCCTTGTCTTGCTGGAGAAGTGGCCGGTTATTATGGTGAGTGGCACGGTGTTAAACTAGGCCACTTCAGAGTGCATTCAATTTAACACCAAATCCTGCACATACAAAGCCGCATCAGGCCATACCGTCTGGTGAATTGAACCCTTAACACGCTGTCTTCGCTACGATGTTCCTTCCTCTCCGCCGCGCACTGGTGCAGGCTTTGATTGCTTCCCTGCTGATTCATGCGGCCCTCTTGACGAGTGTGGTCAGCCTGTTTCCGGTAGTGCTTGATACGCCGGCAACGACGATCAGCGTGGTGATTGAGCGTGCCTATCGTGGTGACGCAATGAAGGCAGTTAAGCCAGATGCGTCGTTGGTAGCAAAGCCTTTGCCACAAATCGTCAAACGGCCTTCACCTGACAAGGCGAATACAATTACGCGTCAGGATGTTGTTGCAAAAGACGCTCCGGCTGTTCGCGCTGTACGGCAAGCGCAAACCTCGGTACATGACGAAAGTACATCAACACCTTCCCCGTCGACATTGATGGGCGTCGTTTCTGGCAACGGAGGGGCGGCAACAGTTGCACCGGCGCGTGAGGGCACCAGTCCTGATGATATGCGGCAATACCGGCTGTCGCTGGCGTCTGCGGCACGGCGCTTCAAGCGTTATCCAGCCTTGGCCAAGGAGCGCGGATGGGAGGGGACGGTTGATGTGGCGCTTAACGTTAATGCCTCGTTGCCCGTGCCGGGTGTGGTGCTCGTGCGCTCAAGTGGTCGCAGTGTGCTAGACGAACAGGCGCTGGAGATGATGTTGCAGGCAGCGCGCGTCACGGCGCTGCCTGAAGGGCTGAAAGGGCGCGATTTCCGTATTCTGTTGCCGGTTAAATTCAATCTGGACGAGAATTAATAGCCGTCTGGTGGCGTCAGTGTTTCTTCGTGAAGCCTGAAACATCCCGCGCGGCGATCAGAAAAATAGCGTTTGAGGCAAAGTGTGACACTGCGGAAGGCAAGTTCATCCCACGGGATGTCTTTTTCAGAAAACAGCGTTGTTTCGAGGCTTTCAGAGCCGGCGGCAAAAGCGGTGTCGAGCAGTTTTCCCCGGTAGAACAGGTGTACCTGGTTGATGTGCGGCAGATTGACCAGGGCGAACAATTCGTCAATGGCAACGCGTGCGCAGGCCTCTTCGAGTGTTTCTCGCAAGGCAGCTTGTGATGTCGATTCGCCGTTTTCCATGAAGCCAGCGGGCAGGGTCCATAAGCCATGGCGTGGTTCTATGGCGCGGCGGCACAGCAGGATTTCTCCGTTCCACTCTGCGACACAGCCGATAACCAGCTTGGGATTCAGGTAATGAATCGTTGTGCAGCGCTGGCAAATGTGGCGTGGCAGTGAGTCGCCTGGCGGGATGCGTAACTCAAGGCTTGCGCCACACTGGGTACAGTAGTTCATCCGGCAATTCTATCTGATCAAATTGATATTGGCCTTAATGTATCGTTCTTTTGCGCTAAATTATCGGGACGGTTGTTTTTGTTTCCTGCTGCGCATCATCCCGTTACAATATAATAAATCATCGGGATTCGTGGCCGTGTGCATCAGCAATACGGCATGTCAGGGAGTTTGAATGTTTTTAATCGTTGGCTACATCATCATTCTGGCTTCGTCGATCGGGACCTACGCGGTTCACGGGAGTCTGGCGGCGTTGTGGATGCCGCTCGAATATGTGGCTATCGTCGGCTTGACCCTCGGTGGTTTTATTGCCGGTAACGATCTCAAAGTCATCAAATCGACCATTGGCGCACTGCCTAGCATCTTCAAGGGTTCGAAATACTCCAAGGTGATTTACGTCGATTTGCTGGCCATGTTGTTCGAGGTGCTGGCCAAGGTGCGCAAGGAAGGCTTGATGTCGATCGAGAACGATGTCGAGAATCCGCATGAAAGCCCAATCTTCGGAAAGTATCCCAAACTTTCGAAGGATCACCATGTAATGGAGTTTATTACCGACTATCTGCGCATGATGGTTGGTGGCAACCTCAACGCCCTTGAAATCGAAAACCTGATGGATATCGAAATCGAGACGCACCATCACGAAGTGGAAGTCCCGGGGCACGTCATGGCCAAGGTGGCTGATGCCACCCCCGCGTTTGGTATTGTCGTGGCGGTAATGGGCGTAGTTAACGTCATGGGTTCAGTGGGTGAGCCACCACCGGTGCTCGGAAAAATGATCGGTGGCGCGCTGGTGGGCACTTTCCTCGGTATTCTGATCTCCTATGGTTTTGTGGCGCCGATTGCGACCTTGCTGGAGCAGAAAGCGCATGCGGATTCAAAAATTTATCAAGTGATCAAAGTAGTGCTTCTGGCCTCAATGTCGGGCTACGCACCGCAAGTGGCGGTTGAATTCGGGCGCAAGGTTCTTTTCTCCACGGATCGTCCGACCTTTGTTGAACTTGAAGACGAACTCAAGGCGCGCAAGGGAAAATAGGTGGCCGTGTCGCAACGTAAGGGCATTAAATGAGCGAAGACGTACGGCCCATCGTCATCAAACGCATCAAGAAGGTGGCGGGCGGTCATCACGGCGGAGCATGGAAGATTGCCTATGCCGACTTCGTGACAGCCATGATGGCATTCTTTCTGCTAATGTGGCTGCTTGGCTCAACCTCAAATGGCGATTTGAAAGGAATTGCGGACTTCTTTCTCAATCCGCTTCAAGTGGGCTTGCAGGGCGCATCGTCGGGTTCGGGCGACGCTGCGAGTATTCTGAAAGGCGGCGGAACCGACCTGTCAAAGAGCACTGGCCAGGTCAAAACAGGTGAGGCGGAAGCCAAGAAAAAATTGCCCAACCTCAAAGAAGCCAAAGCGGAACAGTTGCGCAAGGAATTCGAGCAGCGGGAGAAATCAACGCTTAATGGGCTTAAGCAAAACATCGAGAAACTTATCGAAAACAATTCGATGTTAAGGCAATTCAAGAACCAGCTATTGATTGATGTGACACCGGAAGGGTTGCGCATCCAGATCATCGACGAAAAAAACCGGCCGATGTTTGATACCAGTAGCGCTGAACTTAAACCCTATTCCAAAGTGATTCTGCGCGAGATCGGAAAAGCCTTGAATGCTGTACCCAATAAGGTCAGTTTCTCCGGGCACACAGATGCGGCTCAATTCGGTGGCGGCGAAAAGGGGTTCTCAAACTGGGAACTTTCGTCAAATCGGGCCAACGCCTCGCGCCGTGAAATGATTGCCGGTGGTATGGATGAAAACAAGGTGTTGCGTGTGGTCGGGCTGTCTTCGACGCTGTTGTTTGATAAGAATGATCCCTTGAATTCATCCAACCGGCGCATCAATATTGTGGTGTTGAACAAGCGGACCGAAGAGGCTATGTTGCAGGAAGATGGAAATGTAACTGTTGATGTAGCCCCTGTGGCAGGAACTGATGCCGTTGTGGCACCGGTCAAGCCGGATGCAGTTAAATAAGCCGTATGCTACAAGTTTTCGGGAGACTTGAGAGTGCTTGATCAAAAGCCGACCTGGAGTAAAGCGCCGTCACTACGTGATACAGGCGAGCGTGAATTTGCATTTACGGCAGCGGATTTCGAGCGTGTGCGTAAACTGATCTACGAGCATGCCGGAATTTCACTCACTATCACCAAGCAAGATATGGTGTATAGCCGGCTTGCACGCCGTTTGCGCGAAACACGGCTGCATTCTTTTGGCGACTATTTGGCGCTACTTGAGCGTGGCGATAAAAATGAGTGGGAGAAATTTGTTAATTCCCTGACGACGAATTTGACCTCATTTTTTCGTGAACCGCATCATTTTCCGATCCTGGCCGAGCACCTGAAAAAACTGCAGGGACGTTCGACAATCAAAATATGGTGTTCTGCTGCATCGACAGGCGAAGAGCCTTACAGTATTGCAATGACGGTCGCTGAAACCTTTAATGGATTTAATACGCCGGTCACCATCTTTGCCTCTGATCTAGATACCAATGTGCTGGCCACGGCCGCGAAAGGAATTTACCTACTGGATCGTGTGGATAAAATCTCTCCTGAGCGATTGAATCGATTCTTTATCAAAGGAACAGGTTCGGAACTCGGGTCGTATACCGTACGCCCGGAATTGCGTCGCATGGTCAGCTTCCAGCGCTTAAATCTTCTGGAACCCAACTGGTCTGTTCGTGCTCCACTGGATGTTCTTTTCTGTCGAAACGTCATGATTTATTTTGACAAACCGACGCAGTACAAAATCCTGTCGCGTTTTGCTCCCCTGATGAGCGACAACGGCCTGCTATTTGCTGGGCATTCCGAGAGTTTCATGCACGCCGCTGATTTGTTCCGCTCGCAGGGTAAAACCGTGTACGAACTTGCTTCCAAGCCCCGTTGATATGCAAGACTCTTCAAGTGCGCCAGCGGCGCGGCCCGTGGCAAACGGTAGTCGGATTATTTTTGTCGGAGCTTCAACCGGAGGGACCGAAGCGGTCAAAAGTTTTCTCCAGGGCATCCCGCCGGGCTGCCCTCCAATTCTTGTTGTGCAGCATATGCCGGAGTCGTTTACCGCATCATTCGCAGCCCGTTTGGACAGCCTTTGCCGGCTACGTGTCATCGAGTCGCAAGGCGGAGAAGTGATTGAATCGAGTACGGTATACATTGCGCCAGGGCATTCCCATTTGCGCATCAAGCGCGGAGCTTCAGGCTATGTCACCGAGTTACACAAAACGTCACCGGTCAATCGTCACCGTCCTTCAGTCGATGTCCTTTTTGATTCGGCGGCCGATGTTGTTGGCCGCAACGCCATCGGTGTTATCCTGACCGGTATGGGTAAAGACGGATCAAATGGCCTGTTGCGGATGCGGCAGACTGGTGCGCGTACCTTTGGCCAAGACGAGACTAGTTGTGTCGTCTATGGTATGCCACGAGAGGCTGCGATGATAGGGGCGGTTGAAGAAGTTGCCGCCCTCGATGATCTCCCCCGGCGGGTGCTTGCGGTTCTTGGCAGAGTGGTTTTCTGATAGACAGGGGCGCTGGAGTCTCGCATTTTTGCGTTTGGGTACGAAAGAGGCTTAAGGCGAGGCCAATTTGGCCGTAAGCCAATAAGACTGGGCTTGTCGAGGTTGCTTTGCGCTCCAAAATAATGGCGCACCCGCGATGTGTTATTGTTTTTTTTCGGTTCTGCTGACAAATAGTCCTGCCGCCAAAATTGGATAAGTTTTCCTCTCATTGCCTAAAGCGGGAGTGGTGTTGGAATGGGTTCTATTTTTCGGTGAAACCAAGGTTTGATATGGCGTTGCGCCATTTGTTCTTCTGCAGATGTTTATGGTGAAATGGTGTTTGTTCGATTAAGATGTGTGTAACAAGGCTGTAGGGTTATTTTCCCAAGAGGGTAGGTATGTCAGAACTTCTGAAAAATATTGATGGTCGTACCAAACTCGCCGGCACCAACAAGCTGGAGATTTTGCTTTTCTCGCTCGGTACGAACACCATCACGGGGCGACGGGAAACGTTCGGCATCAACGTTTTCAAAGTACGTGAAGTCATGCGTACGCCGCCGATTACTTCGGCGCCGGAAATGCCTGCATCGGTTGTGGGTATGGTTAGCTTGCGCGGTGTTCTGGTTCCGGTCGTTGACTTGGCCCAATATGCCAATATGGCTACCGACACGCCACGTTCCATCATGATTGTCACGGAATATGCCGGTCATACTCAGGGTTTTCTGGTTGAGGGTGTCGACACAATTCTGCGTCTGGACTGGAGCCAGATGAAAGTCCCGCCGGAGATGCTGGTGGCCGAAATGGGAGGGTTGGTTACGGCAGTTACCGAGTTGGCCGATGGCCGTCTGGTCATGATGATGGATGTTGAAAAGGTGCTTTCGGCAACAACGAATTACGACGAAGAATCCGTCTACCGCAATATCAAGCCACTCAATGACCCAAAGCTTACGGTATTCTTTGCGGACGACTCGGTGGTGGCGCGCAAGCAGATTATGCGTACCCTTGATGCGATGAACGTCAAGCACGTTGGGGCAATCAACGGGCGTGAGGCGTGGAATGAACTCGAGAAAGTCGCTACGTATGCTCAGGCTTCCGGCCAAAATATTAATGATCTGGTCAGTCTTGTTTTGACCGATGTGGAAATGCCGGAGATGGACGGGTACATCCTGACTAAGAAGATTAAATCCGATCCGCGATTTGCCGGAATACAGGTGGTCATGCATTCGTCGCTGTCCGGAACGTCCAATCAGCAGTTGGGTAAATCGGTCGGCGTTGATGAGTATGTGCCTAAGTTTGAAGCCCTGAAACTTTCGGAAACTCTGGCGCGGCGCTTGTTGGGATCGGTTCCTGTTGTGCGGCCTAATTCTTGAGGCAGTGATCAAGCTGGAGTGTGATGATGACGATGGACTTGGCTGAAAATAGAAGCATGCTCGACAGTGTCGATGCGAGAACCCGCTTGGCAGGCTCCAATAAAATGGAGATTCTGCTGTTTTCGCTGGGAACACGCGAGACCTTCGGAATTAACGTGTTTAAAGTGCGCGAAGTCGGACGCACGCCGCACATTACCAAAACACCGAATATGCCGCGTGGCGTTGAAGGATTGGTTTCTCTGCGCGGAAATGTGATTCCGGTGTTGTCTCTGGTTAGTTTTCTGGAGCATAAGGACGAGCCGATCGAACGAGGCAAGACCATGATGGTTGCCGAGTATTCCACGCGAACACTTGGCTTTCTAGTGCATGAAGTTGACCGGATTATTCGCGTTGACTGGGAAAAAGTAAGAGCTCCGGAGAGCGTTTTGTCGTCAAATCAGGGGCTCATTACGGCAATCACTGAGCTTGAAAACGGCACACTGGTTTCGCTTCTCGATGTTGAGCAGATTCTCGCCAATGCGTTTGGCGAGGCAATCATTGTTGATATAGCACCAGCACAGGTTAGCGAAGAAGTCGGTGTTTTCTTTGTTGATGATTCGATTGTTGCGCGGCGCAAGATTGCCGAGGTTTTCGATAAGTTGGGCGTCAAACACAAGCACGCCACGAATGGCTTGGAAGCTTGGGGTCGTTTGCAAGGTTTGGCGGCACACGCACAGCAAACAAACAGTTTATTACGTGACGATATTCGACTTATTCTTGTCGATGCGGAAATGCCGGAGATGGATGGTTATGTACTAACCAAGCATATCAAGAGTGACCCGCGGTTCCAGGGTATTCCGGTGGTTATGCACTCGTCACTCTCTTCCGAAGCTAATAAAGCGATGGGGCAAGCGGTGGGAGTCGATGCATATGTTGCCAAGTTTGATGCCGAGATTTTGGCGGATACCCTGCGCCCAATGCTTGAGCGATAAGAATAAATTCAGGAGTAAAGAATGGCTGATCCAAAGTTAAGAATTCTGGTGGTCGACGATTTTTCGACGATGCGCCGTATTGTCAGAAACCTTCTCAAGGAATTGGGTTTTACCAATGTAGACGAGGCGGAGGATGGTGCGATTGCCCTCCAGAAGCTACAGGCTGGCGGCTTCGAATTTGTCGTGACCGACTGGAATATGCCCAATATGGACGGTCTGCAACTGCTGCAGGCAATTCGCTCCACGCCAAACTTGTCACATCTGCCGGTAATGATGATTACCGCCGAGGCTAAAAAAGAATACATTATTGCTGCGGCGCAGGCCGGTGCCAGCGGCTATATCGTGAAGCCTTTTACTGCGGCCACCCTCGCCGAGAAATTGCAGAAAATATTTGACAAGATGGGTGGCTGAAATGAGTGACGCGAATACCTCTGGTGATTCGAACGAACTCGAGGCCTTGTTCGACAGTATTTCTGGCGGTGCAGCCAGTTTTGCACCTGCAAAAGCGCCCGAGCCGGCCCCTGTCGTCCCTTCCAAGCCCTCGCTCATGCAGCAGGTGCGTGAAGGTGGTGGTGCGGCCGATGATTCTGATGATTTGCAAGCTTTGTTTGATTCGATTGCAGTAAAGCCCGGTGCTGCTGTGGGTGTTGCCAGCATTGAAGAAAATATGGCTGAGGATTCCGGCGAATGGCCGGTGCAGGAAAAAGTCTTCCAGCAAGTCGGCCAGATGGCTAGGCAACTGCATAACACTCTTGGCGGTCTGGGTTACGACAAACTCATTGAAAAAACAGTTTCCGCACTTCCAGACGCAAAGGATCGGCTGGCCTACATTGCCAATCTGACAGAGCAGGCCGCATGCAAGGTGCTCAATGCCACTGACATTGCCAACCCTTTGCAAGACGAAATTGAAACCGGTGCTGCACTGCTCGCTGCGAAGTGGGATTCCGTTTTTGCTAACAAGATGAGTGTCGAAGATTTCAAGCTTCTGGCGGCGGAAACGCGTGATTTTCTGAAGAGCGCTGTGCCTCAGAGAACCGTTGCTACGAAGGAGCAGTTGCTGGAAATTATGATGGCACAGGACTTTCAGGATCTGACCGGTCAGGTTATCAAGAAGGTGGTTGCGCTGGCCCAGGATCTTGAAGCACAGCTTATGGGTGTGCTCATCGAAACGATGCCGGGAGAAAAACGCACCGAATCAGTTACTTCGCTGCTTAACGGCCCGGTTATTAATGCTGAAGGTCGAACAGATGTTGTTGCAAGTCAGCAGCAGGTCGACGATCTACTTGATAGCCTAGGGTTCTAGGAGGTTTAACATGAGTGATTTTTCCGGAATGGAAGATCTTCTGCAGGATTTTTTGCAGGAAGCTGGCGATCTTCTGTCTGACGTTGATAACAAACTGGTTGATCTGGAGAGGAGTCCGGATGACCGTCGTTTGCTGAACGACATCTTTCGCGGATTCCACACCATCAAGGGCGGTGCCGGTTTTCTCAACGCCACTGAACTGGTGACCCTGTGCCATTTGACTGAGAATCTTTTCGACAAACTACGCAACGCCGAGATGTCGCTAACGCCAGAGTTGATGGACACCATCATGGCGGCCACGCAAGGTGTGCGCAACATGTTTGGCGAACTTGGACAGTCGACGCAGCCTCGTCCGGCACAGCCGGAAGTTATTGCCGCTTTACGCGCTGCTCTTGTTGCCGTTCTTGTGCCTGTATCGGCGGCACCTGTTACTTCTGCTGCAGCACCTAAGGTTGAGGCAGCGGCTGTCGAAATTGCTGCTGCGCCGGTTCCGAAGTCAGCGCCACCGCTTGCTGCCAATTCCGGTAATGAACCCGATTGGCAGGTTCTGCACGCCGCAGTGACTGGCAAGCCTGGTTCGGCTTCCATATTGGCTTCAGGACCAGCTCAGACCTCTGTGCCGCCTGTTGCGGAAAAAGTTGACACAGGCACGTCGGTGACCTCTTCTGATCAGATGACACCACATTTCCCACCAGAGGGGAGGCGTACGACAGACAAACCAGCCGCTGCAGTCGCGGGTGCGACGTCAGGGCGTCGTGTGGAAGAAAAAGCCGCTGCACGAGAATCGACAATCCGTGTAGACACCGCCCGTCTCGATCAGGTACTTAACCTTTCGGGTGAAATCGGTCTGACCAAGAATCGGCTGACTAGCCTGCGTGCCGACATTCTGGCCGGTCGAAATGATTCGGAGACTTTGCACGCGCTTGATCAGGCGGTAAGCCAACTCGATCTTCTGGTTTCTGATTTGCAGAATTCCGTGATGAAAACACGGATGCAACCGATTGGTCGTTTGTTCCAGAAATATCCACGAATTGCGCGAGATTTGGCGCGGCAATTGGGTAAGGATGTTGAGTTGGCTCTGATCGGTGAAGAAACCGAAGTCGATAAGACAATGATTGAGGATCTGGCTGATCCCTTGGTTCACCTTGTGCGCAATGCGGTTGATCATGGTGTTGAATCGCCGGAAGATCGGTTGGCAGCAGGTAAGCCATCCAAGAGCATCGTACGGCTTGAAGCCCGTCAGGAAGGCGATCACATCGTCCTGATCATCGCTGATGACGGTCGTGGCATGAGCCCGGAACGCATTCGTGCTAAGGCTATTGAGAAGGGCATTATCAGAGAGGAAGAGGCCAATACGCTGGATGACCGGCAGAGCCTGAATCTGATCTTCTTGCCTGGCTTCTCAACCATGGCGCAGGCATCGGCCGTATCGGGTCGTGGGGTCGGTATGGATGTCGTAAAAACGAATATACAGAAGCTTAACGGTTCGGTTGAAATCCGCTCTGAACCGGGTAAAGGATCAGTTTTCGTAATTTCTTTACCGCTGACACTGGCTATTCTGCCGGTTCTGCTCGTATTGCTGGGCGACCAGCCGTTCGCACTGCCGCTATCGATGGTGCGCGAGATACTACCCATCGAGAAGAGCAAGATGCAGGAGGTAGGTGGCAAAGAAACGCTGGTCGTACGCGGCGAAGTCTTGCCCGTCGTGGCGCTTTCCCGTCTGCTTGGCTGGCCACAATTACAAACGCCGGAGTACGGTGTGCTGATGCAGACTTCCGAGCGTAGCTTTATTCTGTCAGTCGATAGTTTTGCTGGGCGGGATGATGCCGTGATCAAGTCGCTTGATGATTTCCGGCCGCGTGGTGTGGCTGGGGTAACGACACTATCGAATGGTCAGATCGTTCTGATTCTGGATATGAAAGAATTGCTGGCTGACCTTAATGCACATATTGACAGTGCGTTAGGCGCTAGACATAGCAAAGCACTTGAACTTTCAATGTAAACCAGTTTAAAAACAAACTATTAGACAGGGGGCTTCGGCCCCCTGTCTGCTATTTGTCGCCGCTTAAAAGTGTTGCGCATGCGCTACTATTCGAGAATTGATGTAAATAAACACTCATACCCCTTTATTTTTTAAAGTTTTTTTATATAATAGGCCGTAATCAAACGGAAGCCGCTGATGGCCGAAGAAAGCGATCTCGAAAAAACAGAACCTGCGTCAGGCAGACGCCTTGAGCAGGCACGCGAGGAGGGGCAAGTCCCCCGCTCACGGGAGATCGGCGCTTTTCTGATTCTGATGGTATCGGCCAGCGCATTCTGGTTCGTTGGCCCCTGGATGATGCAGCGCACCACAGCTATTGTCCGTCGTGGACTTACCCTTGAAGAGCCGCTCTTGCGCGACCCTCAATTCATGTTGGTGCGTTTCGCCGATCTTTCCATTGATGCCCTGATGTCCTTTGCGCCACTGTTGCTGGCACTGGTTGTTGCAGCGCTGGCTTCTCCATTTTTGCTAGGCAGTTGGAACTTCTCTTTGAAGGCATTGAATCCTGATTTGGGGCGTCTTGATCCAATTAAAGGGCTGTCCAGGCTGATTTCCTGGAGCGGGCTGGTTGAACTCGTCAAGGCCGTTGCCAAGGCTCTCCTGGTAGGCGGTGTGGCGATCTGGGTTTTGTGGAGCGAGCGCGACGATATTTTCGCGATTTTTGGGCAGTCCGTTGAAGTAGGGCTTTCCAGTGTGGGGCACTTGGTTAGCTACAGTTTTCTCATGATTGTCATGGCGATGCTGTTGATCGTGGCGATCGATGTGCCATTCCAGCTTTGGCAGTACTACGACAAGCTGAAAATGAGCAAGCAGGAAGTCAAGCAGGAAGGTAAGGAAATGGAGGGTAACCCTGAGGTAAAGGGGCGTATCCGCCAACTGCAACGCGAAGCGGCTCGAAAACGCATGATGGGCGCTGTTCCAACGGCTGATGTGATCGTCACCAATC
The DNA here is from genome assembly GCA_038203745.1 of Burkholderiales bacterium. Lineage (GTDB taxonomy): Bacteria > Pseudomonadota > Gammaproteobacteria > Burkholderiales > Rhodocyclaceae > Propionivibrio. Next base: position 1,484 of record JBBRDR010000035.1, on the reverse strand, counting down.
CGACGCACTTCGCGATTGCGTTGGCTTACAAGAGCGGCATGGGGGCGCCGAAGGTGCTGGCCAAGGGCATGGGCGAGATTGCATTGAAAATTCGGGAAATCGGTGCTGCAAATGGGGTGCCAATGCTTGAAGCGCCACCATTGGCGCGCGCGCTCTATCGCCATGCCGAAATTGATCAGGAAATACCTTCAGCACTATATGCGGCAGTGGCTGAAGTACTGGCGTATATCTATCAACTCGCCAGCTGGCGGCAGGTCGGGGGTAATTTTCCACTGCCGCCACGTGAAATCTTGGTGCCTTCAGAACTGATTTCGGAGGCGATAAATGGCTAACGCTAGCATGTCGCTGCAAAGCATGTTCGGTCGTGCTGGGCTTCAGCAGTTGGCTGGGCCGGTACTGATTTTGCTGATTCTTTCGATGATGGTGCTGCCGCTGCCGCCCTTCATGCTGGATCTGTTTTTTACCTTCAACATCGCGATTTCAATCATTGTCATGCTGGTGGCGATAAATGTATTAAAACCGCTGGATTTTTCAGTTTTCCCGACCGTTTTGCTGATTACCACGCTATTGCGTCTGTCGCTAAATGTTGCTTCAACGCGCGTCGTCCTGCTTGAAGGGCATACCGGGCCGGGGGCTGCGGGTCAGGTGATTGAAGCATTCGGATATTTTCTGGTTGGTGGCAATTACGCAGTCGGTATCGTGGTATTTGCGATTCTGGTGATTATCAATTTCGTGGTGATTACCAAGGGTGCAGGCCGCGTTGCCGAGGTGGCGGCACGCTTCACGCTTGATGCGATGCCGGGCAAGCAGATGGCGATCGACGCTGACCTCAACGCCGGCCTGATCGGTGAGGATGAAGCGCGCAAACGTCGTGCAACGATTGCAGAAGAGGCAGATTTTTTCGGCTCGATGGATGGTGCGTCAAAGTTTGTGCGAGGCGATGCGGTGGCCGGCATCCTGATCATGTTCATCAATGTCGTCGGTGGTTTGTTTGTCGGTGTGTTACAACATAATCTGGACATCGGAACGGCCGCCAAAACCTATACCCTGCTAACCATCGGTGACGGTCTGGTGGCACAGATTCCTGCGCTGATCATCTCGATTGCTGCGGGTATGGTTGTTACCCGGGTTGGCGATACTGAGAACCTTTCGCAGCAGTTCCTTGGTCAGCTTTTCAATAATCCAAGGGTCATCGGCCTGGCAGCAGCAATTATCGGGTTACTCGGGCTTATACCTGGAATGCCGAATTTTGTTTTCTTGTTGCTGGCCATTTCTCTGGGGACGTTGGCCTGGGATATGGATCGGCGTTTGCGTTTGGCCAAGCCAGTGGCGGTCAGCGTTGTGCCAACGCTGGCTACGGAATCCCAAGAGGCTAGCTGGGCAGACGTGGCGCCGCTTGATGTGCTCGGTCTGGAGGTTGGTTATCGACTGATTCCGCTGGTTGACAAGGCTCAGGACGGTGAGTTGCTCAGGCGCATTCGAGG
>JBBRDR010000034.1:0-21756 GCA_038203745.1 Burkholderiales bacterium | reverse complement strand
GGAGAACAAGCGCTTCACGTTGAACGTGGAAAAGGCTCGCCTTGAGACCGCCCCCGGCTTCGACGCCGACAAATGGCCCGACATGGCCGACACGACCTGGTCAAAGAGCATTCACAGCTTTTACGGAACGCAGCCATATTAGGACTGATCACGTCGCTAACACGTAGGGAAGCAGGGTATGTACTTGATTGTGCATGCCCTGCTTGTTCACGCTGTTAATAAGCACGCTCCTGTCAGAATGTTGAACGATAACTTCTGACCAAATTCATTCTGCTTTTGTTTCTGCTCTACGTGCGCTGCCGTACAGAGATTTAACACCCATCAGTTCAGTCTTCATCGAGTGAGCGTTAATCTCCGAATTGGCGCTCCGGTAAGTTTTCTCAACGATCGAGTGGAGATAGCCATGCGCATAGATCAAGACAGTATAGAAATCATTGATGCAAACCGTAAGAGCACGGTGGTTTCAGAGAATTCTTTTGGCAGCAACCGCACCGAAAAGACGTATAAGCGCAGAAGAACCATCGGTTATGAGCAAACCGATATTCGTGGTTCCAGAGACGATTTCAAGAAGAACTTTGACAGCATCTTTAAAGACCGATGAGCGTTCAATTTCAGCGATATTCACTCGGCCTTTGCATCGGCTCCGTACTCCGACAACTGAACCCCAAACCATCGATGAATGGCAGTGAGCAAACGCCGACTTGAAGTTTTGAAAGTGATTTCCGCTCCTTCAGGCAGAGCCAAATACGAAACCCTGATCTGTTTGCCTCCTGCCTGTAATTCTTTCAGGCCAGGTATGTCTGCACCGTGTAGTGAAGCCGAATCTGAATAGTCTCCGTGTTGGAAGGATTCAGCCTCGTGCTCAAGATGTTGCTGAATCATCGTTACCTGATCCTTGTCACCCCCATTTTTGACAACAACCCGTTGCGTACCTGTACGAAATGGGCATACCGAAGAGCATGATACGTGGCCTGATGGTCTTTACCTTCGCTCTGGGAATAGCGTGCGGCGTTGCAGCACTGGTTGATTGGGTTGCTGGCTGAGGCAAAGAGATTCTTTCCCTCCCTAATTCATGGGCGGAGTCACCAACTAGGCTCCCCAGTACGCCTCGGATTTTCCCAGGTTGGAGTCAGTCAACGTTTCCATAATCATCACGAGTTTTCTTGGGTCTTCTGGTTTACGTCTGCTCCGCTCAACACAACCCCTGGTTCAGCGGCGGGTAAGCGGTGTACAGCCGACTGAGTGTGCTCTGAACACCAATGGCCGCTCAGGCCGAGCTGCCGACCTAAGAATGACGTTGCTACCCGACTGCATTGTGTTCACAAAACAGCCGCTCGGCTTAACCGCGGTTGATTGACACATTGGGTAACGACGGACTGAAATAGAGATTGCCCCCCGAACAGATTTGCGTCACGCTGGGGCGGACGAACAAATCGGAGGTTCCCCAAAAGAGTGTGCACAGGAGATTAGGCCAGCAGCAATCTTGGGGGCAGTCTGTTCATCCGTGCACCCTCATGCTGAAAGAGTACAGCAATGTGCTGGGACGTCCGGCATAATTCAACTATCGGGAGTCTAGACCTCGGTCAATCGATCGATGATCGTGGCAGAACCCATTCAAGTTAGCGAGCAGGGAGGCACTTGAATACACGGAAGTCGTTGATCGGGAATGGCGCCCAAGATCAAATGGAAGGCGCTTGTGGCTTCTCTGAGGATAATTATGCAGAATTTCTGCGGGTCACAGAGGACGGTCGCATCTGGTGGCGAGAGGCTGATGCCCTTCGTCTAGCAGCGGGTTACAGACTGGTTTCCGACGATCACAAGGACTTGGTTGCCGTGCTCCGCGCACCCAATAACCGGGTTCGAGCCAACGAACGAACCCTGCTGGGCGCTTTCAGCGATGACCGTTTGCAAATCGAACGACCGATGACATTTGAACGCGGTGGCGTTCATTATGTTGATGCCAGTGCGTTTCTGGGGTGGTTGTCACAGTATCTGTCTTGCGACCAATCCGGTATTCCGTTCCCGAGTGAACTGACCCGCCAGGTGAGAATGGCACTGGCAAAGTCAGCCGCAGCGGCTGTATCCCCTGTTAATGGGTTCGTGAGCTTGACGCTCGTCCTAGAAGACTGGTTCGAGAGGCCGCTGGCTGATTTGCCTGCTGCATTGTGCCAACGAGTTGAGCAGGAATTCTTCCCAAGACCGTGGGCTGATCTGACGGCCGATCAGCGGCGCAGTGTTGCTCTTCAGTTGGACTATCAGCACGACCCGGCCACCGAACAGGATCGACAGTTCTGGTGGAATTTTGTCGAACGCCAACACGCTCTCAATAAGCAGCTTGATGACTGGAATTCAGTGGCCGCAATGTCGGCAGGAGATTTGGCACAAAAGGAAGCCCGACTGGTGGAACTTCGGCTTGAACTTACCCGGATGGAACAGAAGCAGAAACGGGGGCGGAGCGATTATTACCCGGAGCAAAAGCGTGCCGATGACGAAGTCGTCGTGATTCCAAGTAATCCTGAATTGAGTGTACGGTACATGGCCTACCCCAAGGCCGTGGCGCGACTAATCAAGCGCTTACTCGCGACACCAGAAGAGTTGGCCGCCTGGGTATGGAGGGGGCCGAAAGATGGCGGGCTCGCGGCATATTTGAATGCGAACGAACTTGATCCGCCGCCAAGGTTTCACTACGACAACTACGGAAATACCGTCGACTATCTCTCTCCCCTCATGGCCTGTTGGTTTCGGGAGGATGACATCGCAACCTTCGAACCGATCGATCGCTTTATCACCGGCAAGGATCTGATCGAACGTTGGAGCCAACAACCGGGTATTCAGACGGAGGCTTTCATTCGGGCCAAAATTGCCGAGTCGCGGTTATTGGATGCTCACCCTATCTACGGCGGCACTCAGGGAACCTGTCCGGAAGAGGCATCGTTCCCACCGCTGAGCAGCGGATTGTTCGTGCTGGCTCAGGTTGAAGAGATCGAAGTTCAGGACTTTGGCGAGTTTGAAGTTCAGGGCGTGGTGTCATCCAATCCTTGCCAACCCGTTGCTGCGTGGCAGATAAAGCATCATTTCCAGATCATCAAAAATCCCGGAGCAAACGATGAATGGTGGAAAGAGATGATGCGCGAAGCAAAACGGAACGGTTTAGCGGAATGCCGGACCGGCGAGGGTAAGAGGGGGCCGGGTGGTTCCTTATGGCGACCTGATTTAGTGGCTGCCTGGCTGATGGATCGACAGGGCAAAGATCGTCAGGGACTCAGTGTCCGCGATTCGCGTACAGCACTCCGGAAATTTCCTGGGGGTGCGGAAGTCGCCGACGAACTGTTTCCAGCCGACGAATTAAATCAGGATTAAATGCCGTAGTGAATTGCCGTAGTGAATTGCCGTAGTTGAAGCACGGCAATTGGATCACTTCGCCTGTCTGGTTCATTACCAAAGTCGATCAGATGATCCCCATTTTGGGTATGGACTGCTGTTGTAGTACCAGCAGTTCTATTCAATGTTGGTACTCAACTCCGTTCCAAGCATTGCAGGACAAGGGTCGGCCCTCATTCCTGGCTAGTAGGGCAAAGGCGAGTAGATCCGCCCAGTCACATAATTGGCACAGCCACGCGTAGGCAGGCGTCAGACTTGTCTTCACCTCTGCCAATTGCCGTAATCCTCATGATGCAATTCTGCGGCACGTAAATAGATGAGCGAATGCTCCGCAGCATTCCTCAACTGTACGAACAAGGCCAGCAGCATCCGCGGAGCACCGGACCTTGTTCGTAAGGAATTAATCATGTCCGAGCAACTCCGTTCTTTTCTACGCCTCAAGCAGGTCAAAGCCGTCACGGGCATGTCCCGTAGCTGGATTTACGATGCCATCAAACGTGGCAACTTTCCCGCGCCCATTTCCCTTGGTGCCCGCGCCGTGGCATGGGATTCGGTCGCCGTCGCAGGTTGGCAGGAACGCTGCATTCAGCAGAGCGGCAAGGACGTGGCTTAAGGGAGGATGGCAATGAACAAGCGCCACCCCAACCCCCGTCTTGCCAAGATCCATCGGAGTTACACCGTGGAAGAGGCCGCTGACCTCTTCCACGTTCACCGGAATACTGTGCGCGAGTGGGTCAAGCGAGGACTCCCGACCAGCGATGACAAACGCCCCATGTTGATTCTTGGCCATAACCTTTCTGAATTTCTTCAGGCACGCCGAGCAAGAAACAAGCAGACCTGCAAGCCAGGTGAAATCTATTGCGTTCGCTGCCGGACGCCGAAAGTGCCTGCCGGTGACATGGCGGATTATCAGGTAACGACTGAGTCACTGGGAAGTCTGATTGGGATTTGTCCGGACTGCGAAGCCATGATGTATCGGCGCGTCAGTTTGGCGAAACTTGAGCAGATTCGCGGCCGATTGGACATCACGATGCCGCAAGCACTGCAACACATAGTTGAGAGCAATCAACCCTCCGTGAACAGTGACTTGAGATAAGGACATCACACCATGACAACGCACAACGCAAATAATGAACGAATCAAGCGCCAGTATTTCGCCTATCTGAAGGAAGCCAAGCGTCATGGCGAGCCGACAGTCGATGCCTGTGCGAAGGCGCTTAATCGATTCGAGGTCTATACCAAGTATCGTGATTTCAAGGCGTTTCATTTTGAACAGGCGATTGCGTTCAAGAAGTACCTTGCCGAACAGAAGGGGGAGCAGTCAGGTAATGCATTGAGCAAGGCGACCTTGTATTCGACACTCACGCAACTCAAACGATTCTTCCAATGGTTGGCGTGGCAACCCGGCTATAAGTCCCGGTTTCAGTTTTCCGATGCCGAGTATTTCAATCTGTCAGAAAAGGACACCCGCGTCGCTACCGCCCAGCGTGAGCAAAAGGTGCCGACCCTGGAGCAAATCAAGCACGTCATCCATACGATGCCGACGAGTACGGATATTCAGCGACGCAACCGTGCCCTGATTGCCTTCACCCTTTTAACTGGAGCACGGGACAGTGCGATTGCTTCGATGAAGCTGAAGCATGTCGATTTAATCGCCAGCAGCGTCAATCAGGATGCGCGGGAGGTCAAGACCAAGTTCAGCAAAACCTTTATCACTTACTTTTTTCCGGTCGGGGATGAAATTCGCCAGATCGTCGAGGCGTGGGTAACGTTTCTTCAGGCGGAGAAGCTTTGGGGCAACGACGACCCGCTTTTTCCGGCGACGCGCATTGCCGTAGGGAGGTCTCAGCAGTTTGAAGCGGTCGGGCTGGATCGGGCGCATTGGAGCACTGCTACGCCGATTCGAGCGATTTTCCGTGACGGCTTTACCCGTGCCGGCCTGCCGTACTTCAACCCGCACAGCTTCAGAAATACTCTCGTTCGGCTAGGTCAGACTGTCTGCCAGACGCCGGAGCAGTTCAAGGCGTGGAGTCAGAATCTCGGGCATGAAAAAGTATTAACGACATTTCTGAGCTACGGCCAGGTTGAGAGTCCTCGCCAGGGTGCGATCATTCGCGGTCTGGCAACACCGCAACTTGCTGTGCAGCCCGATGTCAGCGAGTTGGCGAAGGCGCTGGCTCGTGAGATGCGCAAGTCTGGCATGGGAACGGTGGTTAACTGAAGTGTCGGGGCTAGGATTGCCTGCCAAGCTGGTACCGTAAAGGGCGCGGATAGTCGCTACGCCGCGCTACCATGAAAAGGTATGACTTCTGCCCCGGCCTTCAGCTTGTCCAAGTAATCCGCCCACAATTGCATCATCGCTTTCCTTTCCTTCAGGAACTTGGTGCGGTTGTAGGCCGTGCCCAATGCATCAGGAACAGAATGCGCCAACTGATGCTCGATCACTTCCGGTTTTTGGTGCAGTTCTTCGTGCAGGATCGTCCTCGCCATCGCTCTGAAGCCATGCCCGGTGATTTCTGTCCGCGTGTCGTAACCCATTCGACGCAACGCGGCATTGATTGCTGCATCGGACATTGTTTTCTTAGCCGTCCTTGCCCCAGGGAAAACATAGGGACCATCGCCGGTCAGTGATTGGAGTTCTCGCAGCATGGCAACAACCTGTGTTGCCAGAGGAACCAGGTGATTTGTGTTGGTCTTTGAAACTCGATAGCGCCATTCGGCCTTGTCCAGATCAAAGTCCGCCCATTCGGCCTTGCGCAGTTCTCCGGGGCGCACAAAGAGCAGGGGAGACAGCTTCAAGGCGCATTGCACAGAGAATGTGCCGGAGAAACCATCAAAGCCCCGCAGCATCTCCGCGACCTTTACCGGATCGGTGATTGATGCGAAGTGTTTTTCTTTCGGTGGTGGGATCGCTCCGATCAAGTCCTTTGCCGGATCTCCCTTTGCATGGCCGGTGGCAATGGCGTAGCGGAAAACACGGCTGATCTCGCTTCTAACACGGTGGGCGGTATATCTCGCGCCTCGGCTATCGATCCGGCGTAGCAGTACAAGGATTTCAGGTGCGTCTATTTCCGAAATCGGTCGCTTCCCTAACCACGGAAAAACGTCGTTTTCCATCCGTGAAAGAGTCTTTTCGTATTGGGCGAGGGCGACTTGATCCTTTCGGCCTGCCATCCATTCACGGGCAACAACTTCAAAGGTATTGGCACTGGAGACAACAGCTTTACGCTTGTCCGCCTTCCTCGCTTCGCTTGGGTCATTGCCGACACGAATCATCTTGCGTGCTTTTGTTGCCTCTTCACGGGCTTCGGGAGGGCGAACTTCGGGATATACACCGAAAGCTAGGCGTTTTTCTTTCCCGGCAATCCGGTACTTCAAACGCCAGTACTTTGCACCAGAAGGCATGACCTCAAGGTACAATCCATTACCATCAGATAACTTATAGGGCTTCGCCTTCGGTTTGGCGGAATCAATCTCCCTTATGGTTAGCATTGGCATACACCCCCATGTTTTGGGGGCATATTTTCAGGGGTATTTGCCAGTTTCATCAATATGCCCCCAATTTAGCCCCCATGTGCCCCCGGATTTCTTTGGATCACCTTGGAACGTTATGGACAGTATAGACGAAAAAAAACCCGTAATTACACGGGTTTATGATGATATTTCGGAACGTATTGGACTTCTTTGGATTGTTTCTTGGTGCCCAGGAAGGGACTCGAACCCCCACAGTGTTGCCACCACTAGGACCTGAACCTAGCGCGTCTACCAATTTCGCCACCTGGGCATTTCCAGCGAAGGCCGAATTCTAAAGGAACACAAGAAAATGTCAATCAAAAAGCTATCCAAAATCAGAAAGAACGATCCGCATTTTGAACGTGAAGTGGCCAAATACGAGATGCCCCTGCCTTCGCGGGAGTATGTTCTGCAGATCATTGTCGATCAAGGCAAGCCGGTCAGTTTTGAACAGATCTGTGTATTACTCGATATTCACAAGCCGGAATACGAGCTGTTCCAGCGCCGTCTGGGTGCCATGGAGCGCGAAGCGCAACTGATGCGCAACCGTAAGGGGGCCTACATTCTTCCGGAGCGCGCTAGTCTCATTGCCGGGCGCGTGGAAGGGCACGCCGATGGTTACGGCTTCCTAGTTCCGGATGACGGAGGCGACGACCTCTTTCTCGATGCCAAACAAATGTCCAAAGTGCTGCACCGCGACCGGGCGCTGGCTCGGGTTGTCGGGCTGGATCGCAAGGGCCGGCGTGAAGGTGCCATTGTCGAGGTGCTTGAGCGCGCCAACAGCCAAGTGGTTGGCCGGGTGTTGATTGAGCACGGTATTATGGTGGTGGTACCTGAGAATCGTCGAATCAACCAGGATATTTTGGTTACGCCAGACAAGAAAAACAAAGTCAAGGCCGGACAGGTCGTGATGGTCGAGATCATTGAACAGCCTAACCGGCATTCCCAGCCGATCGGGAGAATCATTGAAGTGCTCGGCAATTATGCCGATCCCGGCATGGAAATCGAGATTGCCCTGCGCAAGCATGATTTACCTTTCGAGTTTTCGCCCAAGGTTCTGGAAGAAACCAAAGCGTTGCCGGATAAAGTGAAGAAGTCCGAGTGGGCAGGTCGCAAAGACATTCGCAACCTGCCACTGGTGACCATCGATGGCGAGACGGCGCGGGATTTTGATGATGCCGTATTCGCCGAGAAGAAGGGCAAAGGCTGGCGACTGGTGGTGGCCATTGCTGACGTCAGCCACTATGTGCGCCCCGGCATGGCACTGGATCGTGATGCAATGGATCGTGGCAACTCGGTGTACTTCCCGCGTCGGGTCATCCCGATGTTGCCGGAGAAACTCTCCAACGGCCTGTGTTCATTAAATCCCGAGGTTGAGCGGCTGGCCATGGTGTGCGACATGGATATCAACAACAGTGGCGAGATCAAGGCCTACACTTTCTATCCGGCGGTATTTCAGTCCAAGGCCCGTTTGACCTACAACCAGGTCTGGAGTTGGCTTTCGGGAGAAGTACAGCCTGAAAGCGAGGTTCATACCGCCTTGCAGCCACAGCTACAGGCTTTGTATGGTCTCTTCCAGATCCTGCTCAAGGCGCGCCATAAGCGCGGTGCCATCGACTTTGAAACCATCGAAACGATGATGTTGTTCAACGATCAGGGCAAGATCGAAAACATTGTTCCGGTGCATCGTAATGATGCCCACCGAGTTATCGAAGAATGCATGTTGGCGGCCAACGTCTGTGCTTCAGCTTTCCTTGAAGAGAACAAGCAGGCCTGCTTGTATCGGGTGCATGAAGGCCCGACACCGGAGAAGCTTGAAGGCCTGCGCAGTTTCCTCAAAGAGTTTGGTCTCGGCCTGCCCGGTGGCGAGAGCCCGACGGCCAAGGATTACGGCGTGCTGCTCGAAAAAATCAAACCACGTCCGGACGCGCAGCTGCTGCAAACCGTCATGCTCCGTTCGTTGCGTCAGGCCATGTACAGCCCGGATAATGTCGGCCACTTCGGCTTGTCTTACGAACATTACACGCACTTCACTTCACCTATCCGCCGTTACCCCGATTTGCTCGTGCATCGTTCAATCAAGGCAGTGCTTGAAGGCACACGTTATACGCCCGGCAAGTGGGATGAAATCGGCATGCACTGTTCAATGACCGAGCGGCGTGCCGATGAGGCAAGCCGCGACGTCAACAACTGGCTCAAGTGCTATTACATGCGCGACCGCATCGGCGAAGAGTTCGAAGGGACGATTTCCTCCGTCGTGCCGTTCGGTGCTTTTGTCGCGCTCGACTCTGTTTATGTCGAGGGGCTGGTGCACGTTTCTGAGCTGGGTGAGGATTACTTCCAGTACGATAACCTCAAGCACCAGATGCTCGGCGAACGCAGTGGCCAACGCTATCGTCTGGGTGATCGTCTGAAGGTGAAACTGGTACGCGCTGATCTGGAAACGGGTCGCATCGACTTTGTGCTGGCGACTCCCGCGGTATCTGTCCATCCCTCATCATTAAAACTTGCCTCGGCGCCTTTCCCGAAGTCGGTCGCCAAGCCGGCACCAAAGACTGCGCCGTCGCCACGGGCGAAAGAAAAAAACGGTCATTGTGCAAAATCCACCACCGTTGGAAAGAAACGCCCAGCATCAAAAAAACCGTAAAGTTAACCGCTTGAACTTCATATCACCCCTGTCTTAGAGAATACTCATGTCACAGACCAGCTTCATCCACGGCTTCCATTCCATCATTGCCAAGCTCAGGCACCAGCCTGATGCCATCCTTGAAATTTTCATTGACGCCGAACGTCACGACGCCCGGGTGCGAGATTTGATGCGCCATGCCGAATTGCATGCGGTCAAGGTAGTTCCAGTCGATGCCAAACGCCTTGAAGGCATGGCTGGTGGCGGCATGCGCCATCAGGGCGTGGTGGCCAAGGTTTCCGGTGAGTCACGCCATATCACGCTGGATGACGTGCTCGACACGCTCGAAGAGCCGGCTTTCCTGCTGGTACTTGACGGCATCCAGGACCCGCATAATCTGGGTGCCTGCCTGCGCGTTGCCGATGCCGTTGGCGCGCATGCCGTGATCGCCCCGAAGGACAGGGCGGTGGGGCTTACGCAAACAGCCATCAAGGTAGCCAGCGGCGCGGCAGAGAGCGTCCCGTACATCACCGTGACCAATCTGGCACGTACGCTGCGGGAGTTGAAGGAGCGCGAGATCTGGGTGGTCGGTACTGACGCCGAGGCCAAGGAAGATATCTACACTGCACAGTGGCCGGTAGCGACGGCCTGGGTGCTGGGCGCTGAGGGCGATGGCATGCGCCGTCTGACGCGTGAAACCTGCGATCAACTGGTGACCATACCTATGCTCGGCTCGGTGCAGAGCTTGAATGTGTCTGTGGCCACCGGCGTGTGTCTGTATGAGGCCAGACGGCGGCGCGGGAACTAAACTTTTCTGGGCCTATTGGACGCCTGAAAACCTGAAATCCGCCATTGGTTGTCATGGTCGGAGATACTCTTTGATCAGCCGGGTTCTATTTTTTCTTCAACACTTCGGGAAAATTAATAAAAATGTCTAAAACGATGCGTTTCGTACTGATAATTCTTTCACTCACGTTTTCTGCGATAGGTGCTTATGCCGCCGAGCCCTGGCCGAGCAAGACCGTGCGCATTGTGGTGCCGACGTCGGCGGGAAGCTCCGTAGATATCGTGGCCCGGGTGGTGGCAGACAAACTGAGTGGAATGCTTGGTCAGATGGTCATCGTCGACAATAAGCCTGGGGCAGGGGGTACGATTGGTGTCGATGCCGTTGCCAAAGCGAATGATGGCCACACTATCCTTCTCGGCTATAACGGGCCGCTTACCGTTTCGCCTTCGCTGGCCCCCAAACCGCCTTACAACGTCCAGCGTGATCTAGCGCCGATTATTCTGGCTGTAACCCAGCCCAATGTGTTGGCAGTGCGAACAGAGCTCAATGTGAATTCGATCAAAGAGCTGATCGCGTTGGCCAAAAGCAAACCGGGTGTATTGGACTATGCTTCTGTCGGCATCGGGTCGCTGTCGAATCTGTCGATGGAACTTTTCAAACAGAAGACCGACACGTACATGGTACATATTCCCTATAACGGCGGACCGGCGGCCTCTCTGGCTTTGTCCAAGGGTGAAGTGAGTTTGCTTTTTGCGGCATTGTCCAACGTGCAACCCTTGATCAAAACCGGCAAGATCAAGTTACTGGCTTTATCCAATGCCAAGCGTTCGGTTGCCCTACCTGAGTTGCCGACCATGGCTGAGTCGGGCTTTCCAGGCTTTGATGCAACAACCTGGAACGGTTTTCTGGCACCGGCCAACACCCCGGCCGAAGTTGTCCAGCGTTTGAACAAAGCGATTAACCAGATTTTGGCCATGCCGGACGTGCAGCAGCGTCTGCTAACTGCGGGGGCTGAGACTGCGGGCGGAACCCCTGAGCAATTCGCTGCTTTGCTCAAGCGGGAAACAGCAGCCTGGGCTGCCGTCATCGAACGTTCCGGACTTAAACTCGACTGAGTTTTTCTGGAATAATCACGCGGGCACTGTTCTTTCAGCGTTCTTGAACCAGAAGGTACCCGCGATTCTCGACTGTGTCGAAAGTGCGCATCCCCTTGATCAACGCGGCCAAGGGCATCCATACCCATCCAGCACTGGCCGGGTTGACGTCCAGAACAAGGACAGAATCTGTTTCTGCATCATAGGCGCCGAGCGGTGAGATATGCCCGCCACCCCGTTGTCCGGCTTCGTCTCTTCGATAGTTGACGATGACGTAATCACCCGGGCGATTCAGATTATCAACGAGGTCAGCACGAATTACATCATCAGCTTTCGTGTCATCAACAACGATGGCCCGGACGGCCAGATTATGAGCGCCGAGTAATTCGGCAAACTGATGTAACTGATAGCCAAAGTCTTGAACCGGCTTTCCATTGATCATGACGGGCTCACCAAGAACCTGTGAACGTGTTTTCCTGCCCTTGCTAATAACACTGTCTTGAGTGTGCCGTGGAACGGACAGATCAATGCGGCCTGGCAGATACTTAAGATCGTCAGGGTGCAACCTGCTCCGATCACGCGGGAGCTCGTGGCTTTGATTGCGCATGGCGTTGAGCACGATGGCCGCAGTTGTCGGGCCGCAGAAAATGGTATTCGACTGTGCCTCAAACTGATTGGCGAGTGGAGCAAAATCAGCCCTCCCGGTCGCCCGCGCCAAGCGCGTAATCCCTTCGCCGGAAGCAAACGAAACAAGCCCCTGGTTTTGTTTCGACGTGATTTCGTCACGTGCCTCGACAGATGCAAGTGATGCGGTTGTAAACAAGACAACCAGGCAAAAACGCCAAAGCAGTGACATCAGGTTCTCCGGGTTAATTGATAAGTTACGTTTGTAATCCATTGGGCTTGCGGAATGGTGGTCATCTCAAAGTAAACACGTTTGGCGCGCTAACGACACGCAGTGCATTTCAACGCAAGGGCTTGAACCACCGCGGCAAGGCCAGTGTGGTATATGCCCTCGACTACATCCCGCTCAAGTTCGATCAGATGTTTAAACTCCAAGCCATCTAACTCAAGCATCAACGATTCTTTGGTGGTCATCAAATCTGCCGAATTTCCACCACCGGTCTTATGCTTCAACTGATCCGGGGTGTAAGCCTCGATAAGGAATACTCCGTTTGTTTTTAGTCCAGCGGCCACTTTTTTATGCAAATTCTTTCTGAGTGCCGAGGGCAGGGGGCAGAAAATAGAGACGATTCCATCCCATTCGTTTTCACCAATGTCAAAATCTGCCAAGTCTGCGAGAATCAATTCAATAGCAACCCCATTCTCGTCAGCCAATTTTCTGGCCTTATCCAAACCGACGTGAGAAGCATCTACCGCAGTTACCGAGTAGCCTTGTTTCGCAAGAAAAACAGCATTTCTTCCTTCTCCTTCGGCCAGACTAAGCACTTTACCTTTTGGAATGATCTTGTAATTGGCTTCCAGAAAATTATTCGGGGATTTTCCGTACGCATACTCTTCTGCGCTGTATCTTTTATTCCACATGGATTTCCCCCTATTTCTCTTTCGACATTTAAAAGCAACAGAAAATAACGAGGTTGTATAAAAACGATTTTCATTTTTCCATGGTGCCGTGAACCGAATGGATTATCAATGATTCAGATCCCGCTGCTGTGCGAAAGGTCGACGCCCTTAATATGTCGCGGCACGATTACGTAGCCTTCTTGCAACAGGCGGGGTTGTAATATGTTTGTTGGCCGGCGTCAGTTCGCATCTCATGCGTCGGGTATGCCCGTGTCTTGGTTGCCGAGGTCAAGGTTTTTTCGTGCTGAGGCAGCTAGTGCTTGGTACTTCAGCCGAAACGAATCAAGCTCTTTGTCCTCAAGCTCTTCCATATCGAGTAGCGCGTTATGAGCGCCCTCCGTTACGCGAATCAGCTCATCAAGCTTGATCTGAATTGCAGCCGTGTCTCGATTCTGGGTGTTTTGAATCAAAAAGACCATCAAGAACGTGATGATGGTAGTGCCGGTATTAATTACAAGTTGCCAAGTGTCGCTGAATTGAAAGATTGGGCCCGTGACAATCCAGGTAACGATTATCGCCACTGCCAGTGTGAAGGTCCTCGGGCGGCCGCAGAAGTGAGAGGCCGATTTGGCGAATCCTGAATACCATGTTGTAGGATACATAAGGTACCTGTTCTGACGCTTAACGTCTGAATTTACTGCGGCTGTTTAGTTTGATAATGCGTTATCGAGCGAACGAATTGAGCGGCTAACGTGGGCTTTCGCTCAGTGCTAGGGTGAAGGATGGCTCTGCACCGCAAGGGTATTTCCTGCGGGGCACCTTCCCGTTGGTCAGTTTGTGTCATTGAACCTCACAAACTGAGATTTCATTCTGCCTTTGCGTCGGCACCATGCTCGGACAATTGAGCGCCAAACCACCGGTGAATCGCCGTCAACAAGTGAATGTCTTTGGTCTGGAAGGTGATCTCAGCACCTTCAGGGATAGTCGAGTAGGAAACCTTTATTTTCGAAGCGCCATTCTGAAGCTCTTTGATACCGGGCATGCTCGTGCCGTGAAGCATTGCCGGATCTGAATAATCGCCGCGTTGAAAATTCCCCGCCTCATGTTGAAGGTGCTGACGGATCAAAGCAATCTGGTCTGCGGTACCCGATTTTTTTGCCACTACGCGCTGCACGCCACCAGATTCGGTCATCTTGAATATATGGACAGTCTGCGCCATATCAAACGGCATTACGCTGTGTGACATCTGATGCACGTGATTTTGTACAGTTTGAGCAAGTACATCAGCGCAGCCGAGAAACGCAAAGGACAAAATAAATAGCCCGAATCGAATGTGACGTAACGCTTTGCTCATAACAACCTCCATCGATAGCTACAAGTGAAATTTAAACGGCCCAACGTTCAAGGACACCGGCACAACACGGCTTTTCGCACCGGTAAGGTGGAATGATGGATTGGCACCGCAGGTTAGCAGTCACGGTCATTGAGAGCATCGGCGATGTAATTATCTTTGATGCGAACATAGTGCTCTGCTGAGTATTTCAGATACGCCAACTCGTCGGAATTGAGCGCCCGTACTTTTATGGCTGGCCGGCCAACGTAAAGGAATCCACTTTCAAGAACAGTTTTTGGTGGGACAAGACTGCCCGCTCCGATCATTACTCGATTTTGTATGACTGCATCATCCATGATAATCGAGCCCATACCAATCAAGCATTCATCTGCGATTGAACATCCGTGCAAGATCACAGAGTGACCGATCGTTACGTAGCTTCCAATAAGGAGAGGCGACCCATTTGGCTTATCCGCGTTCTTGTGTGAGACGTGGCCCATTGTAAAGTCTTGAATATTGCTACAGTCGCCAACTACGATGCGATTGACGTCCCCCCGGAGTACTGAGTTGCACCAAATTGAACAATCACGCCCGATTTGGACATCACCAATCACGTGCGCTGAGCAATGCAAATAAGTTCTTTCCGCGATAACGGGGTGAGAATTGAGGTACGAGGTTATAGGCATAGTCGTGTCGATATTGAAGTGTTGTGACGGTTAACGTTTAAGGTGATCGGTGCTGCGCGGTTTTATCACGCAGCGACCAGCGACCGAAGAATTGTGCATACCGTGCTACTTGCGGTCTTGCCGCAGCCAAGCGTCGGACAGCAGGGCAATCGACGCGACAAGAAACCAGAACGTCGCCGTGCCGAGCACCCACAACGCGATGCCGGCCAGGCCGGTGGGCTTTCCGGCGAATGCGCCTCCGGTTGTTGACCACCAAAGGAATTCACCGGGGGATGCAATTTGTTCAGCTACGCGGGCCAAGACACCGAGAGAGAACGTGTAACTCAACGACGCAACTACAGTTACCGCGGCGATGGCTAGAGCGACAGACAGCAGGGCAGTTAAAAGCCAGGTCTTTTTGCTTTGCAATTTCATCGAGTATAGGAGGGCGACAAGGTCATGGTTTTGCAACGCCTAAAGTAGAACTAACCGGTGCTGCGCAGCTTTATCGAGCAGTGTCCAGCGACTGAAAGTAGGAGGGTTGAGCACCGGGCTAGGCATCATTTGGTTCGGCGCCACCTTGCAAACAGGAACCATGCAATACCCCACACAATCAGGCCACCGACAAGAAGATACATTGGGGCGAATATGAAGATCAGTGCCGAAGTTGAGGAACCCGAAAACCACATCGCGCCGATGTAAAACCAACAGGTCAATAGCAAGACCACCACCGCGGTTAGGCAGCCAGCAAATGTTCTTGCCTCCGTTTGATTCAATGGAAGACCAAAGACTGTGAAAAGGACTATATACGGTCCGATGACCCACAGATAGAAAAAATCCCATTCGAATTTGCCGGCACCATGAATCATGGCAGACATCGCCACAGCAGATGCAACGGTAAGGCTCGTGACAATAATTGCAACAGCGCTGGTTTTCATGAAGCCTAGCATCGAAGGTAAGAGGCGCGGCGTGGCGTTTTATCGCGCAGCATCCAGCGACCGGAGGAAGCGGCCTTGAGCGTAGTGTTAGAGCTGAACATGTGATGCGGGTACTTGGTTACTTGATGAGTTGATAAACAGAGGTATCTTTTTCGCCAACTTCGTGAACATGGACACGATTTTTCGAAGCCTTCAGAACCACAAACTCAACGGAAAGATTGTTCTCCGTTGGATCGGCGATAAAAATCGTGCAGTTTGCAAATTTCCAAGTGCCTTCGGAGATTTCGGGGCGTTGATGCAGCCACGAATTGAATATTTTTTGTTTGCCTTCAATTTTGAAAGACATTTCTTCAAAGAAGCCGGATTGTGATTTGCGTTCCCATGTGCCGAGCAATGAATCTTCTGTGACGGGACATTGCTCGGCAGATGCCGCAAGGGGTATGAGAAATAGGAGAGCGGTAAGGAATGAGCGCATAAAGTCCTAACGTCTGGGTTGAAGGTCAGCCGGAGCGCAGCGGAGGGAGCCAAAGTGCGTAGCATTTTGGCTGTCCCGCTCGAACGACGGTTTAGACCGCACGGCGATTCACGGCAGACTCGGGAAGGCCAAATATTCGGTCAAATAGCCATGTAAAAGCAATGGCATAGACAAAGAAGAATGCCAAAAGGCCAAGGTTGGCAAGGAATGCGGCTGTGGGTGAGATATTCAACCAGAGCGCCATAACCGGAATCAATATGACCACGAGACCACCTTCGAAGCCGATGCCGTGCGCAAGGCGACGAGCAAAAGACCGCCCTTGCACACGTTGGCGCGACTCCCAGCGCTCGAATAACGTATTGAACACGTAGCTCCAAGTAAGCGCGATGCTTGAAAGAACGATTGCCAGACCAAGGGTTGACGACGGCGGCTTGTCGAAGGCGATGCTCAACACCGGGCCGACGAAGGCAATGGCAAAGACTTCATACAGGATGGCCTGGACGATGCGTCGGGTTCTAGGAGTCATCGCAGTCACGATATCAGAGCGGATTGCTAAAGCCGCCGGAGCACTCTGCACGGATTGCCTGCCGCAAGAACACCTGAAGGGATCGATTTAGTGACAACACTGCCGGCGCCGATCACTGACCTGGACCCAATTTCGACACCTGGACAGATGACGACGGCCCCGCCTATCCATACATCCCGCCCGATAACAATAGGACGCCCCGATTCCAGCCCCGCTCGTCGTTCGTCTGCATCCATGGGGTGAGTCGCAGTGTATATATGCACGCTTGGGCCAAACATACAATTGTCTCCTATGGTGATGCGACATACATCCAGCAAAACGCAGTTCACATTAAAATAGACATTTACGCCGACATCAATATTGAATCCATAGTCGCAGAAAAACGGTGGCGTGATCGCTACGTCAACTGGCTTTCCGAGAAGCGCTTGAACCAGTCCAGCTCTTTCATCCGGAGCAGCAAGCCGCAAATCCCTGCAGAGGCTTTGGGATCGCTCGCGGTCGGATCGGAGTTCAGCATCAGCCGGATCATAGAGTTCTCCGGCAAGCATCTTGGACTTTTCGGTTGGCATGGTGTAATGATAAGCCGTTTGACGCCTAACGACCGACATAAGGGGCGCGCTTTAGCGCATCCCGCTTGATGGATGGGCTAGCCACTAAAGCTTACTGTTTTGGCAACCTGAACTAGAACATTCGCGGAACCGATCTTGAAGGAACTGAGAGCGTTTGATTGTAATGTCAGTTGCACAGTTAAGATTGACAAAGAAACCAGAGGCCTCTCTTTTTGAACAGTTATTGTTTCTTTCTTCCATCCATGACAATTGACCAGCTTTCAAGGTTTTTTTGCCATCACTATCCAGTTTGGTTTGTAATTTTTTGTAGTTTTCGTTGAGCTCTTTGTCTGCCTCTTGATATACCTTGTTTAGGCAATATAGCCCATCAAAATCGTTTTAGGAGCATCACAAGCCGAGTTTGCAAGCGCTACACTTGACGAGCAGAACAACAAAGCAACAATCATTTTTTTCATTTTTATTCCCTTTGGTTAAAAAACTTAAATTTGAAATGGCTAACGAATTAAAGGGACTTCCCCGTCCCGAGTAAGCGGAGTTGAAGCCGCACGGCAACGAAGTGCCAAAATGGTGATGTCGAAGTCATCCATTTAATAAACCACGAAAGGGGAGATCCATGAGCATTATGACCGAAGTGAATCCCTGTGGGATGACTGTCGGAATCGATCTCGCCAAGAACGTCTTTGCGGTGCATGGAGTTGATGAGCACGGCAAAGCCGCCCTGATCAAGCCCAAGGTGTCGCGTGAACAACTACCGGCGCTGATGGTGCTGCGCGGCTTTATCGCGCAGCGTCCAGAGAGCGAAGCGAATGGGGTTGAGCGCCGGATTGGGCATCTGCTCATTCATAGTGAGTCCACATGCGCAGGACGCGAACTGTTTTTTCTGTTCATTTCATGCTCCTTCAAAGAAGGTCTTATGGTACGCAGCGTACGCATTTCAAGATGCCTTATGAGCGCTTCAAGAGACCCAACGTTTAAGGTGAGGGGCGCGAAGCAGCTTTATCGCGTAGCGTCCCCTCGACCGCAGGGTTGGGCATCGCGTTATGGACTGGAACGCAATTCATGAATGGACGGGAGAGGCGGAAAGCTTTACACCGAGAGCATGAAGAAGTTTGAGCATTGTGTCGTAGCGAGGCTTTGCGCCGGGCGTAAGCGCTTTGTAGAGGCTCTCGCGCCCAAGGCCAGCATCTTTGGCAAGCTGTGCCATGCCACGGGCACGAGCCACATCTCGCACGGCGGATAGAAACACATCGGGGTTGGAATCTTCAAGCGCAGCCGTAATGTATTCCGAGATGGTTTCTTCATCATCGAGATAATCAGCAGCATCGAATGGGGAAAATTTGGCCATGATTTACTCCTTGTCCAAAGCCCGCGCCATCTCAATGGCGCGTTTAATGTCGCGCTTCTGCGAGGACTTGTCGCCTCCCAACAGAAGCAGATAGAGCACCTCACCACGACGGGTGAAATAGACGCGATAGCCCGGGCCGAAATGAATGCGCATTTCAGAAACTCCCTCGCCAACTGGCTCACAGTCTCCGAAGTTGCCATGCTCAGCAGAACGGATGCGAAGAGCAACGCGAGCACGGCCAATCTTGTCCTTCAGCGCAGCAAGCCAAGCGTCAAATTCATCTGAGCGGTGAAAGGTGTTCATGTGATTAAGTGTATCCAATCAGATACTAAAATGCAACCTCGGCTGAATTATCAGATCGCGGCACGAGAGGCCCAACGTCTGAATTAACAGGCTGGCGCGGTTTAATCGTGCCAGTCCGTGTTGAATGATGGGTTGGACGAAGCCGCTACGCGGAGAATAGCCCGACAGTAGCCACACGAATTATTGTTTGATTTCACACCCTCGATCATGAGGGGTGATTGTGCAATATTTCGTGAGGATAAACCAGAATGAACACATCATCGCAAGCGCACTACAAGCGGCAATACCAGACGCATCTGAAGCACCTCAAGCTCAAAGGGCTGCAACCGAAGACCATAGAGGCCTATGCCCGAGCCATTCGGCGCCTGGGCGAGTACTTCTCGTGCCGGATTGACGACCTGTCGGAAGCCCAGTTGACGGACTACTTCAGCGACCTGATTGGCAGTCATTCCTGGAGTTCGGTCAAACTCGACCTGTACGGGCTGAAGTTCTATACCCTCCATGTTCTGAAGCAACCTTGGGTGATGCCCAATCTTATCCGACCGCCCAAGACCCAGCGTTTACCCGACATCGTCACCGTCGACGAAGCCCGGCAAATCTTCACGGCCACCCGCGTGGTCAGCTACCGGGTGTTCTACTTCACACTCTACAGTCTGGGATTGCGCTTGGGTGAAGGGCTACGGCTGCAGATCGGCGATATCGATGCGGCACGTCAGCGCGTGCATATCCGCGACGCGAAAGGCAACCGGGATCGCTTTGTTCCGTTGCCAGAAGCAACGCATGACGTTTTGCGTCGTTTCTGGTCCGTGCATCGCCACCCCGCGCTACTGTTCCCCAATCGCCACGGTGGATTGAAGGGTGCCGCGACGGCCACCACGCCGATGGATCCCGGCGGCGTGCAGAGGGCTCTGCACAAGGTGATTGAAACCTGCGGCCTAAAAAAAAGATCACCCCGCACAGTTTGCGCCACAGCTACGCCACGCACCTGATCGAAGCCGGTGTCGATCTGATCGAGGTGCAGAAGATCCTCGGCCACCACTCCATTCTTACGACAGTTCGCTATACCCACCTGACCGACCAGACCCAGCATCACGCCATCGACCGGATCAACGGGCTGATGGATGGCTTCACCATCGACTGGGGAACGGTCAAATGATCCGCCTGACCTCTGTGATCGAAACCTTCGAGGCCGCGTTCCTGACGCAGTATCGGAGCCGTCTCCGGCCAGAGCACACCCGGGCGCTGGCCGTGATGAAACAGTGCCGTACGCACGCCAGCCTGAAGATGCAGGTCAGGTGTACCGAGTGCGCCCATCAGCGGCTGATGCCGCATTCCTGCGGCCACCGTCACTGTCCGCACTGTCAGCACCACGAGAGTCAGCAATGGCTTGAACGCCAAGTGAAGAAGCAGGTGCCTGCCGAGTACTTTCTGCTGACCTTCACCTTGCCCGCTGAATTCAGAGCGCTGGCCTTCGCGCATCAGCGCGAGGTCTACGAGGCGCTGATGCGCGGCGCCTGGGAAACGGTACGCACCTTCAGCCAGAACGATAAACAGCTTCGGGGCACGCCTGGCGCCATCGCCGTGTTGCATACGAACACGCGGCGGCTGGATTATCACCCGCATGTGCATCTGGTGATGCCGGCGGCGGTGGTCGATGGCGAGCGCCGGCAATGGCGCACCAAACGGCGTGGCAAGGGCAAGAAGGGCTACCTGTTTAACCACACGGCCCTAGCCACGGTCTTCCGGGCGAAACTGCTCACCGCCCTCAAGGCGTCCGGGCTGACGCTGCCTTGCCGTTACCCGGAGGAATGGGTGGTCGATTGCAAATCGGTCGGTTCGGGCGAATCGGCGCTGATCTATCTCGGGCGCTATCTGTACCGGGGCGTGATCCGGGAGAAGGATATCGTCGCATGCGACAACGGCAAGGTCTCTTTCCGCTATCGGAACACCAAGACCGGGCACCTGGAACTGCGTACCGTCTCCGGCGCCGATTTCCTCTGGCTGGTGGTGCAACATGTGTTGCCGAAAGGGTTCCGGCGGGCGCGCAATTTCGGCTTTCTTCACCCCAACGGCAAGCGTCTGATCGCCTTGCTGCAGGTGCTGCTGAAGTTCGTTCCTGGTTCGGCAAAGGCTTGGGTCAAGGAACGCGCACCGATCCTCTGTGCCTGCTGCGGGGCGGTGATGAAGATTGTGCGTACGCGGATTCCCTCGATGCCGGCGGGAGGGCCATCGATCCCGCTTGCCGTTCGAGGGGCCGGCTAATCATGTAGGCGAAACGCCCTTGCCGAGCGTCGGGAGGTCAGTGCCCGTAAGCTGAGGGATAAACTCGCCGGAAGTCGGGGCGAATCGCCCGGTTCCGGCCACGCTTGCTGCAACGGCAGGCTTGAAGCAGGCGATCCAGCGCCCGCTCACCCGGATGAGCTGCTCGCCGGGGTCAATTCCAGAAAGATATATGCAGGGAGCTCCAACCTCGGAGACCTCCCCGGCCAGGCTCGTCCAACAAACGGTTCAGATCGTGGCTGCGCACGATCTAACCTTAGTCGTTAGATCACTTCGCTGAGAATTCAATTAGTGTTTGCCTTGAGAAATCTCTAAGTTTCGGAATGAATTTTATCTTGGTCTCATCGGGTAACCCCAACTTCATAACCATGTAGCTGAGTAAACCCAAATCTGGATC
>JBBRDR010000033.1:0-21990 GCA_038203745.1 Burkholderiales bacterium | reverse complement strand
CCGGGATCGATCTCCGGCCCGATGCGCAAACCCGTAATACCGAGTGCCTTGACAATAGCACCGGACGTTTCGCCCCCTGCCACAATCAGTTGCCCAACACCCAAATCGACCAGCCCTCTGGCAATGGCCGAGAGCGCCTGCTCGACCAGCGCTCCCGCCTTCTCCACCCCAAGCTGCCCCTGTACGCTCTTGACGGACTCCGGCGTGGCGGTGGCATAGATCAAGATCATTCCTTCCTTGAGGTGGCACTTGGCCCAAGACAACGCTGTACCCACAATATCGTCACCACGCGCCAGCGCTATCGGATCAACGCTGAAAGCCGGGTGTAGGTCGCGCATAACGGCAACCTGCCCCTGCGTAGCGACTGAACAGCTTCCGGCAATCACCGCACGCAAGCCGCCCGTGAGCGGCAAGGTATCCGCGATCACATCACCGGCCAGGACGCCGGCTCGACGGAAATTCTGCGGCAATCCCAGAGCAATGCCAGAACCACCTGTCACTAAGGGCATATCAGCGCAAGCTGCGCCAATCTGCATCAGATCGTCATTGTTCAACGCATCAACAACAGCAAAATTGCAGCCCTCAGCCTGGAGCACCTTGAAGCGTTCGTGAAGTGCTTCCGCGCCTTTTTGTACGACGGTGAAATCCGCTAGCCCGGCCTTGCCCTTGATCTGCGACTGTAGAACACGTAGCAGATTGGCATCGGTCATTGGCGTCAGGGGGTGATGACGCATCCCCGATTCGGAGAGCAACACATCGCCGACAAAAAGATGGCCTTTATAGATCGTGCGGTTGTTAGCAGGAAAAGCCGGACAGGCAATCGTGAAGTGGCTGTTTAGCTCGCTCATCAGCGCTTCTGCAACGGGGCCGATGTTGCCCTGTGGCGTCGAATCGAAGGTCGAACAATACTTAAAGTAGAGCTGGCGGCACCCCGCCTGCTGGAGCCAACGCAGTGCAGCAAGTGATTCTGTGACTGCCTCACCCGCCGGCGACGTTCGTGACTTCAGTGCTATCACAACGGCGTCGACATCGTTACCAATTACATCGTCCGGCACACCGATCATCTGTACCGTACGCATGCCAGCCTTGACCAGCATGCCGGCCAGATCAGTTCCGCCGGTAAAGTCGTCGGCAATGCACCCCAGCAAAACCGTCATGTTCTTTCCTCAGGTTCTTAAATCCAGAAGACATTATCACCGGACAAGCGGGTGAAATTTCAAAGCATGACAAAGAATTTCATTGAACGCTAAAACGTGAGCGATCGGCAGATAGCCACTGACAACCTGATCGTGGTTACCTAACGACCTCCCAACGCTATTTCTACTGCTCCCAAATTAATGCCAGGCCAATAGAATGGCTCTATCGTTACGGCTGAGAAACACTATCCCTTCCGCATCTCACCGATAAGTTTCAACGAACTGTTCCAGGCACTCAGGAACATGTGCCGGAAAAGTTCTACCGGGCCGAATTCTTCGTATTCGTCAACGGTTAGCCCGTTTTCCATATAGCCACGCTTGAACTCAACCACTTTTTCCAGCAGCGCATCGATCACATGCGGAGAAACCGGGTTGTGGATGCGGGAGACAACCGGCGGGTTCTGCTCTATCAGGATGTCGGCACAGCCTTTCCAGTTAATGGTCAGACAAACATCTTCACCCCCAACCAGTTCGGTAAAGTGGTGCAGGCCACGAATACCGCCCCCGATGAAACCCATTCGGGTGTGGTTTTCCTTCATCATGTAGTACACCTTGCGGGCCACAATCAAACCGGCCTGATGGAGATGGTCCGGCAGAATGTCGATCTTGTTTTCTTTAACCCAGGTATCGAGGTACTCATCATAAATACCTGCGATATGAGAGATATACGAAACCGGAAATTTGCCCGTTTTGTTCGTAACGCGATCGTACACTTCCATCACCGAGCGCGCCTGGCTTACGCCCATGACTTCCGTGGCATTGATTGGTGTATTTTCTTCAAGCAATACTTCCATGGCAATCAATCCGGCTTTGGTTGCCGGTATCTTGATCATGACATTGGGGCCCATTTCACGATTCTTTCGACCTTCATCGATGATGACCTGCGCGTCTTCCTCGTGAATCGGATCACCCTGAATACTCACATAGCCGCAACGACCATGGCTCTTCTCCCACATGGGCAGGAATACTTTGGCCACACCGCCAATTAACCTGCGTTGCAGAATGCACTCTGCCTCGTTGTCATCCTGCGTCTCTTTCAGGATTTCAGCGAGCATAGCCTTTGCATAACTGCCTTCAGTCGCGTGCGTTAGCATTTTCCAAACGTAGGCAGGATTCTGCGTACAGCCTGTTGCACCTGCGTCAATGGCCATTTGCGCTTCATCGCGCGAGACGTTGTTTATCCAGAAGCGTGTGGGTGTCTGTGCTTTAAGCCTGTGAAAGTAGCCGGTTTCCATTTTTTCTCCTGTTTCGTAACTGAACTAATGTTGTCCTACAACCATACATGTATCATTTCAGATTAAATCATAGCTGTTGTATTATTTCAAGTCATCTTACAAATTATCATTGGCGCCCTTTACATGTCCTCTTTCCCCGAATTCAAGGTCGAACGACTTATCCTCACCAGCAGCCTTGCCGATCGCGTCACCGAGGCGCTGATTCAACTCATTAAAGAGAATGACTTCCAGCCGGGAACTCGACTCCCGTCCGAAATAAGTATGGCGAGCCGCTTCGGGGTGAGCCGGACCGTAATCCGGGAGGCGATTTCCCGCTTGAAATCCGACGGGCTTGTTGAGTCACGGCAAGGTAGCGGGGTTTTTGTACGTGAAGGAAACATGAATACGCCCTTCCGCATTGATCCGAACGTCATGGATTCGATCCACTCCATCCAGCAGGTTATTGAATTACGCAAGGCTCTGGAAGGTGAAATCACAGCGCTTGCCGCAGAGCGCCGTTCAAAAGCTCAATTAGCGGCGATTAAACACGCCCTGAAGCAGATAGACGTTGAGGTTCGCGCTGGGGGTGTCGGCACCGTTGCTGATATTATGTTTCATCGCAGGATTGCAGAGGCTACCGGGAACCCGCATTTCCTTTCGCTGATTGAATTTCTTTTCAACTTCATCCAGAGCGCCATGCAGACCGCGCGCGGTTATGAGTCCACTCGACCCGATCTGGCTCAGGAAGTGAAAGACGAACATCTGATCATCGTCGATGCCATCTCCAAACAAGACGTTGAAGCCGCACGGGCAGCAGCCCGTCACCATATGGATGGCTCATCCAAACGGCTCGGTTCGATCAATCCACAAAACCTGTCAAAGAATGATTCCGGCTTGGTATTCAAGCCTGCCTGCTTCTAAATAAAAAAGCCCCTGAAATTACTCAGGGGCTTCTCGTTTCCTTCGAGTAACGAACTTACATTCGCGCAATCATCGCATCGCCAAAGCCGGAGCACGACACTTCGGTAGCGCCTTCCATCAGGCGCGCAAAGTCATAGGTCACAACCTTGTCACCGATGGCCGCTTCCATGGACTTGATGATCAGATCAGCCGCTTCCGGCCAGCCCAGGTGACGCAGCATCATTTCAGCCGAGAGGATCAGCGAACCGGGGTTCACATAGTCCTTGCCCGCATACTTCGGTGCCGTACCGTGCGTGGCTTCAAAACAGGCATATTTGTCCGAAATGTTGGCACCCGGCGCAATGCCAATGCCACCAACCTGTGCGGCCAGCGCGTCGGAGATGTAATCACCGTTGAGGTTGAGCGTGGCGATCACGTCATATTCAGCCGGACGCAGCAGAATCTGCTGTAGGAAGGCGTCAGCAATGGCGTCCTTGATGATGATACCGTTGGGCAACTTGAGCCACGGGCCACCGTCGATCTCGACGCCACCAAATTCATTCTTGGCCAGCGCGTAGGCCCAGTCACGGAAGCCACCTTCGGTGTACTTCATGATATTACCCTTGTGCACGATCGTCACCGACTTGCGCTTGTTGGCGATGGCATACTTGATCGCAGCGCGCACGAGGCGCTCGGTGCCGTCTTTTGAAACTGGCTTGATGCCGATCCCGGAGGTCTCAGGGAAACGAATCTTCGTGACACCCATTTCTTCCTGCAGGAATTTGATAATTTTTTTGCAGGCCTCTGTACCGGCTTGCCACTCGACACCGCAGTAAATATCTTCGGTGTTCTCGCGGTAGATAACCATATTGGTCTTGGACGGATCCTTCAGCGGCGAGGGAACGCCCTTGAAGTACTGCACCGGGCGCACACACTGGTACAGATCAAGTTCCTGACGAAGCGCCACATTCAGCGAGCGGATACCGCCACCGACAGGGGTCGTCATCGGACCCTTTATAGAGACGGAGTATTCCTTGAGTGTATCAAGTGTTTCGGTCGACATCCAAACGTCGGAGCCGTACATCTTGGTCGACTTCTCACCGGCATAGACTTCCATCCAATGAATCTTTTTCTTGCCACCATAGGCTTTGGCTACTGCTGCATCGACGACTTTGATCATCACCGGTGTGATATCGACGCCGATGCCATCACCTTCGATAAAAGGAATAATCGGGTTGTCCGGAGTTGCCTGTCCGGGAACAATTTTTTGTCCGCCCTGCGGAACCTTGATCAGACTTTCGCTCATATGCACTCCAATGCCCTGTAATTAGACTTTTTCAACTGAAACCGGAACTCCCGCTCGGCGACCTTCTTTAAGACACATCGCCATAACACCGACTCCGCAAAACATCGCTTGGCGGAAAAAAACGATCTGGCAACGATCGCACTCATCCAATCCAATTTTTAATTATGTCGGAAAAAACGCTGTTCCGCCAGCGTCAGCGTGTAATTGCACGCAACGCATACATCATGCCGAACAAGGTTTTACGTCATTTTCGGGTGCTACAATCAGCAAGGCACCCTTCTCGGATAAACCGTATTTATGGATATCTCAGCAGACAACAACCCCCAAGCCCAGCGCATTGCCGAGGCTATGCTTGCCGGTTTCATTCGACACTACGAACTCATCCGCCTCTACGGGCGTAAGGCCAAAGTGTTTTTTGAAGAAGCCGACTGGAAAAGTGTACACCTCGCCGTACGCGAACGTATACGTTCTTACGATGAGCGCGTTTCTGAAACAGCCCATCTCCTCGGAGATAACATTGGCGACGACGTTCTTGACGACGCCACATGGCAGCAAGTCAAGCTGTTCTACATCGGCCAGCTCATTCATCAGAAGCAGCCTGAACTTGCTGAAACATTTTTCAACTCGGTCTGCGCGCGCATTTTGCATCGCACATATTTTAATAATGATTACATCTTTGCGCGCCCCGGGGTCTCGACCGAATACATACGCTCCGAACCGCCCGTCTATTCAAGTTACTATCCGATGCAAGAGGGCTTGCGTGCAACGATCCGCCAAATCATTCTCGATTTTGACTGGAAGCTCCCCTTTTCGAATCTTGACCGTGACGTCGACTTCATCATGCGCAGTGCTAAAAGCCATCTCGGCGGCTGGCCAGAGGCCGAGGCCAATGTGCAGATCCGGGTGCTGTATTCCGCGTTCTACCGCAATAAGGGCGCCTATATTTTTGGCAAGGTCATTAACGGCAACACTGAAACTCCCTTTGCCATACCTATCCGCCATACCGACGAACACCGGCTTGTAGTCGACACCCTCCTGCTTGATGTATTACTAATTACCATCCTGTTTTCGCTATCCCGTGCGCACTTTATGGTCGACATGGAAGTACCTTCAGGCTACGTACAATTCCTGATGAGCATGATGCCGAACAAACCACGTTCAGAAATCTACACCATGCTGGGCTTAGGCAAGCAGGGCAAGACCATGTTCTACCGCGACCTAATCGAGCATTTACAGCACTCGCAAGACAAATTCATCATCGCCCCGGGCATTCGCGGCATGGTCATGCTGGTATTCACTTTGCCCTCCTACCCCTACGTCTTCAAGGTAATCAAGGACGTTTTCGCACCCACCAAAGAAGTCGATCACGCCACGGTGCGTGCAAAGTACCAACTGGTTAAACAGGTCGACCGGGTAGGTCGCATGGCTGACACACTCGAATTTTCTCTCGTTGCCCTGCCGCGCGACCGGTTTTCAGGTGAGCTGCTTGAAGCACTTCACACGCTGACCCCCTCGCTTCTCGAAGAGGATGGCGCCGACCTCGTCATCCGCCACCTCTACATTGAACGGCGAATGACTCCGCTCAACCTCTATCTTGATTCGGCCACGCCCGAGCAAATTGACCATGCCGTGCTTGAATACGGGAATGCCATCCGCGAGCTGGCCAGTGCCAATATTTTCCCCGGCGACATGCTTTGGAAAAACTTTGGCGTCACACGCTACAACCGCGTTGTTTTTTACGATTACGACGAAATCGAATACATGACCGACTGTAATTTCCGTCACTTCCCGGAAGCTCCCTACCCCGAAATGGAACTGTCTGGAGAAGTCTGGTATTCAGTGGCAAAAAACGACATTTTTCCAGAGGAGTTCGCCACTTTTCTGCTCGGTTCGGCCAAAGTACGCGATGCTTTTCTCAAGTACCACCACGATCTTTTAAGTGTCGAGTTCTGGCAATCTACCCAGCAAAAAATACGCGACGGCTTCGTCGAGGATTTTTTTCCATACCCCGAGACACTCCGCTTCTGCAACGCTTTCACAAACGAATACAAAGGCGCCTAGATTCACGAAGTACGGACGAAAAAAAACCCCGCTCAATCCGCGAGGCTTTTTACCATGGCCGAAGAAAAGATTACTTCAGCTTGGTTTCCTTGTAAGACACGTGCTTACGAACCTTGGGGTCGTACTTAATCAGTTCCAGCTTTTCGGGCTTGGTCTTCTTGTTCTTGGTCGTCGTATAAAAGTGACCTGTACCGGCACTCGACTCAAGTTTAATCTTTTCACGCATGGCTTGGACTCCTTATCAGATTTCGCCGCGAGCGCGCAAATCTGCGAGCACAACGTCGATACCGTTCTTGTCGATAGTGCGCAGACCAGCATTGGAAACGCGCAAACGCACCCAATGGTTTTCGCTTTCAACCCAGAAACGGCGATATTGCAGATTCGGGAGGAAGCGGCGCTTCGTTCTATTGTTGGCATGGGAAACATTGTTCCCTGACATCGGGCCTTTACCCGTTACTTGGCAGACACGCGCCATGATTGTTGCTCCAGTTGATCTTGGGATGAAAGGCGGCGATTTTATCTTAAATAGGTGGGACACTTCAAGCTATTTCTATTCTTTGTGTTACAGCAAGCCTCTTTCAGCAAACGACAAGGGCTGAGATTGCCCGGCCACAATGAAGTGGTCCAGCACCCGAACATCCACCAAAGCGAGTGCCTGCTTGAGCTCCCGGGTCAGTAACTGATCGGCCGACGACGGTTCGCCAACACCGGACGGGTGATTATGTGCCAAAACGACAGCGGCCGCATTGTGCCCCAAGGCTCTTTTCACTACTTCACGAGGATAAACGCTTGTTTGACTCAAAGTGCCTCGAAATAGCTCCTCAGCCACAATCAGACGGTTCTGAGCATCCAGCCATAGGGCGAAAAAAACTTCATGCTTCAGGCCGGCCAGATGCAAACGAAGATAATCACGTACGGCACCCGGCGCAGAAAAAGCACACCCCTGCTTCATTTCCTCGGCCAACGCGCGGCGCGACAACTCCAGAACAGCCTGTAACTGGGCGTATTTGGCCGGCCCCATGCCAGGAATGGCCGAAAACTCTTCCGGCGTAGCCGCAAACAAACGAGTCAGGTTGCCGAAATGCGCAATCAAAATACGCGCCAGATCGACCGCGCTTTTACCCTTGAGTCCAACACGCAGGAATATTGCCAGCAGTTCGGCATCGGATAGCGCCGCAGCGCCTTTCGCCAGCAAACGCTCACGCGGACGTTCATCGGCCGGCCAGTCGGTAATTGCCATTCTACGTTCTCGGTTAAAATGTTTCTTATGACATTCTAACCAAGCTACCAGGTGATCTGTATGGAATTAAAAGGAAAGCGCATAGCACTCGGTGTTACCGGTGGCATTGCCGCCTATAAAGTGGCTGAACTTGTACGCCAGCTGGCCAAACAAGGTGCCACCGTACAAGTGGCTATGACCGAGGCTGCAACACACTTCGTTACACCGGTAACCTTCCAGGCATTGTCAGGCAACCCGGTCTTCACTGACCAGTGGGATTCGCGCATGACCAACAACATGGCACACATTGACCTAACGCGTGACGCTGATGCGTTGCTCATTGCCCCGGCCTCGGCCGACTTCCTTTCCAAAGTAGCCAACGGCCTGGCCAATGACCTGCTCAGCACCCTTACGCTGGCCCGTGACTGCCCGCTGCTGGTCGCCCCGGCGATGAACCGGCAGATGTGGGAAAATGCTGCAACGCAGCGCAACATCAGCACCCTGCGCGGTGACGGCATCACGATTCTTGGACCGGCCTGCGGCGAGCAGGCCTGTGGTGAAATTGGCCTTGGCCGTATGATCGAGCCTGACGAAATCATCGCTGAATTGATCGCCCACTTTCAACCCAAATTTCTAGCCGGCAAGAAAATTCTGCTGACCGCAGGCCCCACCTTCGAAGCGATTGACCCGGTACGCGGCATTACCAATCAGTCGAGCGGCAAGATGGGCTTTGCCTTGGCGCGTGCCGCTCGTGAGGCGGGAGCGGATGTCACCCTGATCAGCGGCCCGGTCAG
This sequence comes from Burkholderiales bacterium, assembly GCA_038203745.1. Taxonomy (GTDB): domain Bacteria; phylum Pseudomonadota; class Gammaproteobacteria; order Burkholderiales; family Rhodocyclaceae; genus Propionivibrio. The sequence continues at coordinate 13,300 of JBBRDR010000033.1, read as the reverse complement.
CCAGCCGACGCCCTATGGCGTCAAGCGCATCAACGTAACCAGTGCTCTGGAGATGTACGTCGAAGTGATGGCCCGCACAAAAAATCAGGATGTGTTTATCGGTGTTGCAGCGGTTGCGGACTTCCGCCCCAAGGCCGCCGCCGAACACAAGTTCAAGAAAAGCGGCAAGGCAGCCCCGGCAATCGATCTTGTGCAGAACCCGGATATTCTTGCTGAAGTCGCAGCTCTGAAAAAACCGCCACTGTGCGTTGGATTCGCCGCCGAAAGCCAGAATCTCGCTGAATATGCCCAGAAAAAACGCACCTCAAAAAATATTCCGCTGATTATCGGCAACCTCATTCAGGACGGCATGGGTGGCGATGAAAATTCGCTGATCCTGTTCGACGATAGCGGCCAAACCCCGTTACCACCGGGCACAAAATTGATGCTGGCCAGGATGCTCGTTAAACATATCGCAAAACTGCTGGAGAAACATTAATGCACCGCATCGAAGTTCGTCTTCTCGACCCCCGTCTCAAAGACAGCCCGCCGCATTACGCCACGCCCGGCTCCGCCGGTCTTGACCTGCGCGCCTGTATCACTGGCCCCCTGACCATTCATCCGGGCGAGACGCATCTGGTTCCCACAGGCATAGCCATCCATCTGGCCGACCCCGGCCTCGCTGCTATGATCCTGCCGCGCTCAGGACTTGGCCATAAACACGGCATAGTGCTCGGCAATCTGGTTGGGCTGATCGACTCAGACTATCAGGGCGAAATCATGGTATCGACCTGGAATCGCGGCAAGGAATGCTTTACCCTCAATCCGCTTGACCGCCTGGCGCAACTCATCGTGGTACCCGTCATGCAGGTCGCCTTCAATGTTGTGGATGAATTTGCTGCCAGCGAGCGTGGTGACTGCGGTTTCGGCAGCACCGGAAAATCCTGATCAGCGTACTGGGTCATGGCCTATCAACAGACCATCGAAATAGCGACCCGCAACCGGGGAACAATCGAAATAACGGCCGAGGTCGCCAAGCTGGTTCGTGCTGCAAGCATCGAAACCGGCCTAGCCAATATTTTTGTTCTGCACACCAGTTGTTCGCTGATCCTAACCGAAAATGCTGACCCGTCGGTACGTCGCGACCTCGAAATACTGGCGAAACGCTGGGCACCCGACGGTGACCCCGCCTATCTGCACAGCGACGAAGGTGATGACGACATGGCGGCACACGGCAGAAATATTCTGGCGGGAAGCACGATCACTGTGCCGGTGCAAAATGGCGAGCTGCTACTGGGAACCTGGCAGGGAATCTATTTGTGGGAACACCGGATCCACTCGCATCGCCGGAGAATCGTTGTTACCGTATTGGGCTAAGCACTTAAACCACGAGTTTTACCGGGATCAACCCGCGCAAGGCATTTGCCATATAGACCGCTGGTGCGTTCAACAAATCATCGCGGGTCAGCACGCATTCCGCAGCCTGCCCCGACTCAAGCAAGTGCCGGCGCATGACACCCGGCAGCAAGCCACAAGCTACAGGCGGCGTCAACAGTACGCCGCCGCGCTCAACAAACACATTGCTGCGCGCCCCTTCACAAACCTCGCCGCGTGTATTGAAGAAAATCGCATCGAAGATACCCGGCGTTTCAGCCAGATCCGCCAAGACCCGATCATATCGACACCGTGCACTCGTCTTGTGACGCAGGAGATAATCATCGGCATCAAGCAACTCATCCGCCAGAACCACCCGCCACGGCTCTATGTGAAAGGTTTCATCGGTCATCGGCACCCGTGTGATCTGGTAACGCCCATCATGCGCCAGAGTCAGCCGAACTCTGAAAATGCCTGCGCTGCCTTCAGACAGAGTCGCCATCAAGGCCGATGAAATCGCCGGTACATCACACGAAAACCCCAAGGCCAAGGCTGAAGCCTCCAGACGTTCAAGATGCATTACCAGAAGCAGACACTCACCTTGCGCCATGCGTATTGTCTCGATGAGTTCGAAGCCGGGATCAAAACCCGTGAGAAAACTCGATTTCAGGAGGCATTCAGCGTACTCGCTCCCGGCCTTGGCATCGATGACGATACCACTCCCCACACCAAGGCTCGCCTTCGCATCCGGCGCAAGCTCCAGCGTACGAATGGCGACGTTGAAACGACAATCGCCACCTGGTGCCAGCCAGCCTAGGGCACCAGTGTACAAGCCTCTCGGCGTGTCTTCAAGTTCGGCAATGATCTGCATTGCGCGTACCTTCGGCGCACCGGTAATCGATCCGCAGGGGAAAAGAGCTCTGAACAGTTCAAAAAGACTCGCATCGGGCAAATCGGCCGAAACGGTAGACACCACTTGCCACAGTGTTGGATAAGCCTCTGCAACGCAAAGCGAATCAACCCGAACCCTGCCGGGCGCTGCCAATCGGCCCAGATCATTACGTAGCAAATCGACGATCATGATGTTTTCAGCGCGTTCTTTTTCTGATGCCAGCAATGCAGCACGCTGTACCTCATCGTCTACAGGAGCAACACCCCGCGGGGCAGTTCCCTTCATCGGCCGGGTAACAACACGGCCTCCTCTGCGCTCGAAAAAAAGTTCCGGCGAGAAAGACAGCAGGGTTTCATCCGGCATGGCAAGGTAAGCACCGTAACGAACAGGCTGACGCTCCCGCAACCCGGCGTATAGCGCTAATGGATGCCCATAAAGCCTGAAACCGAGGGAAAAAGTGAAATTGATCTGGTAACAGTCACCCGAAACAATCCAGCGCTTAATCTGCTCAACGTTTCCTGCGTAACGTTCAGCATCCAGCGACGGAATGCACTCAGCCACGCCGGCAACCCGCTCATGCTCAGAAATGCCGGCCAGACAACGACCAAGAAAATCTTTAACGCCCTGCGCATCGAGTTGCTGAGACTGACCAAAGACCCAGCCGCGCAACCGGGGGCAAGGAATGTTTGCTTGAGCAGCAGCAGACTCAAAACAGCCTCCCAGAGCATAATCTGCCGCCAGGACAATCCATTCGCCCTGCGCTGCAGTTGCCTCGAACGCCTCAAACACGGCAGCCAAATCGCCAGTAATATCCTCCGTGTGCGCCGCATTTCCGTCAAAATGGATGGCACGTCGATATGCCGTCAACAGGATGGCGCTACCGTCATCGCTATCCAGCAAGGCGAAACGGTCATCGACCGCATCGACGATTTTCATGGTTCAGTTCTGAGGGGGGAAAACAACAGCGCTTGCAGTCCGATGCCTTACTTACGCTTGAAATAGAATTCAAAAACCAGACCAATCTCTGTGTTCGCCAACAACTGATTGCCGGTCTGTTTGGCGAAGGCCTGAAAATCCCTGACCGCGCCGGGGTCGGTTGCCAGAACATGCAATACCTGACCGGAAGACATTTCGGAAAGCGCCTTCTTGGTACGCAAAATCGGGAGTGGACAGTTTAGTCCCTTGACATCGAGTTCTCGATCAAACTGCATGATCAGTTCCAGAACAATAATAAAGGCGCATTCTAACCGCCATTTCTTTTCAGTTTATCCTCTTCGATCTGTAACTTGCGCAACTCACGCAGACGCGCATCTACAGCAGACTGCTCATAAAAATTACCATCAGTTGCCTGCTGGGCGAATTGCAATTGCTCGAGGGCTTGTCCGAGCCGTCCCTGCAGCATATAAAACTCGGCTAACGCACGATGCTGCTGCAATCGTTTGCCCAAAGCAGAATACGCCTTGGCCTGCATGTCGTAGAGTTTGAAATCGCCGAAATTAAGCTGTAACTGTGCATCAAGGAATTTCAAGCACTGCTCGTATTGTTTTCCCGCATAAAGCGCCTCAGCATTGCCGTAAATAAGCGACTTGGCTTGCGGGAAACGCTGTAACGCATCGCGATAAATGGCCAGAGCGCCTGTCAGGTCACCAACATTCATCTGGATCTCAGCAGCCAGACCGGCAATCATGGGCGAGGCCACTTTTAACGCCCTCAGCCCTTCCATTTCACGTTGCGCGCCCGCGCTGTCCTTGGCACGCATCAGTGCATAAATCAGACCATAGCGGGCGGCAGCCTGAGATACGTATTTCTTCTCACTTAACTGAGTTTCATAATAACTGACTGCCTCGCGTGGCGTGCCCATCAAGGCGCGAATTTTTGCGCGTACTAGGTAAAAATCGAGGCCGCTGACGACTTGCTTGTAGGGCGAGTTTTGCGACCGGTTTTGCATATCGGAAATCCGCTCAACTGTTAGCGGATGAGAACGCAAGTACACTGGCGCACTGTTCTCGTACAGACGCCCTGAATTCTGCAGGCGCTCGAAAAAATCGCCCATGCCACGCACGTCAAACCCTGATTTCTCAAGCGTTTTATAGCCTTCACGGTCTGCTTCTCGCTCATATTCCCGGGTATAGGCCAGTTGCGCCTGAACAACCCCCGCCTGAGCAGACGAAATGGTCGCCGCTGCTACGGAAGAATTTGAACGAGCCGCAAGAATGCCTACCGCCATGGCAATCATGCTTGGAATCGTATTCTGTTTTTCCTTGGCGATCTGGCGTGCCAGATGATTCTGGGTCACATGCGATATTTCGTGAGCGAGCACACCGGCCAGTTCAGACTCGGATTGTGCAGTGAGAATGGTGCCGGTATTCACCCCGATAAAGCCACCGAACATTGCAAACGCGTTAACCATGTTGTCGCGAATGGCGAAAAAATTGAAGTCGCCCGTTGGGTTCCCGCTGGCTTCAACCAATCGGCTACCGAGCCGGTTAAGATAGTCGTTAATTTCCGGGTCATCGACGTAGCTTGGTTCGCTCAGACGAATCTCGTTCATGATGCTCTCGCCAATCTTGCGCTCGAGTTGTGGCGAGAATTCAGCCCGTGCCGACTCACCGAGTTCAGGTAAATCACTCGCCATGGCTGTGGGCAAACCCACGAGCACAAAAGCAAGCGTCAAGGACAGTAGGGCGCGAACAAAGCGTGCCAGGGAATTTATATCAGTCGAATTCACAATAAGCAAAGACCGGAGACAATGAACAGCTTTCTATAATACCGGAGTCTTAGGTATCGCTCGAAATCATGTTTTTTCCTGACAAAACGTAATTTACGGAAATACGGACGAAAAAAAACCCGCCAGAGGCGGGTTTTTTTAGCGTGACTTGAAATCAGGCACGCCCAATATTCGAAGCTTGCTTGCCCTTAGGACCCTGCGTCACGTCGAACGTAACTTTTTCGCCCTCTTTGAGGGTCTTGAATCCGCCCATGGTAATGGCCGAAAAATGCGCGAAAAGATCTTCGCTGCCATCATCCGGTGTAATAAAACCAAAACCCTTGGCGTCGTTGAACCACTTAACTGTACCTGTTGCCATATTGCGACTTCCTTGAAAAGAGACTAGATCCGGGCTAAGCCCGACTTGCATGTTTAAAATTCAACTTTAACCAGAACTAAAACATGGATACTTTGTACGCTAGTTATAGTCGATGCGTCAAGCATTTTTGTTCGACCCTGTTGGCGTAGTGTGGTTTATATGTAAAAAGCTGCTATCGAGCGGCTTTGCGCATTGGAAAAGACTGGTTAGAATTAACTCATGGCAAAACAACATCAGGATAGCTCGGTACTCGAAGCTAAACGCAGCAAAATCAAGCCTCCGCCGCTATACACGGTGTTGTTGCTTAATGACGATTTCACACCAATGGACTTCGTCATTGTCGTGTTACAGCATTTTTTTTCCATGAATCGAGAACAAGCGACAAAAATCATGCTCAAAGTACACATGGAAGGGCGAGGTACATGTGGAATTTATCCGCGTGACGTCGCTGCGACCAAGGTCGAGCAGGTGATGACCTTCGCACGGGAACACCAGCACCCGCTGGCGTGCGTAATGGAGGAAAACTGAATGATTGCGCAGGAACTGGAAGTCAGCTTGCACATGGCCTTTGTCGAAGCACGGCAAAAACGCCATGAATTCATCACTGTCGAGCACCTCTTGCTGGCACTCATTGACAATCCGTCTGCTGCGGAGGCTCTGCGTGCCTGTGGCGGCAACATTGAGCAACTACGCCGCGACCTGATCACGTTTATTGGCGAGCACACGCCGATAGTCGACGGCGAGCAGGACATTGATACACAACCGACTCTCGGGTTCCAGCGCGTTATCCAGCGCGCTATATTGCATGTCCAGTCATCCGGAAAAAAAGAAGTGAATGGTGCGAATGTTTTGGTCGCCATCTTTGGTGAAAAAGATTCTCACGCGGTCTATTACCTGCAAAAAGAGGGCATTACCCGGCTGGATGTCGTGAATTTCATTTCCCATGGCATCAGCAAGGTCCCCCAGAGCACCGCGCGTAGCGAACATGAGCCGGAAGTTGAAGGCGAAGTTCAGGCTGCGGCAGGGCCTTTGGAAAGTTACACCATCAACCTCAATGCCCTTGCCCTGCAAGGTAAGATCGATCCGCTAATCGGGCGCGAAAAAGAACTTGAGCGTGCTATCCAAACCCTCTGTCGCCGGCGCAAGAACAACCCCTTGCTGGTGGGTGAAGCCGGTGTCGGGAAAACAGCGATTGCCGAAGGACTGGCTCGCCGGATCGTTGAGAACGACGTCCCAGAAATTCTTGAAATGGGCAACGTTTATGCGTTGGACATGGGCGCCCTGCTGGCTGGAACCAAATACCGTGGTGATTTTGAGCAGCGCCTGAAAGGCGTGCTCAAACAACTAAGCGAAAATCCGCATGCAATTCTTTTCATCGACGAGATCCATACGCTGATTGGTGCCGGATCCGCTTCGGGCGGAACCATGGATGCGTCAAACCTGCTCAAGCCGGCATTGTCCTCAGGGCAGCTCAAATGCATTGGCGCTACAACCTATACGGAATACCGTGGCATTTTCGAAAAAGACCACGCGTTGTCACGCCGGTTTCAGAAGATTGACGTTCACGAACCCTCAAGTGCCGAAACGGTTGAGATACTAAAGGGCTTGAAATCGCGCTTTGAATCGCACCATGGCATCAAGTACTCGGCAGCGGCACTGACTGCAGCGGTTGATCTCTCGGTACGCTTCATTACTGACCGCCACCTGCCAGACAAAGCCATTGACGTTATCGATGAAGCCGGTGCGGCGCAACGCATCCTGCCCAAATCAAAACAAAAGAAAATCATTGGCAAGCAGGATATTGAGGAAATCGTCGCCAAAATTGCGCGAGTACCCTCAACACAGGTTTCTGCAGATGATCGCAGTGCATTGAAAAACCTTGACCGCGATCTGAAGGCGGTCGTCTTCGGTCAGGAATTTGCAATTGATGCGCTAGCCAGAGCAATCAAGATGACTCGCTCGGGGCTGGGCAACCCGGCCAAACCGATCGGAAGCTTCCTGTTCTCCGGCCCGACCGGTGTTGGCAAAACTGAAGTTGCAAGACAATTGGCCTACTGTCTCGGCAATGAGTTGATACGCTTTGACATGTCTGAGTATATGGAACGTCACGCGGTCTCACGGTTGATTGGCGCCCCGCCGGGGTATGTTGGTTTTGATCAGGGCGGTCAACTCACAGAAGCCGTCACCAAAAACCCCTACTGCGTCCTCTTGCTTGATGAAATTGAAAAAGCACATCCGGACATCTACAACATCCTGCTGCAAGTCATGGATCACGGAACGCTAACGGATAACAACGGGCGCAAAGCTGATTTCCGTAATGCGATTATCATCATGACGACCAATGCCGGACAGGAGTCCATTCAGAAGTCGAGCATGGGCTTTACCAGTACCAAACAAGCCGGCGATGAAATGATCGAAATCAAGCGCTTATTCACCCCCGAATTCAGGAACCGTCTTGATGCCACGATTTCATTCAAAGCGCTCGATCACGACGTCATTCTGCGCGTGGTCGATAAGTTCCTGATGCAACTGGAAGAACAACTGCACGAGAAAAAAGTAGATGCCACGTTTACCGACGAACTCAAGCTCCACCTTGCAAGCAGTGGCTTTGATCCATTGATGGGCGCACGCCCGATGGCACGGCTGATCCAGGACACCATCCGCTCGGCACTGGCTGACGAATTGCTCTTTGGCAAGCTTGCCAATGGCGGTCAAATCACCGTGGATATTGACGACAGCAAAAATGTGAAACTGGTGTTCGCAGAAAAAGCCGCCGTCATCGCCTGAACACCACTCGCAGGTCAGGCACATCCCGAGACATCACGACACTCAGTGCACCGAACATACCGGTGCACTGAGTAAGTTTTTCTTTGAAGCGCTCTCCCCGAGAAGCGCGCTGAGTGATGTTGCACAATATGAATATCGCTCCGTATTGTGAAACACACTATTTAACACATTGTTTTATTGAACAAATATTTAATCTTATATCTTATATAAGACACTTGATTCAATGAAATATTCACTCTATACTTTATCTCATCAACTGCCTTGATAAACAATCGTCCGTTTAAAAACCGGGCAGTCTGATTCTTCTTAACTTCCGACCCTATATCGGATTTTTATACGAGGTCAGTCATGAGCACACGTGAACAACAAATCGCCGCCCTGGAAAAAGACTGGGCTGAAAACCCCCGCTGGAAAGGTATCAAACGCGGCTATAGCGCCGCCGATGTCGTTCGTTTGCGCGGCTCTTTCCCGATTGAATACACCCTCGCCCGTCGTGGCGCAGAAAAACTGTGGAATCTGGTCAGCAACGAGCCTTACGTCAACTGCCTCGGCGCCCTCACCGGCGGCCAGGCCATGCAGCAGGTCAAGGCTGGCGTCAAGGCCATTTATCTTTCGGGCTGGCAGGTTGCCGCCGATAACAACGGTTATGCAGCAATGTATCCGGATCAGTCGCTTTACCCTGTTGATTCCGTGCCAAAAGTAGTTGAACGCATCAACAATTCTTTCCGTCGTGCCGATGAAATCCAATACGCAAAGAACATCGATCTGGGTCACAAAGACTACGTCGATTTCTATGCTCCGATCGTCGCCGATGCCGAGGCCGGTTTTGGTGGCGTACTGAACGCATTCGAGTTGATGAAAGCCATGATCCGCTCCGGTGCCGGCGGTGTACACTTTGAAGATCAACTGGCTTCGGTCAAAAAATGCGGCCACATGGGCGGCAAGGTTCTTGTTCCTACACAGGAAGCTGTCCAGAAACTGATCGCTGCGCGTTTCGCCGCTGACATTTGTGGTGTTCCAACTCTTGTTATAGCGCGCACCGACGCCGAAGCCGCCGACCTGATCACCTCCGACGTCGACAGTAACGACAAACCTTTCATTACCGGCGAACGCACCAACGAGGGTTTTTACAAGACCCGCGCCGGCCTCGCGCAATCGATCTCTCGCGCCGTAGCCTACGCCGCCTACGCCGATCTGGTGTGGTGCGAAACAGGCAAACCCGATCTTGAGTTTGCCCGCAAATTTGCCGAAGGCGTACATGCCAAACATCCGGGCAAGATGCTGGCCTACAACTGCTCGCCATCATTCAACTGGAAGAAAAATCTCGACGATGCAACCATTGCCAAATTCCAGCGAGAACTTGGTGCCATGGGCTACAAGTACCAGTTCATCACCCTCGCCGGCATCCACAACATGTGGTACCACATGTTTGATCTGGCGCAGGACTATGTGGCGCGCGGCATGACGGCTTATGTTGAGAAGGTTCAAGAACCGGAATTCGCAGCACGCGACCGCGGCTATACCTTCGTCTCGCACCAGCAGGAAGTGGGTACCGGCTATTTCGACGATGTCACCACGGTCATTCAGGGCGGGACATCATCAGTTACCGCACTGACCGGCTCGACCGAAGAAGAACAGTTTCACTGACTTTTACCTGGCAAGAAATACAGGCAGCGCAGAGATTGCTGCCTGTACCTGAAAACTTCGCCAATGATCAACAGAACACCTCAACAGGAGTCATCGCATGAGCCTACTTGAGCAAATCCCGCTACCCGAAGGCGTGCAAATTTCTGCACCAATTAAATCCGGTTACGAAATCATTCTTACAAACGAAGCACTGGCCCTTGTCGCAAAGCTGCATCGTGCTTTCAACGCACGTCGCCAAGCGTTGCTAAAGGCACGCGTCAACCGTCAGGAACGTATCGACAATGGTGAAATGCCTGATTTCCTGCCGGAAACGAGCGACATTCGCGCAGGTGACTGGAAGATTTCTCCGCTACCCAAAGCACTGGAGCGACGTCACACAGAAATAACCGGCCCAGTTGAGGCCAAAATGATTATTAACGCGTTCAATTCTGGCGCGGATTCCTATATGGCTGACTTTGAGGATTCCAACAGTCCGAAGTGGGAAAACCAGATACAAGGACAAATTAACATCCGCAAAGCGATTCGCCGTGAAATATCCTTTACCAATGAAGCCGGGAAGGAATACCGGCTGAACGACAAAATTGCCACCCTGCAGATTCGTCCGCGCGGCTGGCATCTTGACGAAAAGCACGTAACAGTTGATGGACAGCGTGTTTCCGGCGGCATCTTTGATTTCGCTCTCTTCTTATTCCATAACGCCAAAGAACAGCTTGCACGCGGTGCCGGGCCCTTCTTCTACATTCCAAAAATGGAATCGCACCTCGAAGCCCGGCTGTGGAATGACATTTTCATCATGGCACAAGATCACATAGGGTTGCCGCGTGGCACGATCAAGGCCACCGTGCTGATTGAGACCATCCTTGCCACCTTCGAGATGGAAGAAATTCTCTATGAGTTGCGTGAGCACTCAGCCGGCCTGAATGCCGGTCGCTGGGATTACATTTTCAGCTGCATCAAGAAATTCAAAAAGAACAAAGAGTTTTGCCTAGCCAACCGCAGCGCAATTACCATGGAAGTACCTTTCATGCGCAGTTATGCACTGGCACTCATCAAGGCCTGCCATAAACATGGCGCACCGGCCATTGGCGGGATGAGTGCGCTTATCCCGATCAAGAACGACCCGCTCGCCAATGAAAAAGCGCTGGCCGGTATTCGCCACGACAAAACGCGTGATGCCAACGACGGATTTGACGGCGGCTGGGTTGCGCACCCGGGTTTGGTGGCCATTGCCGCAGAGGAATTCCAGAAGGTACTCGGAGAGCGTCCGAACCAGTGGGAAAAGCAGCGCGATGAAGTCTTCAGTGCACGAGACTTTCTCAATTTCCAGCCATCACAACCTATCACTGAAGCCGGTGTTCGCAGCAATATAAATGTTGGCATTCACTACCTCGGGAGTTGGCTTGCCGGCAATGGCTGCGTACCCATTCATAACCTGATGGAAGATGCAGCGACGGCCGAAATTTCCCGTTCGCAGATATGGCAGTGGGTCGTTTCTCCTAAAGGAATTCTCGACGACGGTCGCAAGGTTACGGCAAGCATCGTACGCACAATGATCGATGAAGAGCTGCCGAAAATTAAAGCAAGCGTCATCGCCCAAGGCGAAGACACTGAGAGCTACGATCAGGCAGCACTCATCTTTGACAAGATGAGCCTGACCCCGGAATACCCGGAATTCCTGACACTGCCACTGTACGAGGCGATGGAGTAAGTCGCCTGCAAATTTGGCTTAGTTGGAAGCGTATCGTTCCCGACTAAGCCAAGTTACTACAACACCACCTGTGTTCCTCAGTAAAGCGCCGCGCGATATTGCAGAACAGCTCACAAGGGAGCTATCCAGGCGGGAGTTGCCCAAAAGGTAGCTCTAGGTGGTTTCCTTGGTTTTGGCGTCGCGATACTTGGAATGCCAAAGAAATGTCGCTCTCATCGCATTTGCGTAGAAAAATAAAAACACTAAAGTCATCGGCAAACCAGCAACCTTCCCAAGGGTCAACCACAGAAATATCTTAGAGCCTACAAAATATATGACCGCCAGGGTTGCTGCACTCCTACTCTTGCGAAAGATAAAGGTGCCCAATACAACGATCAGGATCACATCAATAAACAAGTAGGGTTCCAGCATGTAATTTGGGGGGGCATTTGAAGTGTTTGCAAAGAGCGCGACAATGGCAGAAGCAATAGTAATTGCGGCAGAAAGCATTGCCGCAATACCACCGTTTCTTATCGCTCTGGCACACGATTCTTGGTCCGGGATATAAGCATTAGCCCAGGTTGACTTCGTTCTGATTGTTTGTGGATCAGGAGGGTTCTCGGTGACTGGCATAGGCTTTGAATTTTCCATAGGTGGCGTTGATGACTGCAAGCTGGCGCCGCATTTTGCACAGGAAATCTCCTCTGGAACTGATTGAGCACCACATTTACTACAGAACATTCTCGTATCTCCTGTTATTACCTTGCTAGAGGACAGTGTAAAAGCACCGTCGGAGCCCCACTTTTGGCTTGACCATGAGAGTGGTGTGCCAGCCTCAAGCACGACGTTGGCCGGCCACGAAACAGCTTTTTTCACCAGGTTCATGCGATGTTGCGTGTTAAAAACTGAGTCAAAAAGAGGAATGAAACGGCACACATGTTGGCGGGAAGATGGGTTAGTATAAATGAAAAACCCGCAAAGCCTGTAGCAGTGCGGGTTCCATTGAATATTCTGGCGGAGAGGGTGGGATTCGAACCCACGGTACCTTGCAGTACGCCTGATTTCGAGTCAGGTACAATCGACCACTCTGCCACCTCTCCGTCAGGGGCAGAATTCTAGCACAGGTCACCCGAAAGATGCGCTTCTTCCAACCCGCCTTCTATCACTACCTCACAACTATTCTCATAGTTTTGATTGCCGGCTGCGGCGAGGATACCCTGCTACCACTGGAGAAGACGCGGGAGTTGATTGTCCTGACACGGGTTGGGTCAACCACCTACTCGGTTGACGGAACCGGCAACACCTCCGGTTTTGATTTCGACCTTGCACGATTGCTTGCGCAGGATCTGGGCCTGAATATACGATTCGTTGTGGCTGCCAGCGACGCCGACATCCTTCAGCGCTTGAAGAATGGCAAAGCACATCTGGCAGCCGCATGGCAGATACCGGTTGACGACCCTGAAATCCGGAGCAGCACGCCCTACTTCCAGAGCCAGAACGTCCTGATTACCCATGAAGCGTCTCTGCCCATCATGGGTATTGAACAACTGGCACACAAAACAGTGCATGTTGTTGCTGGCTCCAGACAAGAGGCGGCGCTGCTTGCCGTCAAAGATATTGTTCCGGAAATCATTATTGTTGCCAAGAAAAAACGTAGCGAACTTGACCTCATGGAGGGTGTCGCCACGCAGCGCTATCAGGCCACTTTAGTCAACAATGCTGTATTCAATATTGGCAGCAATTATTATCCTGACCTTCAGGACTCACTTGAAATCGGTCAGGTAAAGCCGATTGTCTGGCTGTTTGCGCCGGGGGCTGATCCGGAGTTGATAGCCAAGGCGGACAGTT
>JBBRDR010000032.1:0-22386 GCA_038203745.1 Burkholderiales bacterium | reverse complement strand
TTTTTTCCGATGACTGTTACCGTTGCTATCGATTGCATGGGTGGGGATCACGGTCCCGTTGTTACCGTGCCGGCGGCGCTTGACTTTGTGCGTAAGCACGATGATGTGCGCGTTATTCTCGTTGGCCTTGAGGAATCAATTCGACCTTACCTAAATGGTGCGGGAGATGCGCGCATTATTGTCCGCCACGCAACTGAAGTCGTGGCCATGCATGAATCCCCTGCTCTGGCCATTCGTAACAAGAAAAACTCCTCAATGCGCGTGGCTATTGATCTGGTCAAACACGGCGAGGCCGATGCCTGCGTTTCCGCAGGAAATACCGGCGCCTTGATGGCTATTTCGCGCTTTGTTCTCAAAATGCTGCCTGGAATTGACCGGCCGGCGATTTGTGCCGTATTGCCGACGATCACCGGACACGTCCATGTGCTCGACCTAGGTGCCAACGTAGACTGCACCCCCGAACACCTGCTCCAGTTTGGCATCATGGGCGCTTCTCTTGTTGGTGCCATTGAGCACAAGGATAGACCAACGGTAGGGCTGCTCAATATTGGCGAGGAAGACATCAAAGGCAATGATGTCGTAAAACGTGCGGCAGAGCTTTTGAAAGACTCCGGACTTAACTTCGTTGGTAATATCGAAGGCGATGGCTTGTTCAAAGGCGAAGCGGAAGTGGTCGTTTGCGATGGATTTGTCGGCAATGTTGCACTTAAAGCTTCGGAAGGGTTGGCACAGTTGCTTGCAACTTTTCTGCGTCAGGAATTTGGCCGCAATATGTTTACCAAGTTTTGCGCGCTTATTGCCCTTCCTGTTCTTAAGCGCTTCAAGCGACGAGTTGATCACCGACGCTACAACGGTGCCAGTTTGCTCGGTTTAAAAGGCATTGTTGTCAAAAGTCACGGTTCGGCAGATACTTTTTCGTTTGGAAACGCACTTGAGTGCGCTGCTGATGCCGTCAGAAGTGGTGTATTGGCACGTATTATCGAGCGTTTAGCTCAACAGCAACCGATTCAGGAGACAGCATAATATGTTTGCCCGCATCACAGGCGTTGGCAGTTTTTTGCCAGGACAGCCGGTAAGTAATAACGATCTTATCCAGCGTGGGGTCGACACCAACGACGAATGGGTTGTCAGTCGTACTGGAATCAAGACCCGTCACCTCGCCGAGGCAGGTTGTACATCAAGCGTACTGGCCTTTGAAGCCAGCAACCGGGCAATTGCAGCAGCCGGTATTGATGCCGTTGATATTGATCTGATTATCGTAGCAACTTCAACCCCGGATTTCATTTTCCCAAGCACTGCATGCTTGTTGCAGGCAAAACTTGGAAATCGTGGCGCCATGGCTTTTGATATCCAAGCGGTATGTAGCGGTTTTGTCTACGCCTTGAGCGTTGCCGAGAAATTCATTTGTTCTGGTACCCATAAAAAAGCGTTGGTTGTTGGTGCCGAGGTTTTTTCACGAATTCTTGACTGGGATGATCGTGCGACCTGCGTTCTATTTGGTGATGGCGCGGGTGCAGTCGTTCTGGAAGCATCCGAAAAGCCGGGGATAATAGCGACTGCGGCCCATGCTGATGGTTCGTATCATGGCATTTTGGCGGTTCCGGGTAATGTGTGCGGCGGGAAGGTTATCGGAGATCCGTTTTTGCGTATGGACGGGCCGGCCGTGTTTAAATTTGCTGTCCGCGTTTTATCTGAAGTGGCTAACGAGTGTTGTGAAATTGCAGGTATCACGTCTTCTGAAGTTGATTGGCTGGTTCCTCACCAAGCTAACATCCGTATTATCGAATCGACCAGCAAAAAGCTCGGGATAGGTCCAGACAAGGTCATCGTGACGGTCGATCGTCATGGCAACACCTCTGCAGCATCTATCCCACTGGCACTGGATGCGGCCGTTCGTGACGGACGTATTCAGAGAGGACAAAAAATCCTGCTGGAAGGTGTTGGCGGCGGATTTACCTGGGGTGCCGTTTTACTCGAGTTTTAAAAGGACTATTTATGGCATTTGCTTTTGTCTTTCCCGGACAGGGATCCCAATCTGTCGGCATGATGGCCGCTTATGGTGATTCCTCAGTGATTCGTTCGACATTTGACGAGGCCTCGGCTACGCTTGGACAAGACCTGTGGCAGCTTGTCGCGGATGGCCCTGCTGAGTTGCTGGCGCAAACGGTTAATACCCAGCCACTGATGCTGACGGCTGCAATTGCCACCTATCGCTTATGGATCGAGAAAGGCGGCAAGCTTCCAGCAATCGTCGCCGGCCACAGCCTTGGTGAGTATTCTGCGCTGGTTGCTGCGGGCGTTATTGAATTCAAGGACGCGGTTCCTCTCGTTCGTTTGCGTGCGGCGGCCATGCAAGAAGCTGTGCCCGTTGGTACAGGGGCAATGGCAGCGATTCTCAATCTTGATGACGAAAAAATACGTGAAGCCTGTATCGAGGCTGAAACCGAAGTGGGTAACGGAGAAGTCGTTGCGCCGGTCAATTTTAACGCGCCCGGGCAAACTGTAATTGCCGGCAGCAAAACCGCTGTTGAACGTGCCTGTGAAGGCTGTAAAGCGCGAGGTGCAAAACGAGCTGTGCTTCTTCCTGTATCGGCACCGTTCCATTCTTCCCTGATTCGCCCGGCGGCAGATAAATTAGCCGCCCGGTTGGCCCAACTGAGTTTCGCCGTGCCAAAAATTCAGGTCGTTAATAATGTTGACGTTGCCATCGAGTCCGATCTGGAAAGAATCAAGGATGCATTGATCCGTCAGGCGTACTCACCAGTGCGTTGGGTTGAAACAGTTCAGAAAATTGCCTCTTTGGGGGTAAGTATTGTGGTCGAATGCGGCCCCGGTAAAGTGTTAGCCGGCCTCACGAAACGCTGCGCAGATGGCGTCAATGGTGTGGCACTAGCCGATCTCGCTTCAATTGAAGCCAACCTTAATCTGGAGTAATTCATGGTATTAAAAGGTCAAGTTGCTCTTGTTACTGGTGCTGCACAGGGTATCGGTGCTGCTGTTGTTCTCGAACTTGCTCGTCAGGGTGCGACGGTAATTGGTACTGACATTAATGAAGATGGCGCTAAACGCATCAATGCTGCCTTGGCTGAGGCTGGCGCGCAAGGTCGTGGCATTGTAATGGATGTGCGCGATACAGCTCAGGTTGAAGCTGTTATCGATCTGATCGAGAAAGAATTCGGTGGTGTTTACGTGCTAGTCAATAATGCCGGTATTACCCGGGATAATCTGGCCATGCGCATGAAGGACGAAGAATGGGACATGGTTATTGAAACCAATCTCAAGTCCGTGTTTCGCCTGTCACGCGCAGTCATGCGCGGCATGATGAAAGCACGAGCCGGTCGGATCATCAATCTTTCCTCGGTGGTGGGTCATGCCGGGAACGCAGGGCAGGCTAACTACTGCGCCTCAAAAGCAGGTGTTACTGGTTTGTCACGTTCGATGGCACGTGAGTTGGGTAGCCGCAACATTACCGTCAATTGCGTCGCGCCGGGTTTCATCGATACCAGCATGACTAAAGCGCTGGAAGAAAAACAACGTGCGGCCTTGGTTTCCAATGTGCCACTTGGCCGACTGGGCACGCCGGAAGATGTGGCAGCGGCGGTCGGTTTTCTGGCCTCACCGGCTGCAGCGTATATTACTGGCACAACCATTCATGTTAATGGCGGCATGTATATGGGTTAACGCTCGTAAGGGCTGCAGGCGTTACAGACCGGTTCGCCTGTTTAGTTGGTAAGAATCGGTCATTTTGGTAAAATACTTTGGTTTTGCTTTACACATGAACTTTAAGAAGGAGTACTTTGATGGAAAATATCGAACAGCGCGTTAGAAAAATTGTTGCTGAACAACTCGGCGTTAATGAAGCGGACATCAAGAACGAATCTTCGTTCGTTGACGACCTGGGCGCGGATTCGTTGGATACCGTTGAACTGGTCATGGCTCTTGAAGAGGAGTTCGAGTGCGAAATTCCGGACGATGAAGCCGAGAAGATCACCAACGTTCAGCAAGCGATTGATTACGTTACAAGTCACAAAAAATAATCCTTCTTCGAAACCTATTTGCGGGCAGTTAATACTGCCCGCAAATGTTTTCCCGGATCGTTTTTCCTCAATTCAGTATTTGTATTCTTCCTGTTTTTCCCGGAGAAAAAATTGGCACGTCGCAGAGTCGTAATCACCGGCCTTGGAGTCATCTCGCCGGTCGGCAATACCGTCGAACAAGCTTGGCAAAATATTCTTGCCGGGCGTTCCGGAATCGACCGGATCACGCGTTTCGATGTTTCCAATTTTCCCACGCAAATTGGTGGTGAAGTCAGAAATTTCGATATCGGCCAGTATCTCCCTGCAAAAGACGCTCGCCGAATGGATGTCTTCATTCATTACGGCATGGCAGCAGGTATCGAGGCCATCAAGGACGCAGGGCTTGAAGCTCATCCTGCCGATGCCGACCGCTATGGCGTATCCATTGGCTCGGGCATGGGCGGACTGCCTTTGATCGAAGCTACGCGTGACGAATATGTCGCTTCCGGACCACGCAAGATTTCTCCTTTCTTCGTCCCGGGATCAATCATCAACATGATTTCTGGCAACCTGTCGATCCTGTACGGATACAAGGGGCCCAATATTGCATTGGTCAGCGCTTGTTCGACCGGTACTCACAGCATTGGCGATGCGGCCCGTCTGATCGAATATGGTGACGCTGATGTCATGGTCGCCGGTGGTGCCGAAGGCACCGTCTCAGCACTTGGCATGGGTGGATTCTGCTCTGCCCGGGCGCTGTCTACCCGTAACGATGATCCGAAGACGGCAAGCCGTCCGTGGGATAAGGATCGTGACGGCTTCGTACTGGGTGAAGGCGCGGGCGTGATGGTTCTGGAAGAGTATGAGCATGCCAAGGCGCGTGGCGCACGGATTTACGGTGAGCTGGCTGGTTTTGGCATGAGTGCAGACGCTAATCACATGACGGCTCCCTGTGAAGATGGGGAAGGCGCGGCCCGTTGCATGACCAACGCCTTGAAGAACGCCAAAATAAATCCGCAGGACGTAGACTATCTCAATGCCCACGGCACCTCGACACCGCTGGGTGACAAGGCTGAAACGGTAGCAGTCAAGCGTGCTTTTGGTGATCACGCCAAAAAACTGGTGGTCAATTCAACCAAGTCAATGACCGGTCACCTGCTTGGTGCTGCTGGTGGTATTGAGGCCGTGTTCTCTACGCTGGCAATCTACAATCAGGTCTCGCCACCAACCATCAACATCTTTAATCAGGATGAACTGTGCGATCTTGATTATTGCGCCAATGAGGCGCGCAAAATGAAGATTGATGTCGCGGTTTCAAACTCCTTCGGCTTTGGCGGCACTAACGCTTCTGTAGTCATAAAGCGGATCTAATTGATCCTGCCCACACGGTGCAGTTTCCTTTTGTCATAAAACTGCACCGTTCGCGACTTCTCTTTACAATTCTTTGCCTGTTCCATACGCTAGCGATTGGTTGCGTCATCGCATTGCCATGGCCGTGGCTATTGCGCGGACTTCTGTCAGGACTTATTGGATTGTCGCTGGCGAATACCCTTCGCCCCGTGCGAATTGTTGGTTTGCACCTCAGCGCCCGAAACAGCCTGGATGCTCAACTGGCTGACGGAAATCGCGCTACGCTCACGATAAAACCAGACAGCACGGTATTTAACCGCTTGATCGTATTAAGACTGAATATCGATGAAGAGAAACGCGTAAGCACACTTGTGCTGCTGCCAGATCAGATGCCTGACGAACAATTCCGGTTGCTTCGTATATGCTTACGCTGGCGTGCTGATTCTAACGAACGCGCTGGTACGACCTTCTAGGCAACGTATTTTTGGCTTTCGGGAGCATCTCCGGATAATCGCGGCTAAAGTGCAGCCCCCGGCTTTCCCTGCGCAGTAATGCACAACGAACTATTAGATCAGCCGTTACCACTAGATTGCGAAGCTCGATCAGATCGTGGCTGACCCGAAAGTTTGAATAGTATTCATTAATTTCTCTTGCCAAAAGACGGATACGATGTTGAGCGCGTTGCAGGCGTTTGGTTGTACGTACGATACCTACGTAATCCCACATGAAGCGTCGAAGTTCATCCCAATTGTGCGAGATGACAATTTCTTCATCGGGGTCGATAACGCGACTGGCATCCCATTGCGGCAGATCGGGTAGCTCAACGTCAGGTTGAACAAGAATGTCCTTGACTGCCGCTTCGGCAAAAATCAGGCATTCGAGCAGGGAATTGCTGGCCAGCCGATTGGCGCCATGCAACCCGGTGCATGAAGCCTCACCCGCAGCATAAAGCCCCGGAATATTGGTTCGTGCCCGCAGATCAGTGACGATGCCGCCGCAAGTGTAGTGGGCGGCGGGTACAACCGGTATCGGCTGGCGCGTAATATCGATGCCCAGTTCAAGGCAGCGCGCCAGAATGTTCGGGAAATGTTCGTTGAGGAAGTCTGCCGGTTTGTGTGAAATGTCGAGATAAACACAGTCCAGCCCGCGTTTTTTCATCTCAAAGTCAATGGCGCGTGCTACTACGTCGCGGGGCGCCAATTCGGCACGCGCATCGTGCTCAGGCATAAAGCGTGTACCGTCAGGCAGGAGTAGGAGACCGCCTTCACCGCGCACCGCTTCAGAAATAAGGAACGATTTGGCTTGCGGGTGGTAAAGGCAGGTTGGATGGAATTGGATGAACTCCATGTTAGCCACCTGGCAACCAGCGCGCCAAGCCATAGCAATACCATCTCCGGTCGAAGTGTCCGGATTTGTCGTATAAAGATAAACCTTCCCTGCACCCCCCGTGGCAATCAGAGTATGCGGTGCACTCACCGTCAATATTTCATCACTGTCACTATCTAATACATAAGCACCGTAACAGCGATTATCAGGCATTCCGAGTTTGGCACCGGTAATCAGGTCGATGGCAATGTGGCGCTCAAGAACAGTAATGTTGGGGTGCTGGCGAACCTTGCGGGTTAACGTTTGTTGAACAGAGAGTCCAGTTGCATCAGCGACGTGGATTACACGCCGGGCGCTGTGGCCGCCTTCGCGAGTTAGATGGTAGCCCGCGTCGTCTCTGGAAAACGGAACCCCTTGTTCGACCAGCCAGTCAATTGCATGCTTACCATTCTCAATAACAAAACGAGTAGCATCCAGATCGTTCAGGAAAGCACCAGCGGTGAGGGTGTCACGAATGTGCGCCTCAATCGAATCCTCACTATCGAGCACAGCCGCAATACCACCCTGTGCCCAACTCGATGCGCTGTCTTCCAGCGCCCGTTTGCTGATCAGACCAACTTTCCGGGTTTGTGCCAGCCTAAGCGCTGCCGACTGCCCGGCCAAGCCACTACCAATCACGAGTATATCGAAGTGAAGCACCGTATTACCAACCAAAAACAAGGGCACTAACTATATCACGACACTAAGTAGAATTTACGCAGGATAACGCCGATCGAATATCAATTATGTGGGTAGGGTCAAAAGTTTATGCGCTGTCACTACGCCAACTCTACGGTTGCGCTATACTCTAAGGAAAAGCACAACGTTGTGTCCGACAGGGAATTCACAAAGTATGAACGAACGCGAAATTGACCAAGAGTTGGTCGAGCGCGCACAGGCTGGCGACAAAAAAGCTTTCGAGCGGCTGGTTGAAAAATATCAGCGCAAACTCGGACGTTTGCTGTCGCGCTTCATACGCGACCATGCCGAAGTTGAGGATGTGGCTCAAGAGGCATTTATCAAAGCCTATCGTGCCCTGCCGTCATTTCGTGGTGAAAGCGCGTTCTATACCTGGTTATATCGCATTGGCATCAATACGGCCAAGAACTACCTCGTCGCAAAAGGACGTCGCGCGCCCACCTCAACTGAATTTGATGCTGACGAGGCCGAATCCTTTGAAGATGCCGATCAACTGCGTGACATTAACACGCCCGAGCGGCTGTTGCAGTCGAAGCAGATTGGCCAGACGGTCAATGCTGCGATGGAGGCCTTGCCTGAAGAATTGCGTAATGCCATTGTGCTGCGCGAGATTGAAGGTTTGAGCTATGAGGAAATTGCAGAAGAGATGAACTGCCCGATTGGCACCGTGCGTTCCCGTATCTTTCGAGCCCGTGAGGCTGTGGCTGAAAAATTAAGGCCTTTGCTTGATTCTGCACCTGATCACAGGTGGTAGCCAGCCCCGGGCGACAAATTTAGGCAATCCAAATGATAGATGCACAAGGAACCATAACCGCTTTGGATGGCGACTATGCGATAGTTCGCATGGAAGAAGCCGGTTGCGGCCGTTGCCATGAAGAAGGCGGTTGCGGCGGCAATAATCTTAGCCAATTGTTCTGCAGCGCACCGCGCACATTCCGTGTGTTGAATCCCGGCAATTCGATCATGGGTGACCGGGTAACCATTATTATTGTTGCAGGTGCGGTTAGACGCAGCGCAACGCTGGCGTACGGCTTACCGCTTCTGGCGCTGTTTTCTGGCGCGCTCGGCGGTTCCATTCTCGCTGAAGAAACAGGCGCCATCTTTGGTGCCATCAGTGGCGTACTCTTAACGTGGGGAGTTCTGTACTACGTTCAAAGGCATAGTACGCCTGATGAGAACTCTCAACCCTATATCAAGTATTGAATTCTGAACTTCCACCCGGATATTCCAGCCTGTTAATGTTGTTGCTAACCCACAGGAGGTATTTGTCGCCATGAAGCAGATCGTCACGGCATTTTTCTTCGCGTTACTCACTTTGACAGCACAGGCCGAAAGCAAAGGCCTGCCTGACTTTACGGAGCTTGTTGAAAAGCAGGGGCCGGCCGTCGTTAACATCAGTACAACACAGGTTATTCGTGCGGCTAACGGCAGAGGGGTTCAACCTTTTCCGTTTGATGAAGACGACCCGATGTCTGATTTTTTTCGTCGTTTCATCCCTCGTCAGCCGGGCATGCCAGGGTCACCTGGTGCTCCTGTTGTTCCTCGCGAATTTGAAAGCCGCTCTCTGGGGTCTGGTTTTATCATCAGTGCCGACGGCTATATATTGACGAACTCCCACGTGGTTGAAGCGGCAGACGAAATCCTCGTTCGCCTGACTGATAAGCGTGAATTCAAAGCCAAAGTCATTGGTGCTGACAAGCGGACAGACGTAGCACTGATCAAAATTGAAGCAAAGAATCTGCCAACGGTGCGCATGGGCGACCCCGGCGTGCTCAAAGTTGGCGAATGGGTCATCGCCATCGGTTCCCCCTTTGGATTCGATAACAGCGTGACAGCCGGAATCGTCAGTGCCAAAGGACGCTCGTTACCTCAGGAAAACTATGTTCCATTCATTCAAACCGACGTAGCGGTCAATCCCGGCAATTCCGGCGGGCCGTTGTTCAACATGCGGGGTGAGGTGGTTGGCATCAACTCACAGATCTACAGCCGCTCCGGCGGCTTCATGGGAATCTCGTTTGCCATTCCCATTGATGTGGCAATGGATATTCAAGGTCAACTCAAAGCCAGTGGCAGGGTTAGTCGCGGACGGATCGGTGTGGTCATTCAGGAGGTCACCAAGGAACTGGCGGAGTCCTTTGGCTTGGGCAAAGCACAGGGTGCTGTCGTCAATGCCGTTGAAAAGGGGGGGCCTGCTGAAAAAGCGGGGGTCGAACCCGGTGACGTCATTCTCAAGTTTGATGGTAAACCGGTCATCAGTTCAAGTGATTTGCCACGCATTGTCGGCTCGACCAAACCGGGCACAAAAATCACTATGCAGGTTTGGCGAAAAGGTACAGCACGAGATCTGACACTAAGTGTTGGCGAAACGCTCGAAGAAAAAACGACTACAAAAAGCGGGAAAAGCGCCAAGCCGGTTGAGCAAGCGGCCAATCGACTTGGTCTTGTCATATCTGAGCTAAGTAGTGAACAAAAGCGTGAACTGAAAATAAGTGGTGGTTTGCTGGTCGAGGATGTTCGCGGTAACTCAAGCCGTGCAGATCTGCGTTCCGGCGATATTATCGTGGCACTAATATCTCGCGGTGAAAGCACCGAGATCATAAGCCTTGATCAATTTAATAAATTGCTGGCGAAATTTGATAAGTCGGCCAACATTACCTTACTGATCAAGCGTGGTGAGTTGCAAACTTTTGTCACGATCAAGAGCCAAACTGACAAGAAGGCCGAATGATTTGACGACGCTGACGCTGATCTCACGGGCGTATTGCCACCTCTGCCAGGAAATGGAATTGGCGCTACAGCCGTTGGCGTTTGAGTTAGGTTTTGATCTCAATGTTCTTGATGTCGATGCCGACCCCGAACTCGAAGCCTTGTATGACGAATTGGTTCCGGTCTTGTTGCACGATGGCAATGAACTCTGTCACTACTTCCTTGAAGTCACCAAAGTCCGTGATTATTTAGGCAAAATCCGTTAAAATCCGCGCCTTCTGGCAATTCGAACAAAGGGTGCCCGCCGGCACCTTTTTTTTCAGGCGCGGCCTTGCCGTGACAGTAAAAATACGATGCAAATGCAACACATCCGTAACTTCTCAATCATCGCTCACATCGATCACGGTAAATCAACGCTCGCTGACCGCATCATTCACCTTTGCGGTGGTTTGTCCGATCGCGAAATGGAAGCGCAAGTTCTTGATTCAATGGATATTGAGCGCGAGCGTGGCATCACAATCAAGGCTCAGACAGCAGCGCTGCAATACACCTCCCGTAGCGGCAAGGTGTACAACCTCAATCTGATCGATACGCCGGGCCACGTGGACTTTTCCTATGAAGTGTCACGCTCGCTATCGGCCTGCGAAGGGGCTTTGCTTGTCGTCGATGCCTCGCAAGGGGTTGAAGCGCAAACCGTTGCCAACTGTTATACGGCTATCGAACTCGGTGTTGAAGTATTGCCTGTTCTGAACAAAATCGATCTTCCCTCAGCTACGCCAGACAACGCACGGCAGGAGATTGAAGACGTCATCGGCATCGACGCCTCACACGCTGTTCTGGCATCGGCCAAGACAGGCCTAGGTGTTGAGGATATTCTGGAAGCCATTATCGAGCGCATTCCAGCGCCTGTAGGTGATCCCGATGCCCCCCTTAAGGCCTTGCTGATCGATTCCTGGTTTGACAACTATGTTGGTGTGGTGATGCTGGTGCGCGTGATTGATGGCACCTTGCGACCGAAAGACAAAATTCGCTTGATGGCGAGCGACTCTACTCATTTGTGCGAGCAGGTCGGCGTATTTACCCCCAAAGCCCTGCAACGTGATGTCCTGCGTGCGGGAGAGGTAGGCTACATCATTTCCGGAATCAAGGAGCTGCAAGCCGCTAAAGTTGGCGATACAGTCACATTAGCCGACCGACCTGCGGCAGAAGCGCTGCCCGGCTTCAAGGAAATCAAATCACAGGTTTTTGCCGGGCTCTATCCCGTCGAATCAAACCAATATGACGCATTGCGTGAATCGCTAGAGAAACTCAAGCTTAATGATGCCTCGTTGCACTACGAACCGGAAGTGTCTCAGGCGCTCGGCTTTGGTTTTCGTTGTGGTTTTCTTGGCCTGCTGCACATGGAAATTGTGCAGGAACGGCTTGAGCGCGAGTTTGACCAAGACCTGATCACCACAGCGCCGACCGTCGTATACGAAGTGCTCATGCGTGATGGCAGCCTTATTCAGGTCGAAAACCCCGCCAAACTGCCGGATCAGTCCAAAGCTGAAGAAATCCGCGAACCGATTATCACAATCACAGTCTTCGTGCCGCAGGAATACCTGGGTAACGTAATTACCTTGTGTAATCAGAAGCGTGGAAATCAAGTTGACATGACCTATCACGGGCGTCAGGTGCAATTAATCTATGAAATGCCAATGGCCGAAGTGGTCATGGATTTCTTTGACAAGTTGAAATCCGTTTCACGTGGCTATGCATCGCTCGACTACGATTTCAAGGAATTCAGGGCTTCTGATGTCGTCAAACTGGACATTCTGATCAATGGCGAGAAAGTCGATGCCTTGTCGATGATTGTGCACCGCGCCAACTCGATCTACCGGGGCCGCGAACTCGCTTCCAAGATGCGCCAATTGATTCCGCGCCAGATGTACGACGTGGCCATTCAGGCGGCCATTGGATCAAACATCATCGCCCGTGAGAACGTCAAGGCCATGCGTAAGGACGTTCTTGCCAAGTGCTATGGTGGTGATATTTCGCGTAAAAAGAAGCTGCTTGAGAAGCAGAAAGCCGGTAAGAAACGCATGAAACAGGTCGGCTCGGTTGAAATTCCACAGGAAGCTTTTCTTGCCGTACTGCGAATTGGAAAGTAATGGAAAATAAGGGAGTACGAGTGTGAATTTTGCGTTGATCCTGTTCTGCCTGCTGTTAGTCAGTGGTGCCATCTGGGTAGCGGATGTACTCATCTTTAGAAAGCAAAGGGCGGCAGACGTCAAAGATCCGTGGTGGGTAGAATATGGCGCGAGTTTCTTTCCAGTCATTCTTCTCGTTTTCGTATTGCGCTCGTTTATTGTTGAACCGTTCAAAATACCATCAGGTTCGATGATTCCGACACTTCAGATTGGCGATTTTATTTTGGTTAATAAGTTCACCTACGGAATTCGTCTGCCGGTGATTAACAAAAAGATCATCAATGTCGGAGAGCCGCAACGTGGTGATGTCATGGTCTTTCGCTATCCGGAAGATCCATCGCTCGACTATATCAAGCGGGTTGTAGGCATTCCAGGTGACAAAGTGGCCTACCAGAACAAGCGCCTGACGATCAACGGGAAACCTATAGAAACAATGAAGGTTGAGGATTATCTTCATCCCGAACGGTTATATTACTCAAAACAGTTTATCGAAAAGCCCGAGGGAGTAGAGCATCGCACACTCAACGATGACGACGCACCAGGCTTTATTTCGGATGCCGCACAGTTCCCATATCGCAATAATTGCCTCTACAATAACGCAGGGGTGATTTGTACAGTACCACCCGGACATTACTTTATGATGGGTGATAATCGCGACAATAGCCGTGATAGCCGTTTCTGGGGATTTGTCCCGGAAGCAAACATCGTCGGCAAAGCATTTTTTATCTGGCTCAACTTCAGTGATCTGAAGCGTATTGGCTCGTTTAAATAGAGGAGTTCTAACTATGAAGAATCAACGCGGTGTGGCGCTTACAGGGCTTATTCTTTGGGGTTTCGTCATTATGTTTGTTTCGGTTCTGGGCATGAAGGTTGCCCCGGAATACTTGACCTACTTCAAAATTCTTAAAGCAACAAAAGCTGTCGCTGCCAGTTCATCAGATAAAACAGTCCCGGAAATTCGCACCTCCTTTAGCAAATACATGGATGTTGAACATCTAACAACGATCACTCCGTCCGACCTCGATATATCTAAAGAAGGCAATGCTATCGTTATTGCATTCGCTTACGAAAAACGTATCCCCCTTTTTTACAATGTGAGTTTGATAATTGACTTTCAGGGCTCAACTTCAGGGCGCGACTAAGGCGAATGACCCATCGACTCGAGCAGGCAATCGGCCACACATTTTCCGACTCTTCCCTGCTGCTAACCGCGCTAACGCATCGCAGCCACAGTTCGCCGCATAACGAACGCCTTGAGTTCCTGGGTGACTCCATTCTCAACGGAGTCATTGCGCGTGCGCTTTTTGACCGTTTCCCCGATGTGCCGGAAGGCGATCTGTCACGCTTGCGTGCCAATCTAGTGCGGCAAGACAGTCTTCATCAGCTGGCTGTCTCGGTGTCATTGGGTAAATACCTGCGTCTCGGTGAAGGCGAGTTAAAAAGTGGTGGTTCCCAACGCCCGTCAATCCTTGCCGATGCCCTCGAAGCGCTGTTCGGAGGGGTCTGGCTCGATGCCGGGTTTGATGCTGCAAGTGCTGTTATCGTGCGACTCTATGCTGAAATGCTTTCAGCCATTGTTCCAGGGCAGCCGATGAAAGACGCCAAAACACGCCTTCAGGAATATTTACAAGGAAGGCGTCTACCGCTCCCGAAATATTTACTGACTGGAACCGAGGGCGAAGCGCATGCGCAGCATTTCAAGATTGCCTGCGAAATTGAAACGCTGCACATCCAAACCGAAGGCAGCGGTGGCAGCCGTCGCGCCGCTGAACAAATGGCCGCCGAGCGCGCGCTGGAAAGACTGCAACAATCATGAGCCAACTAAAATCCGGCACCATCGCCATCGTTGGGCGGCCGAACGTCGGCAAGTCGACGCTGCTCAACCGCCTGATCGGTGAGAAGATCAGCATTGTTTCGCGCAAAGCGCAAACGACCCGCCACCGCATCATGGGTATTTTGACCCGGCCTGACGCTCAGTATGTGTTTGTCGATACGCCGGGCTTTCAGACCAAACACACCAATGCACTCAACCGGGCCATGAATCGTGGCGTGACGCAGGCACTGGCCGATGTTGATGTGGTTGTTTTTGTACTTGACGCCGATCATTTTGATGACCGCGATAAAGCTGTCATCAAGCTCCTGCCGAGTGAACGCCCGGTGATTCTGGCCGTGAATAAAATAGATCAGATCAAGGAAAAGGCCAAGCTGTTGCCCATTCTTGGAAATCTGGCCGGTCAATTCGACTTTTCGGCGATTGTTCCAATCAGTGCTTCCAAGGGCAGTCAGCTTGAGGATCTCCTTGCCGAGATTCGAAAACACCTGCCCAACGAAGAATTGTTGTTTGGTGAAGATGAAATCACCGACAAAAGTGAGAAGTTCATTGCTTCAGAATACATACGCGAAAAACTATTCCGTCTTATTGGTGACGAGTTGCCGTATGCCGCCACCGTCGAAATCGAGAAATTCGAACTTGATGGTCCCTTGCGCCGCATCAGTGCGGCTATTGTGGTGGATCGACAGGCGCATAAGGGCATTGTTATCGGCAAGGGTGGAGAAACCCTCAAGCGGATTGCTTCTGAAGCGCGTCAGGACATGGAACGTTTATTTGACGGTAAGGTTTTCCTCGAGGTTTTCGTCAAAGTAAAATCCGGCTGGTCGGATGATGAGCGGCTGCTCAAAAGTCTCGGTTACGAGTAAGACAGCGTGATGCACCGGAACAAGGTCGATGGCCAGCCCAGTTTCGTGCTGCACACTTACCCGTTCCGGGAAACCAGCCTGATTATTGAAGTATTCTCACGTGACCATGGCCGTGTCGCGCTACTGGCGCGTGGCGCTCGACGCCCGCGCTCGGCTTTGCGGGGCCTCCTGCAAGCCTTTCAGCCGCTGGAATTGGGCTGGGCCGGCAAAGGCGAGGTGCAAACCCTGATGAAAGCTGAGTGGCAAGGCGGTCAGCCATTGCTGACGGGCAGGGCGCTATTCTGCGGTTACTATCTTAACGAACTTTTGATGCATCTGCTGCCGCGTGAAGATGCCCACGAACGCCTGTTCTCGGTATATGCTGAAACCTTGCATCGTTTTTCCGATGTGTTGAAAGAATCCGATCTCCGCTGCTTCGAACGTGCGTTGCTTAAGGAGCTGGGTTACGGTCTGACGCTGGAACACGATGCGAAGGGTGAACCGGTTGATATGGCCGGGTATTATGCTTACGAAATCGAACACGGCCCTGTTCGGCTTGCGCGCCCCGGCAGTTCGGCGCTCTCGGTCAGCGGCAAAACGCTGATTGATCTGGCAAGTGAAGATTTTTCCGATTCGCGTTCTCTGGCAGAAGCCAAGCAGTTGATGCGTGCGCTAATCGCCCACTACACCGGCGGTAAGGGGCTGGAGACACGTAAAATTTTTATGGAGTTACAGGTACCATGATTGAACTGGGCGTAAATATTGATCACGTGGCCACCATTCGTCAGGCGCGCCGAACTTACGAGCCGGAACCGGCTTGGGCTGCGGTTGAAGCCCATCTGGGCGGTGCCGATGGCATCACAGTCCATTTGCGCGAAGATCGCCGCCATATTCAGGATGCCGACGTCGAGAAGCTACGCATGCTGACTCAGATCAAACTAAATCTGGAGATGGCCGCGACCGATGAGATGGTCGACATTGCCTGCCGACTGAAACCGGAGATGGCTATGCTGGTACCTGAAGGGCGCCACGAAGTAACCACTGAAGGCGGTCTCGACATCATCGCTCAGGAAGCTAAACTCAAGAAGGCCATCCAGCGCCTCACTGACGCGGGAATTATCAGCAGCGTGTTTATCGATGCTGAACTTGACCAGATCGATGCCGCAGCACGTATCGGTGCCCGCGTTTGTGAAATCCATACCGGCCCTTACGCCCACGCCTTCCACACCAAAGGGCGTGATTCAGAAAGCCCAGCCGTGCTCGCCGAACTCGACAAGCTCCGCAATGCGGGAGAAGCCATTCGCAGCCACGCTATGCGTTTCAACGCCGGCCATGCGCTCAACTATTTTAATGTGCAACCGGTCGCCAAGCTGCCCGGCATCCGCGAATTGCATATCGGCCACGCCATCGTCAGCCGCGCGATTTTTGTCGGCCTGCGGCAGGCGGTACGGGAAATGAAACTGTTGATGCGCGAGGCGCAGTCCTTCGCCAAATGATCACTGGGGTTGGAACTGATATTGCCGCAGTTGCACGTCTCGGAAAACTCTACGAAAACCACGGGGAACGTGCGCTCGAAAAACTGCTGGCGCCACAGGAGCGAGCAGCCTTTGACAAGGCCAAAGATCCCGCGCGCTTCCTAGCCAAGCGTTTTGCTGCCAAAGAAGCGTTTGGCAAAGCGCTCGGCTGTGGTGTTGTCGCCCCCGCCACGCTGCCCAATATCGCCGTCATCCACAACGAGCTCGGCAAGCCAGCCTTTGAATATGCTCCACAACTGGCGCAAATGATGGTCGAGCGCGGCCTGACCGCGCATTTATCAATCAGCGATGAGGCAGAATACGCCGTCGCCTTTGTTGTACTTGAACGCGAATGAATAAGCTCATTTCCTTGCCACACGGCCCGCTGATGATCGACATTGCCGGTACGACACTGACCGATCTTGACCGCGAGCGCCTCACACATCCGCTAGTCGGTGGCCTGATCCTCTTTTCTCGTAATTACCAATCGCCGGCGCAGCTCAACGTGCTCACCGGCGAGGTTCATTCCCTGCGCAATCCGCCGTTACCGATCACCATCGATCACGAAGGGGGGAGGGTGCAACGCTGCCGTGAGGGTTTTACCCGTTTGCCGCCAATGCGCGCACTGGGTGAGCTATGGGAGCGCGAACCGCAAGAGGCAAAGCACGCCGCGCAGGCCATCGGCTACGTGCTGGCCGCCGAGTTGCGTGCTTGCGGCATCGATTTCTCTTTTACGCCTGTGCTCGACCTCGACTGGGGGCGTAGCGGCGTGATCGGCAACCGCTCATTCCACGGCTCACCAGAGGGTGTCATCGCACTGGCCGGTGCATTGATCGACGGGCTCAAAGAAGCCGGAATGGGCGCTTGCGGCAAACATTTTCCCGGCCACGGTTGGGCCGAGGCCGATTCGCACGTTGCCATTCCCACCGACGAACGCACCCTCGACGAACTCGCACCGGACATTGAACCCTACCGCCAACTTCGGCTGGATGCGATCATGCCAGCACACGTCATCTACACCAACATAGATTCAAAACCTGCTTGTTTTTCAACCTATTGGCACAGTTATCTAAGAAACGTAGTTAAGTTTGACGGACTGGTTTTTAGCGATGATTTGTCGATGGAAGGTGCCAGTGTGGCGGGTGATATCGTTGCTCGGGCAAGCGCTGCCTGGGAGGCCGGATGCGATGTCCTTCTAGTCTGCAACGCGCCGGACGCCGTGGGTGACCTGCTGGTACGCTGGCAGCCAATGCCCGACCCCGTTCGTTCGGCGCGCATCGCCCGTCTGCTACCGACGCTACCCGCCCCTACGCTCGACGGCCATCCTCAATACGCCGCTGGTGTGGAAGTTTCTAAAGCACTGGCCTGAAACCCGTATGGATACGACACTTCAGACATCATGCCTTCGAGAAGCGCGAATAATGGCCCTTTCGCAGGTGATGGTTTTAAGGTGGCCGTATCTATTGGTCTGCAGGAAAGGAAATAAAAAAGACAGCCGCAGCTGCCTTTTTCGTAATACCGGCAATGCTTACTTGACGCGAGCGCGGTATTCGTTAGTGCGAGTGTCGATTTCGATCTTGTCACCGATTTCAACGAAGGCCGGAACCGGTAGTTCAAAACCGGTGGAGAGGCGAGCGGGCTTCATGACCTTTCCCGAGGTATCGCCCTTGACGGCCGGTTCGGTGTAGATGACTTCACGCACCAGACTGTTCGGCATTTCAACCGAAATCGCCTTGCCGTCATAGAAAACCACATCGCACGGCATAGCTTCTTCAAGATAGCTTAGCGCATCGGCCATGCATTCGCCTTCGATCTCGAACTGGTTGTATTCGGCGTCCATGAAAACGTAGAGTGGATCGGCGTAATAGGAATAAGTGACTTCCTTGCGGTCGAGTTGAACAACGTCAAATTTGTCGTCGGCACGATAAACGGTCTCGGAGGGTGAGCCGCTCAGCAGGTTTTTCATTTTCATCTTGACGACCGAGGCATTGCGGCCGGATTTGCTGTATTCAGCTTTGAGGACAACCATCGGGTCGTTGCCAACCATAAAGACGTTGCCTACACGAAGTTCTTGTGCGGTTTTCATAGGGGTGTTCCGATAATGACGGGGAAAAATTAGCCGCGCATTATACCTTGGAACGACAGAATCGAACCAGATTGCTGCATAAATCTTCCTGTTTTTTCAGATTATTTGCCCATTTCGAGGCGTGTCTTCTCAACTCAGGTAGCGCGTCGGCAAAGCGTGACCAACTTTCAGGGGTAAACGCCGACGGATGAGGCTTTTTGCTATTCCACATAAATGAAAAGTTGCGAAATGCACTCGCCGCTGTTTCTGGCAGTTCAGCGCAATAACGCTCAAGAAAAGCAGTGAGTTTGGCCAGATGTGCGGCATCGTCCTGCGGATAAATGTGCCAAAGTATCGGTTTTTCGGCCCATTGGGCACGCACGAAAGAATCCTCACCGCGCACGAAATTGATTTCGCAGAGCCACAACAGCCGGTCGTAACTCGTTTGGTCGACAAAGGGCAACAGGCGGATTTCGAGTTGGCCGCGGCGAAAAATATCACCGGCCTTCAGCGGTTTTCCGGCAAAAGCTTCAATGGCAGGTAATGTTCGTGAGACCGGAACAAATGCGCAAATCAGTTTGGGGCCTTGCACCCAGCATTCAAGCAAGGGAAGGAGAGCGTCGTTTTCGTAGGCAAAAAGTGAGACAAGTTGCGCATCTGCGACTGGTGCCTCCATGCCAAGATTTTGCCAAAAGTCACGTTGCTGTTCCGGTGAGGCAGAAAATTTCTGTATACGGTCATCCAAATCTTGCTCGCGTAGCAAGCTACCTGTGGTTTCATCAAAGCCGGGAAAATAGAAATATTTTGTCAGTGGCAAACGTGGGTGCGGCGAGGGCAGGGCATGACAGCCCGACACCCAGTTCTCAGCACTCAGATATTCAAGGTTGATCCACACCGGTGGCGGGATGCGTGCGGCCATGGCGGCTTCAAAAGGCTCAGGCAGACGGCAGGCAAAGGCCTCGATCACGACGTCAGCGGGGCTTGCATGTGCGGCGCTAGTGTCCCAGCACCGTACCTCAATGCCCGCCACCATTTGCACGGCTTGCGCCGGATCGACCTCCGGGCAGAGGTGATTAAAAGCGCGCAGATCGTCAACCCAAAGGCGAACGATCAATCCGTGCTCAACAAACAACTGGCGTGCCAGACGCCAGCACACACCAATGTCGCCGAAGTTGTCTATGACACGGCAGAAAATATCCCAGCGGGTTTGCGGATTTATTAACACGGATGGCGTGATAACATCAAAGATGACATCGTAACCCGTAGACCCATGAACGAGAAGTTTGACGCCAAAACCCTGTTACAGACCCTCACCGAGCTACCCGGCGTCTATCGCATGCTGGATGCGAAAGATGTGGTGCTCTATGTCGGCAAGGCAAAGAACCTGAAAAAGCGTGTCGCTTCGTACTTCCGCGAGAATCTGCCCAGTCCGCGCATTGCGCTGATGGTGGCACAAATCGCCAAAATAGAGACCACCGTAACGCGCTCGGAAGCCGAGGCGCTGCTCCTTGAAAACAACCTGATAAAGAATCTGGCGCCGCGTTACAACATTCTTTTTCGCGACGACAAATCGTATCCCTACATTGTGCTTACCCGCGACAATTTCCCGCGCCTAGGCTTTTTCCGTGGCAGCACCAATCGCAAGGCGGATTACTTCGGGCCGTACCCCTCATCGGTCGCCGTGCGCGAGAGCGTCAATTTGTTGCAAAAGATGTTTCGCCTGCGCACCTGCGAAAACTCAGTGTTCAACAACCGCTCGCGTCCTTGCTTGTTGTACCAGATCAAGCGTTGTTCCGGCCCCTGCGTTGATCTGATTGCCCCGGATGCCTACGCACAGGACGTGCAGATGGCGTCAATGTTCTTACAGGGGCGGCATCAGGATGTCATCGGCCAGCTCACCGAGAGTATGGATGATGCCTCAAACCGGCTGGCGTTCGAGCAGGCCGCAATCTATCGTGACCAGATTCAATCTCTGCGCCATGTGCAAGAGAAACAGTATGTGGAAAGCAGCAAAGGTGAGGATGTTGATATCGTGGTCGTTGTGGAGGAGGGAGGCTTGCTCTGCGTTAATCTGGCCATGGTCCGCGGCGGGCGCCATCTGGGCGACAAACCACAGTTTCCCAGCAATGCCGGCGACAGTACCCCCGATGAAGTGCTTTCAGCTTTTCTATACCAGCACTATCTGGCGCACCCGCTCCCCGGACGCATTTACCTTGATCGTCCATTGAATGATCCTGAACTGGTCGAAAACCTCGCGACACTGGCGGGGCGACCGGTTCCTGTCATGGAACCGCGACACACCATGCAGCGGGTATGGGTTGAAATGGCCAAACAGAATGGCAAACTCGGCATTGCAGCCCGCCGTAATGCGGCTTCCCTGCAAGGCTCTCGGCTCGCCTCACTGTGCGGGGTGCTCGACTTAGTTGCGGAAGACGGAGAGACGGATAGTGCTGAAATTCGTATTGAGTGTTTTGATATCAGCCACACACAAGGCGAATCACCGGTAGCCTCGTGCGTCGTGTACCAGGGCAGGGGAATGCGCAAGTCCGAATACCGCCGCTTCAACATCACCAACATTATTCCGGGTGATGACTACGCGGCCATCCGGCAAGCCGTGTTACGCCGGTATGAAAAGGTGAATACTGGCGAGAGCATTGCTCCGGACTTGATTATGATTGATGGTGGAAAGGGCCAGGTGCGTATGGCTGCATCAGCGTTGGAAGAGCTGGGTCTGGCGCACCTTCCCATGATTGGGGTGGGCAAAGGCGAAGCACGCAAACCGGGGCTTGAAACACTTTTTTTTCCTGACGGCCGCGAACCGTTACAATTGGCAGCGGAACACCCGGCGCTACATCTGATTCAGGAAATCCGTGACGAGTCGCACCGCTTCGCTGTTTCTGGCCACCGGGCCAAGCGCAGCAAAAAACGACAGACTTCGCAACTTGAAGAATTACCCGGCATCGGACCAAAGCGACGCAAAGCACTGATTTCTCATTTCGGTGGTTTGCAAGGCATCTCGAATGCCGGGGTTGACCAACTAAGCGCAGTTCCTGGGATTAGCCGGGAGCTGGCCGAAACAATTTACGTGGCGCTACATTAATGCCAATTAACATACCGATGCTTTTGACCTGGCTGCGAATCGTCCTGATTCCGCTGATGGTTGCCGTGTTCTATGTGCCTGATTCATGGACTCAGGCCATTGGTCGCGATCTTGCCGCAACTATTATTTTTGTTGTCGCGGCGGCCACCGACTGGATGGATGGCTATCTAGCACGTCGCTGGAACGAAACTTCGGCATTTGGTGCGTTTCTTGATCCTGTTGCTGACAAACTAATGGTTGCCGCCGCATTGATTATTCTCGTTCATGTCGAGCGACTTGACGCGATTCTCGCCATCATCATCATCGGACGCGAAATCACCATCTCAGCCCTGCGTGAATGGATGGCTCAGATTGGAGCACACAAGAGCATAGCCGTTTCTATGATTGGCAAGATCAAGACGACTGCACAGATGGTCGCCATTCCGCTGCTTCTGTATCACGCTCCAATCAGTGGTTTCGACATGCAAAGGATCGGTACTTGGCTCATATACATTGCTGCCGTACTGACGCTTTGGTCGATGGGGTATTACTTGCGGATGGCGTGGCCACATCTCGTCAAACATGACAGAAATCATTAAACAAACCTGAAATACAGGGCACAAACAAGCTCAAGGCGAGGCAAAATCGTTGACAGACATCGCCAACTCTTTATAATGCGCACTCGTTTCACGCGGGAGTAGCTCAGTTGGTAGAGCGATACCTTGCC
>JBBRDR010000031.1:0-22395 GCA_038203745.1 Burkholderiales bacterium | reverse complement strand
AGTCGCCAAGAAGGTCGCTGCCAAACCAGTCGCCAAGAAGGTCGCTGCGAAACCAGTCGCCAAGAAGGTCGCTGCGAAACCAGTCGCCAAGAAGGTCGCTGCGAAACCAGTCGCCAAGAAGGTTGCTGCGAAACCAGTCGCCAAGAAGGCCGCTGCCAAACCAGTAGCCAAGAAGGCCGCTGCGAAACCAGTCGCCAAGAAGGTCGCTGCGAAACCGGTAGCCAAGAAGGTCGCTGCGAAACCAGCGGCGAAAAAACCGGCCGTAAAAAAAGCAGCCCCGGCGCCTCAGGTACAGGCAGCGGCTCCGTCAACGGCGGCAACGCCAGGTCTCAAATCGGCACTCAATCCGACGGGTGCTTGGCCGTTCCCGACGGGTTCGCGTCCGAAGTAATTTCGGCATTGCGGGGTGGGGCCGGCTTGCTTGCCTCACCCGCTTTTGTTTTGCCTGAGGCGTACGGTTGTTACGCCTCATTTCATTCGTGCGCTGACTTTGGAATGTGTCTGACAAGATGTTTTGCAAGGCCCATGAAATGGCGGTCTGCGAACTGTTGCTCCGAAGATTCCCGTTGATAGGTGCCTGCAGGCCGTGCTCTAAATAACTACCGCACGTTGTTTGCCAGATATCGGCGAATACGTTCGACCGCTTCGCTTAATCGCTCAATGCGAGTGGTGTACGCAAAACGTAGGTGCATCTTCGGTGCATGGCATCCAAAATCCAGTCCCGGTGTGGCGGCGACGCCCGCTGATTCAAGCAGATGATAGGCGAAGCGGTAACTGTCGTCGGTCAGGGTGCTGCAATCTGCATAAATGTAGTACGCACCCTGTGGTTTGGCCGTGAGGCGGAAGCCGAGCGTCTCCAAGGCGGGGGCAAGAAAGTCTCGACGGCGGCGGAACTCGGCACGGCGTTCTTCCAGAATCGCCAATGTTTCCGGCAAGAAAGCGGCCAGCGCCGCGTACTGTGCCGGTGTTGAAGGCGCGATAAAAAGGTTCTGGGCAAGTTTTTCAATGTCACGTGTAAAGCGCTCAGGCACCACCAGCCAGCCGAGCCGCCAGCCTGTCATGTTGAAATACTTTGAGAAACTCTGGACGACGAAGATGTCATCGCCGAATTTAAGTGCGGTCGACGCATCCCCTTCATAGGTCAGACCGTGGTAGATCTCGTCGACGATCAACTGGCCGCCTTTGTTGCGGACAAACTCGGCGATGGCTTCAAGTTCGGTATCGTCGATCAGCGTACCGGTCGGGTTGGCCGGTGAGGCGAAGAGTGCGCCCGCCGTGCGCCCGTTCCAGTGCTGTTCAAGATCGGCGACCGTCGGCTGAAAGTTGTTTTCGGGGCGGGCGGGAATGCACACTGGAATGCCCTCGACACTACGCACGAAGTTGGCGTTGCATGGGTAGCCTGGGTCAGTGAGTAACCATTCACTGCCGGGTTCGGCCAGGCAGGACAATGCCAGCAACAGGGCGCCTGAGGCGCCGGCGGTAACGACGATGCGTGAGGCCGGTACGGTGATGCCGTAGCGCGTGGTGTAGAAGCGGGCGATGGCTTCGCGCAGTTCAGGCAGGCCGGTGGCCGGTGTGTAGAAAACCTTGCCGGTGGCGATGTGTGCCTGTGCCGCGGCGATGACCGGTGCCGGTGTCTGGAAGTCAGGTTCACCAACTTCCATGTGGATGATGTCACGTCCTTCGGCTTCAAGGGTCTTGGCGCGCCCCAGTAATTCCATGACATGGAAGGGGGAGATTCCGGCGAGACGGGAGGCAGGGAAATTTGGCATTTGGGGTTACGCGTTGCAGTAGGAAAACATCAGTTTAACCTTAACCTTCAAACTAGCGGCAGCCTGATCATCAGGCTGCTGGTTGCCGTATGCTTGAGCCTAAAAACCTCATTCAACACAGAGAACACGGAGAAAAACATGCCCCGAAGGAAATCTGACTGTAAGGAATGCAGAGCCCCTTGGGGGACAGAGGACGCAAAGGCTTACGTGAAATTGATCAATCACCCGCAAGGTGGGCCTCGTTTTACCTCTGTGTGCTCTGTGGCTCTGTGATCTCCGTGTTGATAGCGGTTTCAACTGCTTTTTATAGGTTGAAGCGGTGCAGCGAAACACCGGTGGCCCGTGCAAAGAGACCAGCAACAGAATCGAGTGCATCTGGGAAAATAAAAAAGCCGCCCGAAGGCGGCTTTTTGCTATGCAACTCGCAATCGTTTACTTGAATTTGGCTTCAAGTTCGTCGCGAATTTGAGCCAGCTTGGCGGGCAGCTTAGCGCCCATCTTGCCGAACCATTCCTTGACGCCTTCGAGTTCGGAAAGCCATGCCGCCTTGTCGAGGCTGGTGACGTTGGCAAACTGCTCTTTCGAGAAGTCAGTGCCGGCCCAGTCGATGTCTTCGTAGTTAGGCATGGTGCCCAAAACAGTTTGCTGACCTGCAACCTTGCCTTCACAGCGTTCAATGATCCACTTGAGGACGCGTGCGTTGTCACCGAAGCCGGGCCAAGCGAAGCCACCCTTTTCATCGGTGCGGAACCAGTTGACCATGAAGATCGGTACTTGCTTGTCAGCCACAGCACCCATTTTCAGCCAATGGCTGTAGTAGTCGGCCATGTTGTAACCGCAGAACGGCAGCATGGCAAATGGATCGCGACGAACAACACCTTGCTGGCCGAATGCCGCAGCGGTGGTTTCCGAACCGAGGGTGGCGGCGGCATAGACACCATGTTCCCAGTCAGCGGTTTGGCAAACGAGCGGCACGGTCGAGGCACGACGGCCACCAAACAGGAACGCCGAGATCGGCACGCCGTCGGCGTTCGACCAGTCCTTGTCGATACACGGACACTGTTCGGCTGGTGCCGTGAAGCGTGAGTTCGGGTGTGCGGCCTTGGTGCCTTTTTCCTTGGCGATTTCAGGAGTCCAGTCATTGCCCTGCCAGTCGATGGCGTGAGCTGGTGCCGGACCCATGCCTTCCCACCACACATCGCCGTCGTCGGTCAGTGCGACGTTGGTGAAGATGGTGTTCTCGGCCAGAGAAGCCATGGCGTTGAAGTTGGTCTTGTCGTTGGTGCCTGGAGCAACACCGAAGAACCCGGCTTCCGGATTGATGGCGTGCAGGCGGGTGACACCGTCAGCGCCCTTGCGCGGCTTGATCCAGGCGATGTCATCACCGATGGTGGTGATTTTCCAGCCCTTCATTTCCTTCGGCGGTACAAGCATGGCGAAGTTGGTCTTGCCACAGGCTGACGGGAAGGCGGCGGCGACGTAGTGCTTGTCACCGGCCGGCGATTCAACACCGAGAATGAGCATGTGCTCAGCCAGCCAGCCGTCGTCACGCGCCATGTTCGAAGCGATGCGCAGGGCTAGACACTTCTTGCCGAGCAGAGCATTGCCACCGTAACCGGAACCGTACGACCAGATTTCGCGGGTTTCCGGGTAATGCACGATGTACTTGGTGGTCGGGTTACACGGCCACTTCGGATCCTTGGTGCCTGGCTCTTTCGGTGCGCCGATCGAGTGCACGCAGGGGACATAGGTGCCGTCGGTGCCGAGCACCGGGAAAACATCTTTGCCCATGCGGGTCATGATGCGCATGTTGGTCACGACGTAAGCCGAGTCGGTGATCTCGATACCGATCTGGGCAATCGGCGAGCCGATCGGACCCATCGAGAAAGGGATGACGTACATGGTGCGGCCCTTCATGCAACCTTTGAAAAGGCCGCCGAGCAGTTCGCGCATCTTGGCGGGCTCTTCCCAGTTATTGGTCGGGCCGGCATCTTCTTTTTTCTCGGAGCAGATATAGGTGCGGTCTTCTACGCGCGCAACGTCCGAAGGATCTGACAGGGCCAGAAAGGAATTTTTGTGCTTCTTAAGTTTGGTGTAGGTCCCCGCGTCGACAAGTTCCTGGCACAGACGATCGTATTCTGCCTGTGAACCGTCGGCCCACACGACGCTGTCAGGTGTGGTCAGTGCGGCGATCTCGGCGACCCACTTCTTCAGGCCTTCGTGCTTGACGTAATCAGGAGCGTTGATGGATACAGTTTGACTCATGGCAAGACTCTCTTTAATAGACAGTGGGAAAATCGGGAAAGCCGCACAGCGGCACGTTGAAAAAATAAATCGCGGGAGCGCGTGGACGGAACAGGCTGTCAGGCTCCGGGAGAGGAGTAGCGTCGGTCTCGGCTGGAGAGAAAAATGTCCAGCGCAGGGGTGAGGATTTAGTCATGCTCAGCGTTGGTGTTACAAGTTTCAGGCATCAATAATCATACCACAGCCCAGTTTGCGTATAGGGTGTTGGCGATTGTTTCAAGTACTGTTCCGGGAACTTTCGGTGCGGGCATCACGGGTGTGCCGCGTCCGGTTCATCTGCACGGAAGCGTCATTGATGGCCGTTTCCCCGGCAGGCGTCAATCCAGTTATTATTCGGCGCAACACGATTTCCCCGGATTTTTTCCGATGAGCAATGGCAGAACAGCATTGATTCTTACCGGTGGCGGCGCCCGCGCCGCCTATCAGGCGGGGGTGCTGCTGGCTATTCGCGAATTGTTGCCGGACGCCAAACACAACCCCTTTCCGATACTTTGCGGCACCTCGGCCGGGGCTATTAACGCCATGAGCCTGGCCTGCAATGCCGACAACTTTGGCGCGGCGGTTGAGACATTGGCCGATGTTTGGCGCAATATTCATGCAGCACAGGTCTACCGTGCCGATCCCCTGGGAATAGCTTTTTCTGGGGCGCGCTGGCTGGGGGTATTGATGTTTGGCTGGGCGTTCAAGCAAGCGCCACGGTCACTGCTCGACAACACGCCATTGCGCATGCTGCTGGAACAAAGGCTGGACTTTCGAAATATCGGGCGATCCATTGCCCGCGGTTCGCTTTATGCCGTCAGCCTGACCGCTTCCGGATACACTTCTGGTCAATGCGTCAGTTTCTTTCAGGCAGGCACCGACGTGGAACCTTGGGAGAGAACGCACCGTTTCGGCAGCCGGACGCGCCTGACGCTGGATCACTTGATGGCCTCCAGCGCGATACCCTTTATTTTTCCAGCTATTCGCCTGAATCGAGAGTTTTTCGGCGATGGCTCAATGCGCCAACTGGCGCCGATTTCACCGGCAATACATCTGGGTGCGGAAAAGGTTCTGGTAATTGGCGCGGGCCGCATGTTCGATCGGGTAGAACGCCAGCGCTCCGCTACTTATCCGACACTGGCACAGATTGCGGGGCACGCGCTGTCGTCGATCTTTATTGACGGGTTGGCCGTTGATATTGAGCGCATGCAGAGCATTAACCAGACCTTATCGGCCATTCCTGATGACGTCAAGCAACAGGGGGAAATACCCTTGCGTCCGATTCAATCGCTTGTCATTTCGCCATCGGAGCGCCTCGATTATCTCGCGGCTCGCCATGTGCAAGCGTTACCGTGGTCAGTGCGCCTGCTGTTGCGCGGGGTGGGCGCGATGAACCGGCGGGGCGGTGCGTTGGCCAGTTATCTGTTGTTCGAGCAGGCCTATACGCGCGCCCTGATCGATCTGGGTTACAAGGACACCATGGCACGACGCGAAGAAGTTTCAGCGTTTCTTGCCAATTGAATATGTTTTATGTTGTTTCTCAGGTAGTTGCGCTATCCTCTTATTTTTATTGACTTTATCGTTTTTGGTGATAAAGTGCATTAAAATTGCTGTAATAACCAAATAATGCTGAGGGTTT
Organism: Burkholderiales bacterium; assembly: GCA_038203745.1. Taxonomy (GTDB): domain Bacteria; phylum Pseudomonadota; class Gammaproteobacteria; order Burkholderiales; family Rhodocyclaceae; genus Propionivibrio. The sequence goes on along the minus strand of JBBRDR010000031.1, from coordinate 16,701 downwards.
CACTGATGCGGATCACGCTGAAAACAGCCTTTCTTTTTCTGGCCTTGCTAAGTGCCGGTCTAACGACTGTCGATAACGTGCAGGCTGTTGAAAAGGCTAAAGCCAAGCCGGCTTTGCAAAAAAACAAGTCCAATACAACCGTACACAAAACAACCGTACACAAAAACAAATCTGCTCAGGCCGCGAGTAACGCACAACAGTGGCAGGAGACCCGCAAGTTGGCGGTGCAGTCAGGCGCTGCGTTAGTTATTGAACAATCGGGCGGTGACGCATTGTTCCAGAAAAACGCTAATGTGGTGGCGCCGATCGCCTCAATTACCAAGCTGATGACGGCCATGGTCGTGCTCGACAGCTCCCCGAACCTGCAAGCGCCTATTACCATTTCTGATGACGATGTCGATTATTTGCGCGGCAGCCGCTCCCGTCTGCACGTGGGTTCGGTCATGATGCGTGAATCTGCGCTGCTGCTGGCCTTGATGTCCTCCGAGAACCGGGCAGCCAATGCCTTGGCGCGTTATTATCCGGGAGGAATGCTGGCCTTTATTGCTGCAATGAATGTCAAGGCGCAAGCACTTGGGATGAAAGATACCCATTTTGATGATCCAACCGGACTGACCAGTAATAATGTGTCAACGGCGCATGACCTGGCCAAGATGGTTGTAGCGGCATATCGTTATCCGCTGATTCGGGAATTTACGACGACGTCTGACTCTACGGTGGGAATCGGCGGGCGCGAACTGGCTTATCACAACACCAATCCATTGGTTAAGAGCGCAGCCTGGGATGTAGGTCTTTCGAAGACGGGCTACATCCACGAAGCCGGAAAATGCCTAGTCATGCAGGCACGTGTCGCTGACAAACCGGTGGTCATTGTGCTGCTTGATTCGGCCGGAAAATTGACGCGTGTTGGTGACGCTAACCGTATCAAGCGCTGGATGGAGAGTACGCAGGCTTCCCGCAAATTGCCGACACACGCTGCAATGGTTCAGGAAAGCAGCAAGAATCCCGGTTAATCTGGGGGATTCAATCAGGGCGAATCAAAAAACCACGGCGAGCCGTGGTTTTTTTATGTCAGATTGATTACGCCCCACGTGAGGGCTGGTAGCCGAGAGCGTGAGAAATATCTTCAGCCGTACTCTTGATGCGGCTTGCCCAGTCCGGATTGTGCCGGTCTGTTGGGGCGGAAATGGAGAGTCCGGCAACAATGAGGCCCTCTTCATTGCGAATCGGCGAGGCGACACAGCGCAAACCCAGTTCGGCTTCTTCGTTGTCGTAGGCCAGATCGTGCCGGCGAATCTTATCGAGTTCTTTTTCCAGGGCGCTCAACTGAGTTAGCGAATGCGGTGTCTTGCCCGGCAGCCCGGTGCGTTTGGCGTAGGCGCGAACCTCCGCAAGACTCTCGGCAGCGAGAAATATCTTGCCCAGCGAGGTCAGATGTAAAGGTGCACGGCCACCGACCAGATAGACCACGCGAACCAGTGATCGGCCACTTGAGGTGCGTTCAACGTAAATAATTTCGTCGTGGTCGCGTATGCCGAGATTGATGGCTTCGTCGATGGATTCGTGCAGGTTGCGCATGAAAGGCAGGGCAACTTCACGCAGACTGATGCGTGATTTGACGATATTCCCAAGTTCCAGCAAGCGAATGCCGAGGGCATAGGTGCTGGTGTCTTGTCGAACGACAAGGCGAGAGTGTGTCATCACTGCCAGAATGCGATGTGCGGTCGATGGGTGCAGTCCAGTGACCTGCGACAACCTTTTGAGTGTTGCCGGTTCCTGAGTGTTGGCCAAGGCATCAAGCAATGACATCATGCGCTCGATAACCTGAATCGACCCTTTGACTCCTTGTTGGTCCACCATGCCGTTCTGTTAAACCTTCCGTTTTGCCCTGTGGCAGCTTACTATTAAGCGCCTTGTATAACACAATATCTTACCATCATACGCGGTACGCTTGTCGTTCCTCAGAGTATGTGTTGGCAGGAAAACGTGCACCGGAATCGTGGAATTTACAGCAAAGGAATGTGATGCTTCAAACCGATGATGCGCCGGCTATCCCGCTCTGGATTAATGGCCATGCCTATTTGACGATGGCGCCTGCATTTCTGGATGTCTGCAACCCGGTCAGTGGCTTGGTATTGCGACGTACGCCCTTGTGTGGTGCCGGTGAAGTGCAAAAAGCGGTTGAGGCGGCGCAGTCAGCACTTGGCTCGTGGGCCGGGCTGAGCACAACAGCGCGCGCCGCCTTGCTCGCCGCTGTGGGGGACGCGCTCGCTGGCTACGCGAACCATTTCGCTAAATTGATACGCGAAGAAACCGGCAAAGAAGCCGGCGCTGCCGATGCCGAGGTGAGCGAGGCCGTATCGTTACTGTGTGCTGCGGTGGGTGGTGATGCTACGGGTGTGGTGGGCATTGTCGGTGATGCCGTTTCGCCACTTCTCGGTTCATTGCGACTCGCCGTTCCAGCGTTACAGTCCGGGGCGACCGTGGTGCTCAAACCTGACCCGCGTGTACCATCCGTGATCTTTGCCTTGGCCGAGTTGACCGCCCGATGCGCATTGCCCGCGGGGGTTTTGAACATTGTACATGGCGCTGAAGCGGTGGTTGAAGGGATGCGTGCTACGCGCGGCGTCACGCTTCTTCATTCATGACGGAGGGCGCGGGCAGAGGCTCGCTCTGGATGGGCTGGGTATGTTCATGTATCTTGGCCCGCTGGCAACTATAATGCGCGAACCATGAGTGGACACGACCAGCACAAGCATAACCATCATCACAGCGACGCAGGGCCGCGCCTGATCTGGGCGCTGCTGCTGACTTTGGGGTTTGCCGCTGTGGAGGCCGGTGCTGGTTTTTGGTCCGGCTCGCTGGCGCTGCTCGGTGATGCCGGCCACATGGTGACCGACAGTGCTTCACTTGGTTTGGCGGCATTTGCCGCCTGGCTGGCACGGCGGCCGCCCTCACACCGGCATACTTATGGTCTGGGTCGAGTCGAAACGCTCGCTGCCTTGCTCAACGTGCTGTTAATGGTACTGGTCGTCGTCGGTATTTCAGTGGCCGCAATTCAGCGCTTTCTTGAACCGGCAGCGATCAATGGCCAAGTTGTCACGCTGGTTGCTATCGTCGGGCTGTGCATCAATATCGGCGTGGCCTGGCTGCTCATGCACGGTGAGCAGACAATGAACACGCGCGGAGCCCTGCTGCATGTGATGGGTGATCTGCTCGGCTCGGTGGCGGCATTGGTGGCTGGTGCAGTGATCGTTTTTACCGGTTGGACACCTATTGATCCTTTGCTCTCTCTGCTGATTTGTTTGCTGGTGCTCGGCTCCAGTCTGCGTTTGTTGCGTGACGTGTTGCGCGCGTTATTGGAAGGGGTGCCGGCGCATCTTTCAGTAGAAAAAATTGGGCGAGCGTTGGCCGCCGTGCCGGGGGTCCGGTCAGTGCATGATCTGCACATCTGGACGCTGTCTTCAAACCGCATTGCACTATCAGCACATCTCTTGGTTGAGGTCTTGGATCAGTGGCCGGACGTTCTGGCGACGGCTCGGCACGAACTACTGCATCAGGGTATCTCGCATGTCACTTTGCAACCCGAATCCGCGGTGCATGCCATGCACTGGTTGCCACGCAAAGCGGATTCTCAAAATCGCAACAAAGAGACGCTAAAGTCATGAGGGTGTTGGTGCAACGTGTCAGCTCGGCGCGGGTCGAGGTTAGCGGTGCAATCGTTGGTGCGATTGGCAGAGGCATGCTGCTTCTGGTGGGCGTCGAAGAAGCTGATGGCGAGGCTGATGTGCTTTGGTTAACCGGAAAGCTGGCCAAGCTGCGAATTTTCCCTGATGAAGCCGGTGTGATGAATCACAGTTTGGTCGATATCGCTGGCGAAATTCTGGCGGTCAGCCAGTTCACGCTCTTTGCCTCAGTTAAAAAAGGCAATCGCCCATCGTGGAGCCGGGCTGCGCCCCCCGAAATTTCACGGCCACTGTTTGATCGTTTTGTGCAGCAGCTTGAGGTTAACTTGGGGCGAAAGATACCTACCGGCGTTTTTGGCGCCGACATGCAGGTTTATCTGGTGAACGATGGGCCGGTCACGATTGCGCTGGATTCCAAAAACACAGAGTAATCATGTTCTCATCGTTTGCCCGCCTGTCACCGGCCGGCTATAATATACCCTCCATGCTTTGTGGTAATTCCTGACCGTGCCGAGCACGTGTTTGCAGGTGCTACATCTGCATCAGATTGTTTTGCGCTGTGCATGATTCGCTGGCGCTCATCCGGTTCTTAACAGCTAATGAGGAGTTGATTTAAAAAATGTCGCTACCTTTTCCAATACTGACCGCTGAAGAAGCGGCAGAACTGATACAGAACGATCAGAACATCGGCTTTGGCGGTTTTACCGCGGCGGGTTCTTCCAAGGCAGTCCCTTTCGCTTTGGCACAAAAAGCGCGTCGTGAGCATGAGGCCGGCAGGCCATTCAAGGTTGGCGTCCTGACCGGTGCTTCTACCGGAAAATCGTGTGACGGCGCATTGGCTGAAGCCGATGCCATCAGTTTCCGTACGCCCTACATGGGCAACCCCACCCTGCGTAAGCAGATCAACTCCGGTGCGGTGAAGTATTTTGACATGCACCTGTCGGCACTACCACAAGCCGTTCGCTATGGCTCGCTGGGTAAGATTCAGTGGGCCGTAATTGAGGCTTGTGATATCACTGCGGGTGGCGGCATCGTGCTGACCACTGCGGTTGGCGCGGCAAACACCTATTTGCGTGTTGCCGATAAAGTTATCATCGAGCTGAATGCAGCCCACCCGAGTTCATTGCTTGGCATTCACGATATTTTTGAGCCGATGGATCCTCCAGCACGGAGAGAAATCCCCATCTATTCCGCATCGGATCGGGCGGGTTCGCCAATTTGCGTGATCGACCCGAAGAAGATTGTCGGCGTCGTCTTAACCAATCAACCGGATGAGACCGGTGGTTTTGATGAACCTACACCGGAAACCGATAAGATTGGTCAGAACGTCGCCGAATTTCTCGCGGCTGAAATGAAGAATGGCCGTATCCCGGCGTCCTTCCTCCCGTTGCAATCGGGCGTCGGTAACATCGCCAATGCCGTGCTGAGCGCTATCGGCGCTAGCAAGGATATTCCGCCGTTTCAAATGTATACCGAAGTGTTGCAGGACGGGGTTATTCCATTAATCGAAAACGGTCGTTGCACGTTCGCTTCAACCTGTTCGCTGACCCTTAGCCAGCCGGCGATGCAGAAGGTTATCGGCAACCTCGACTTCTTCAAACGTCACATGGTGCTCCGCCCACAGGAAATCTCGAACAACCCGGAAATCGTTCGTCGTATCGGTATTGTTTCGATGAATACCGCTATCGAATTTGACCTCTCGGGTAATGTTAATTCGACGCACGTTCTGGGTAAGATCATGATGAACGGCATTGGTGGTTCGGGTGACTTTACCCGTGCTGCTTATCTGTCAATCTTCTCGTGCCCATCAACAGCCAAGGGCGGCAAGATTTCTGCGATCGTTCCGCTTGTTTCTCACCTGGATCACAGTGAGCACTCGGTTCACGTTGTTGTGACGGAGCAGGGCGTTGCCGATCTGCGCGGTAAAGATCCAATGCAGCGTGCGCACCTGATCATCGAAAACTGCGTACATCCCGATTACAAGCAGCAAATGCGTGATTATCTGAAGGTTATTGATAAAACCAATCATGAGCCCTTCTCGTTATCCAAGAGCTTTGCGATGCACCGTCAGTTTGCCGAGACCGGTGATATGCGTGGTATCGATTGGACGAAGTACAATTAATTGTCATCAAGTCAGTGAAGGTCGGGTGAAATCGCCCCTTTCAGTAAAAACCCCGCGAGAGCGGGGTTTTTTTTGTTCACAACTGGGATTTGTTGAACGTGTTCGTTCGATTAGACCGATGACTGGCGCTAAACTCGGTCATCAAGCCGTTTCGAGGGGGGGTAAATGAAAATTGGATTCATCGGTCTGGGTATCATGGGTCGCCCGATGGCACTAAATCTGCTCAAAGGCGGATTTGACGTTGGCGTGTGGGCGCGTCGTGCCGACGCGATGCGGCCTTTGCTCGAGGCGGGCGCCATGGCCGCTTCGCATCCGGCCGATTTGGCCGGTAAGGTCGATATTGTTATTTCAATGGTCGGCGGTGGGCCCGATGTGCGAGACGTCATGTTCGGCGAGAATGGTGTCAGTAGCGGCGTCGGCAAAGGCGTCAGTGCTGGCTTGATTGCGGTGGATATGAGTACGATTCTGCCGGCGACATCACGTCAGATCGCCTCCGAATTCAAGGCCCTAGGCGTGGATTTCCTCGACGCGCCGGTGTCCGGGGGGGAGGTGGGTGCCATCGCCGGTTCGTTGTCGATCATGGTGGGCGGGAGTAAGGCCTCTTTTGCCAAGGCGCATCCCATATTTGCGTGCATGGGGAAAAACATCGTCCATGTTGGCGATTCGGGGGCGGGGCAGGTGGCCAAGGCAGCGAACCAGATTGTCACGGGAGTGGGGGTGTTTACGATAGCCGAGGCGTTCAATTTTGCACGCCAGAACGGCGTTGATCCGCGCGCTGTTCGAGACGCTTTGATGGGGGGCTTTGCCAGTTCGAAGATTTTGGAAAACCATGGTCAGCGCATGCTTGAGCGTAATTTCAAACCCGGCTTTAAATCGAGGATGCACCAGAAAGGCATGAATATCGTGATGCAGAGCGCGCACGCGCTCGGTGTGAGTTTACCTGCCGCTTCGGCGGCGGCTCAGATGTTCAATGCCATGGTGGGGGCCGGTCTGGGTGAGGAAGATTCGGTGGCCATGCTCAAGTTGCTCGAGCGACTTTCCGGAGAAGAAAAATGAGTCAGGGAACGCGATTGGGCTTTATCGGTTTGGGTGCCATGGGGCGCCCGATGGTACTGAATCTGCTGCGTTCGGGTTTCGCGGTGGATGTCTGGGCGCGCCAGCCGGAAGCGGCTCAGCCCTTGATTGAGGCGGGGGCATCACTGTGTGTTTCGCCGGCCGATGTGGCGCGGCGGGCTGACGTGGTCTTTGCCTCGGTAACCAGCAGTGCGGACGTTGAGCAGATCGCACTGGGGACGGACGGTCTGATTGAAGGGTTCAGCGCGGGTTCGATTTTCGTCGATATGAGTTCCATCGCGCCAACAGTCACGCGCATGATTGCCCGGCGTTTGTCGGAGGTCGGTGTCGAGATGATTGATGCGCCGGTTTCGGGTGGCGTGCAAGGTGCTATCGATGGTGCCCTGGTAATTATGGCCGGGGGTAAGTGCGAGGTGCTGGAGCGTGTTCAGCCGATGTTCTCAGTGCTCGGAAAGAAAGTAGTCCACATCGGCGAAATTGGTGCCGGGCAGGTGGCCAAACTGTGCAATCAGATGGTGATGGTGAATACCATTCAGGCCGTAGCCGAAGCCTTGCATTTTGCGAGCGCTGCAGGCGTTGATCCTGCCGCAGTTTGGCAGGCACTGACTGGCGGGTCTGCCGGCAGTCGTGTGCTGGAGGTTTCAGGTAAGCGCATGGTTGAGGGAAACTTCACCGGGGGGATGGTGGCGGCATCGCAGCATAAGGACTACGGCATTTTGATGAGCGAGGCGTTCCGCAGCGGTGTTCCTTTGCCGGTGGCCGGGCAGGTCTGGCAGCAACTTAACGTATTGATGGGGCAGGGCTGGGGCGGTGACGACACGGCAAATCTGCTGCGCGTACTGGAGTTAAGCGGGAACGGGCGCTAAGCCTTGCGCAACGGATCAAGCAGCGATGACAAACCGTTGTGGTCGAGTTCATGCATCAGCGCCAGCAGTTTGCCCAGTTCTCCGGGCGGGAAGCCTTCCCGGGCAAACCAGTTAAGGTAGTTGCCAGGCAAGTCCGCTATCACACGGCCTTTGTGCTTGCCGTAAGGCATCACGTGGCTGAGCAGCTTTTGCAAACCTTCGGGGTTCATGAACTATTACGTCGGTTTAAAAAAACTTATTTCTTGTCGCACATATCCTGAACAGCGCGGCGCATTTCAGCATCAAGAACGCCGGTGTCCGTGCCATAACAGCTCACCACCTCAATTTCCTCAACAATTGGAAGCTCCGTGCCGGACAACGCACCATCGGCAGCGCTTGCGCCGAAATGATGAGCCTTCCATTTCGCCAGCATCATTTCCTGTTCGGATAGCCCCGTTTGAACGTCGGGCGGGACTTCCGCGCCCAGTTCAATCAGAACTTTGACAACTTCGGTTTTGCCGCCCCGAATGGCCATGGATAAGGGTGACGTGGGCTCATGGTTGTCGGCAAAGTTTACCTTGGCGCCGCGGATGGCCAGTTCCCGGACAATTTCGGCATGCCCCATGAAGCAGGCAATCGCAAGTGGCAGGCCCGGGTCACCCCGGCCGTCATGCAACTCAACTTGAGCGCCGGCATCAAGCGCAGCGATAACTTCAGATAATAGACCCGTACGAATCGCTTTAATCAGGTCGGCGGGTGGGCTCACGACAAATTCTCCAATGCGTTGGTAGTGTGCACTACTGAATTTTATCAGTTGCGCTCCTTCAAGAGACAGTATTTACCGGCGGCAGTTCTTGATTTAGCGGAAGGCAGGGTCGAAAGTTCCGAAATGCTTGAGTGCGCGGCAAGAAAGGCTTTGATCTGGCGAAAGGTCTGGCATGACGCGGCAGTGTGTAAGACTCGTTTGCCAGGGCCGGCGATCAACCCCGAACTTGCCGTGCGCGGAGTTGGCCGCAGCCGCCGTCAATATCCTGTCCGGCTGAATTGCGAAGTCGAGTGATGATCCCGCGTTGATGCAAAAATCCGGCCATTGCGGCAGCGCGCTCCTGCGAGGGGCGGCTGAACCCCAACCCCTCATTGCTGTTGTAGGGAATGAAATTCATCATCGCGTATTTGCCCGCCAGCAGGCGGGCAATGCCTTCCAGTTCGTCATCGCTGTCGTTGATGCCGGCCAGAAGCGTCCATTGGTACTGAATCGGGTAGCCAGTGAGGCGGGCGTATCGTTCGCCAAGTTCAACAAGTTCTTCCGGGTCAATGTGCGGCGCATACGGTAGCAGGCGAGCGCGCAAGTCCGGCCGGGTGGTGTGCAGTGAGATGGCCAGTGCGGGTTTGACGAGCCCTTGTGGCAGGCGTTCAAAAACGCGCCGGTCACCGATCGTCGAGAACACCAGATTCTTGTGCCCTATTCCCCCGGCTGTACCGAGCAAATGGATCGCTTCAAGAACGTTATCCATGTTGTGCGCTGGTTCGCCCATGCCCATGAAGACCACGCGCTTGACGGCACGTCGCGCACGCGCCAGCACCACTTGAGCGACGATCTCGGCACTGCCCAGCTGGCGCAGCAGTCCGTCCTTGCCCGTCATGCAAAAAACGCAGCCGACGGCACAGCCAACCTGCGTTGAAACACACACGCCGTCGCGCGGTAGCAGGACGCTCTCCACTGTTTGACCATCCATCAATTCAAGCAGCAGCCGAGCCGAGCCGTCCTCTCCCGGATGCTCCGAACGCAAGCGAACCAGCGCCTGAAGATCGTGGGTCAGCCCAGGCAAGGCCTCACGTAGCGGCAGCGGCAGGAAGTGTTCGCTGTGCTGCCGACGGGTGCCGTGATCCAGTGCTCGGGCAAGCAACCAGGCGCGGAGGACGCGTTCTTCGTGGCACGTTTTAGCGCCGTGATTGCGCAGGCGCTGCCTCAGGTGTTCGATGCGCATGGGGGTTAAGTGTGTTGCTGGCTATCCAGCGCCAGGGCTTCGGCAACCGCAATGCCGTCGACGCCCGCCGAGAGGATGCCACCGGCGTAACCTGCGCCCTCGCCGGCCGGGTACAGCCCCTTGATATTCAGGCTCTGACAGTCCGCGCCGCGCGTTATGCGCAGCGGTGAAGAGGTGCGTGTTTCAACACCGGTGAGCACAGCGTCGGCCATGTCAAACCCGCGAATCTGGCGGCCAAAAGCGGGCAGCGCCTCGCGGATGGCGGCAATGGCGTAGTCGGGCAGCGCTGTGGACAGATCAGTGAGATGCACGCCCGGCTGGTAGGAGGGCGCAACCGAGCCGAGTTGCGTTGACGGCTGCCCGGCGAGGAAGTCGCCGACCAGTTGCCCCGGCGCTTCGTAAGTGCCGCCGCCAAGCGTAAAAGCTTGTTTTTCCAGTTGGCGCTGCAGGGCAATCCCGGCGAGGGGGTTTTGCGCGCTGCCGCCGTAGTCAGCCGGATCGATGTTCACCACGATCCCGGCGTTGGCGTTGCGTTCGGCACGCGAATACTGGCTCATGCCGTTAGTCACCACGCAGTTCAGCTCCGAAGTGGCGGCCACCACTTGCCCGCCCGGGCACATGCAGAAGCTATAAACGGCGCGACCGTTGCTAGCGTGATAAACGAGTTTGTAGTCGGCCGCACCGAGCAGCGGGTTGCCGGCGTTAGAGCCCAGGCGCGCCTTGTCGATCAACGACTGCGGGTGCTCGATGCGAAAGCCGACGGCAAACGGCTTGGGCTCCATGAACACGCCCTGCGCGTGGAGCGCTTCAAAGGTGTCGCGCGCGCTGTGGCCGAGGGCAAGAACGACATGGTCGGTCGCAATGGTTTCGCCGCTGGCCAGTTGCACGCCGCGCACGGCCTCATGCTCGATGACCAGTCCTGTCATGCGGCTCTGAAAACGGATTTCACCACCCAGCGCAATGATTTCGGCGCGCATGCGCTCGACCATGCTGACGAGGCGGAAGGTGCCGATGTGCGGGTGGGCAACGTAAAGAATTTCCTTCGGGGCGCCGGCCTTGACGAATTCGGCCAGTACCTTGCGTCCGAGATGGCGCGGGTCCTTGATCTGGCTGTAGAGCTTGCCGTCCGAGAAGGTGCCGGCACCGCCTTCGCCGAATTGCACATTCGATTCCGGGTCGAGCGTGTTGTTGCGCCACAATTTCCAGGTGTCTTTGGTGCGCTCGCGTACGGCTTTGCCGCGTTCCAGAACGATCGGCTTGAAGCCCATCTGTGCCAGCAGTAACGCCGCAAAAATGCCCGCCGGTCCGAAGCCGACCACGATGGGCCGCAAAGCGAGGCTGGCCGGTGCTTGCGCCACGAAGCGGTAGGCCGTGTCCGGTGTAGGCTTGATCTTGGGGTCGTCTGCGCACGTCGCGAGCACTTCGGTTTCGTCGTCAACCTCGATGTCGACGGTGTAGATGGCCATCAGCGCGTTTTTCTTGCGCGCATCGTGGCTGCGTTTGAAAACGGTGAGCGAACGGATGGCGTTTTCGGTGATACCCAGACGTTTGGCCGTCGCCGGTACGAGGGCTTCGGGCAGGTGGGTGAGGGGCAGGCGAACTTCGCTGACGCGTATCATTTTTGCTGACCGTAGCTGCCGAATTTTTCCAGCACGACGGCCATTTCGGTAGCATCGAGCAGTGCCGGCTCGCCTAATTGGCAGGCGCGCCAGTATTGTTCGCATAACGCTTCAAGTTCGATGCCCAGATCCAGTGCCTGATCGAGATTGTCGCCGAAGACGAGCATGCCGTGGTTGGCCAGCAGGCAGGCTTGGCGACCCTGCATGGCGAGTAGCGCGGCGTCGGAAAGCGCCTGTGTGCCGAAGGTGGCGTACTGTGCGCAGCGCAGCGTGTCGCCACCAAAGCGGGCGATCATGTAGTGGACGGCGGGAATGTCTCGGCGCAGGCAGGCGAGGCTGGTGGCAAAGGGCGAATGCGCGTGCAGTACCGCGCCGGCTTCCGGCCTGGCGATATAAAGGTCGCGGTGGAAGCGCCATTCGGAGGAGGGCTTACACTTGTCGTTGGTCTTTCCATCGAGTTGCATGAAGACAACGTCTTCCGGCTGCAGGGCGTCGTAGGCCATGCCGGTGGGCGTGATGAGAAAGCCATTGTTGCCGTTTTCTTCGGCGCGTACCGAGAGATTGCCGGCGGTGCCCTTGTTGAGTCCCGAGGCGGCCATGCGGCGGGCTGTGTTGATCAGATACTGGCGCATGCGATGAACCTTAATAGTTAACCACGGAGGGTACGAAGCGTTCGAAGTCCGCGGAGAGAGTCAAAACCGGGTTCGTCATTGCATTTCCTCTGAATAGTGCTTTTGTAAATCGCCTGGTGCGCAATGCCCGCGCTCGGTAATAATGGCGCTGACAAAACGTGCCGGGGTGACGTCGAAGGCGGGGTTGGCTACAGCCTCCGTTGCCGGCAGCTGGCGCAGTGAAGACGGCTGTCCGGTTGCATTCAATCCGTTCATCCTGCGCAGTTCATCGCCGTCGCGGTCCTCGATGGGGATGGCGGAGCCACTGACGCAGGAAAAGTCAATGGTCGAGCGCGGCGCAGCGACGTAGAAGGGGACGCCGGCTTCGCGCGCCGCCAGCGCCTTGAGGTAGGTGCCGACCTTGTTGGCGGTGTCACCGTTGGCGGCAATTCGATCGGCGCCGACAATCACCGCATCGACCCGGCCTTGCATGAGCAGCAGGCCGGCGGCGTTGTCGGCGATCACCGTATGCGGTACGCCGTGCTGCGCGAGCTCCCACGCCGTTAGCAAACCCTGATTGCGTGGCCGTGTTTCGGACACCCAGACGTGGATATCGATACCGGCATCGTAGGCCGCATAGACCGGTGCAAGCGCCGTGCCGTGGTCGACCGTGGCCAGCCAGCCGGCATTGCAGTGGGTCATGACGTTCAGTCGCGGTTTGCCGAACGTGCGGAACAACGTCAGCCCGTGTTCGCCGATGCGCCGGCATTGTTCGATGTCTTCCTCGGCGATGCGACCAGCCTCCTGCCATGCGGCGTCAGCGCGTTGCACGGGCAGTAGCGGCAGCAGATATGCCTGCATGCGAGTCAGTGCCCAGTGCAGGTTTACCGCGGTCGGGCGGGTGGCGGCGAGGGTGGCAACAGCGCTGTTCAGTGCGCTGTCGCTGTTGTTGTCGTTCATCGCCAGCGCGACCCCGTAGGCGGCGGTGACGCCGATCAGCGGCGCGCCGCGCACCTGCATGATGCTGATGGCGTGCTCGGCTTCATCCAATGTTGCGAGACGCAGGGTGCGGTAGGCGTGCGGTAGCGCGCTCTGGTCGATGATTTCGACGGTGCGTGAACCTGTCAAGCCGGTGGACGGGACGATGGTGCGGGTGGGGGTGTTGTCTACTTTCATGGCGTGCATTTTAACAGCCGGCTTGCGTCATGCCGGCGTTTTGCCGGGCTAACTGGCGGACAAAGCGCGGCGCTCGGCCTCAATGCGTGCCATGAAGCGCTGGATGATCGTTTCGTTCGCCGGCGATAGTTTGAGAAACCGGCAGCCCATGTGCCATAGGGGTTTCCCGGTCCGGCTTTCTTTGGCTATGATGTAGCGAACTTCAAGCGTCACCGTCACCATTCCTGACTCGCGCAGATCGATCCAGCAGTTTTCGAGCTGCTCCATGGATTCGTACTGGAGTTGTTCGGCCACTTGAATGCCGATGCCGCCGACTGAAATATCGTACAAGGGCAGGGTGACTTCTTCCGGTGTTCCTTTGCGAATCCGGCAAACATAAGGCTTGGACGACGGCAGTTGAAGGCGGAAAGTATCCCGGCGTTGCAGGCGTACCAGACTCTTTGGCAGGGCAATGGCAAAGACGGCATCGCCATTAAGCGTCACCTTTTTCGACTGTCGGGCTGAAAATTGCAGACGAATGCCTTCGATGACTGCGGCAAACTGACTGCGTTCGGCTTTCAGGAAGGCGGCATTGCTCTCTATGCTGCCGCTGATGTCGAAGTAAAGCTGGCTTTCATCGTCAGAAACGGCAATCAATACGGTAAGAAAGGTCTGCCGGCCTTCGTCAAAAGACACGGAGATGCGCGCTCTTTGCCGGATCAGGCTGCGCAACTGGTAAAGGATCTCGCGGCGTCCGCTCAGGGTGCAGCGTTCGAGATCTTCGTCAGTATTAAGTTGGCTCATGACACTCAGATAGGTAAAAACAGCTACGGTTTCTTGAATTTTCTGCATCGTAGCGGGGAAATGCCTTCTGCGCTACGGGTTCATGGCAATAATCGCCTTATTTCAGCCGTTTGCAGGTCTCGCTTGTCTACCGGGCTTCGTGCACATACACTGCATGTTTCCTTGCCATCGCCGCAATTTATTGCGTTCCGCCATGCTCAATACGCCTGTCGCCATCGATTCCAAACTTCCCTGGGTAGGCACCACGATTTTTACCGTGATGTCCAAGCTTGCTTCCGAGTGTGGTGCAATTAATTTGTCGCAGGGTTTCCCTGATTTTCAGGCCGATCCGTCGTTGTTCGAAGCAACGATGCGCGCCATGCAAGCGGGGCGTAATCAATATCCGCCGATGGCCGGCATGCCGGAACTGCGTACGGCGATTGCCGACAAGGTCGAAGCGCTGTACGGCGTGCGCTACGATGCCGATCATGAAGTGACGGTAACCGCCGGTGCAACACAGGCGCTCTTTACGGCGATCGCTGCCTTTGTGCGTTCCGGCGATGAGGTAATCGTTTTTGAGCCGTACTACGATAGCTATGTGCCGTCGATTGAAACCGTTGGTGGCAAGGCGGTTTACGCCCAACTAACCTTTCCTGATTACAAGCCGGACTGGAATCAAGTACATTCGCTGATCACGCCGCGCACACGCATGATCATCATTAACACGCCGCACAACCCGACCGGCACCTTGTTGACAGAAACCGATCTGGTTGCGCTGGCCGACATCACCCGTAATACCGACATTGTGGTGCTCTCGGATGAAGTCTATGAACACATTGTTTTTGACGGCGCACACCACCTTAGCGTGGCGACTCATCCGGAGCTTGCCGCGCGCAGTATCGTAGTGTCGTCGTTTGGCAAGACCTATCACATCACGGGCTGGAAGATCGGCTACGTGGTTGGCGCCACCGATTTGATGGCTGAGTTTCGAAAAGTGCACCAGTTCAACGTGTTCACCGTCAACGCGCCGTGCCAGTTGGGAATTGCCGACTACATGCACGATGCGTCGCGGCATCAGGGGTTGGCGGCGTTTTATCAGCAGAAACGCGATTTCTTCCGTGCGCAGATGCAGGGCTCACGCTTTGAACTCTTACCCTGCCATGGGAGCTTCTTTCAACTGGCGCGTTATGAAGCGATTTCGCAATTGCCCGACCGCGAGTTTGCGCAGTGGATGACGCGTGAAGTCGGTGTGGCGGTCATCCCGATTTCCGTTTTTTATAAAAACGGACGTGATGATAAGGTGATACGTTTCTGCTTTGCAAAGCAGGAGGCGACGCTGGCCGCCGCCGGCGAAAGATTACGTAAGGTTTGATTTTTAGGAAAAGGAGATGTCATGAGCATAGTATCGGAATTCAAGCAGTTTGCCATGAAGGGCAACGTCATGGATCTTGCCGTGGGGGTGATCATCGGCGCGGCCTTTGGCAAAATTGTCAATTCGGTGGTCGGTGATTTAATTATGCCGATCATCGCCTGGGTGATGGGAGGTAAGTTTGATTTTTCCGGCCTGTTTTTTGTTCTGGGCAGCGTGCCGGAAGGGACGGCCATGACGCTCGACGCCCTCACAAAAGCCCAAGTTCCGGTATTCGCCTACGGCAACTTCATCACGGTTCTGGTTAACTTCGTCATTCTGGCCTTCATCATTTTCATGATGATTAAGCAAGTGAATCGGCTCAAGAAAGAGGAGCCGCCGGCTCCGCCGGCGGAAACGACAGAGGACGTGCTGTTGCTACGCGAGATTCGAGACAGCCTGAAAAAATAGGATTAAATTG
The DNA here is from genome assembly GCA_038203745.1 of Burkholderiales bacterium. Taxonomy (GTDB): domain Bacteria; phylum Pseudomonadota; class Gammaproteobacteria; order Burkholderiales; family Rhodocyclaceae; genus Propionivibrio. The sequence goes on along the minus strand of JBBRDR010000031.1, from coordinate 989 downwards.
CTTTAAACAAAACGCCGGCGGAGGTGACTCCAGCGGCGTTTTTTTAGACGGTTTTTAGATTGGCTTTGTCTTTTCGCAGCCCAGCGGCGAAAGATCGAGCTTGCCGTTTTTAAGCGCCGGGCACCAGAAATAGGCGCCGGAGACCGGCTGGGTGAAATTGAACAGGGCGTCGACAATCCCGTCCTCTGTGCCAACCATGCGCTTGAGTTGTACTTCAAAGGCATCAAAAGACGCGCCGAAAGCGACGAACATCAGGCCGCCATCATTGCCTTCCGCCCAGGGCATCGAGCGACGCAGTACAAAAGCCTCCGGCGTGAAGCTTTCTTGTTCCGTGCGCTTGACGTGGGATGATTTCGGGGCGTCTTCGATTTCTTCATTGTCGATTACGCGGCGGCCGATAGCGTTGTCTTGCGCCTCTTCCGACATTGCCTCAAAGCGCTCAAAACAATGCAGCCAGCGCTGGGTGGCGACAAAACTCGATCCGGAAATTGCCAGCTGATCATCGCCAATGATGGCTGCGTCGAGCGCATCGTCGCCGGTCGGATTCTCTGTGCCGTCTTCGTAACCGGAGAGATCGCGCCCTTCGGCATATTTGAATGCATCCCAGCATTCTTCAAGTTTGAAGGCGGGTGCCAGTACCTTGGTCAGACGCCGCGAACGGTGCAGGATGTCGCCCCGGTCATCGCCGCGCAGCCAGATCCAGAGGGCGTCCGGCGCGTTATCGATAGCCAGTCCCGGTGCGGTAATGAGCGGGAAGGGTTTGAGCCCGTCGATGGTCTTTCCCAGTGCGGTGACCAGCGATGAGCCGAAACCGATGACGGTGCTTTCACCATCAGCACGTTCGCGCAGTACGTTCAGGGCATCCTGAATGCATGCGACATCAGCAATCGAAAAAGAAAGATAGCGCGCCTGATTAGGTAGGGGGAGGAGGATTCCAGGCTGAGGTAGGTTCATGATGTTCCGGTGGTTCAGGGTTGATTAAAGACAAG